>JADMJR010000364.1 GCA_018780365.1 Acidovorax sp. | reverse complement strand
TGTACTCGGGCGCGTTCTTGTCGGGCTTGAACAGGATTTTGTAGAGCTGGTCGCGGATGGGCTGCGGGCATTCGCCGCGTCCGAGCGCTGCGGCCCACTCGTCGATCTGCGCGAGGAGGGCTTTTTTCTTCTCGATGGCGGCCAGCGCCTGCTGCAGGATCTCGGCCGATGCCTTCTTGAACCGGCCCTTGCCCGCGCGGCGGAAGTAGTGCGGCGCGTCGTACAGCCGAAACAGGGCGCCGGCCTGCTGGACCAGGGTGGCGTTCTCGGAGAAGTAGTCCCGTGCCAGGTCGGCAAAGCCGAATTCGTCTTCGGGGGCGAATTCCCAGGCCAGGTCCAGTTCGATGGACTCGGCCACGGCCTGCGCCTGGGCGATGAGTTCCGCCGGGGCCGGCTTTTCGAACTTCAGGAGGATGTGGGCGGCCTTGACCTTGACCCGCTTGCCCGAGTCAAGCTCGACCTGGGCGGATGTATCGGCTTCGGACAGGATACGACCGGCCATGAATTTGCCGGCTTCTTCAAACAGTGCATGCATGGCGGGGATTGTCCCATGGGCCCGCACCGGCCTTCTGCTTCCTGGCCGGGGGCAGTGGCTAACCCCTATGATGCGCACCACCTCGCCGGCACCGCCCCACCGCTGAATCCCTTCTGAGTGAGCCCCATGCTTTTTGACGCTGTTGCCGCGCCCCTCTGGATGGTGGCCCTGACGCTGCCCTTTGTTTTTGGCTATACCCAGCCCCCCAGCTCCAACTTCTGGCCCGTGATGGCGTCCTGGTCCTGTGGCCTGGTGATGCTATTGCTTTGGTGGTGGCGCAGCAGGCGCGCGCGCAGCGTTGGGGCGGATGGGGCGGATGGGCGCGTATTCATCGGCACCCAGCTGGCCGCCGGGCTGTTGCTGGCGGGGCTGCTGGGCAGCGTCATCGGGCTGGTGCAGTATTTTGCGGGGGATGTGGGGTTGTCACCCTGGGTGCAGGCTTCCACTCCGGGCCAGGCGATTGGCAACCTGCGCCAGCGCAACCAGCAGGCATCGTTGCTGAGCCTGGGGGTCTGGGCCCTGTTGTGGATCCTCGCGCAGACCCAGGCGCGGCTGGATGCCGGGGGCAAGGCCGCGTTGGTGCAGAAGGTCTTGCTGGGCGGGGGGCGGCCCTGGCCCTCGTGGCTGGTGGGGCTGTTGCTGGCCTGGGGGCTCACGCTGCTGGCCATGGCCAGTGCGGCCACGGCCTCGCGCACGGGGGCCGCGCAGTGGCTGCTGGTGGTGGGCCTGCTGGTGCTCTGGCGTGCCAGTTGTGGCCGCGTGGCGCTGGGGCTTTCGCTGGCGGGGGTTCTGCTGTATGCCGCAGCCGCCTGGCTGATGCCCCGCCTGCTGCTGGACTGGACAGGGTTCACCACCGATGGCCTGTTCACGCGCATCCTGGGCGATGAGCAGGGCTGCAACAGTCGCCGCGTTCTCTGGACGAATGTGTTGTACCTGATTGCACAAAAGCCGTGGTTGGGCTGGGGCTGGGGCGAGCTGGATTACGCGCACTACGTCACCCTCTTCCCCGGTGAGCGGTTCTGTGTGCTGCTCGATAACGCCCACAATCTGCCCCTGCAAGTGGCCGTGGAGCTGGGCTTGCCGGTGGCGGGGCTGGTGTGCGCCACGTTGGTTGCATGGGTGGCGCGTGCCAAACCCTGGCGCGAGACGGACCCGGTGCGCCAGCTGGCCTGGGGCATTCTGGCCATCGTCGGGGTGCACAGCCTGCTGGAGTTCCCCCTGTGGTACGGCCCTTTCCAGGTGGTCACCGTGCTGGCGGTTGCCCTGCTGTGGCAGGGCACGCTGCCGCGCTGGGCTACCTTGCCGGCCGCCAGGGCCGCCGCCGTGCTGGCGTTGGCGGGCGTGGCGGCCCTGGGTGGGGTGGTGGCATGGGACTACTACCGCGTCAGTCTGCTTTACCTGCCCATGCCGCTGCGGCCGGCCGCATACCGGGATGACACCATGTCCAAGGTGTCCGACACGCTGTTTTTCTCGGACCAGGTGGATTTTGCGCTGTTGTCCACCACCCCGTTGGAGCGGGAGACTGCGCCGCAGATGTATGTCCTGGCGAAGGAACTTCTGCACTTTTCGCCCGAGCCCCGTGTCATCCAGGCGCTGATTGAAAGTGCTGTGTTGCTGGGCAAGGATGACGAGGCTGCTTTCCACATGAAGCGCTTTCGCATCGCCTACCCGGGCGAGTACGAGCGCTGGAAGGGGGCTGGCCGCGCAGGGGCCTCGCGGGCTCCGTAGCGGGGGAGGGGGCTCGCTGGGAACCGGTGGGGGCCGGTTTCAGGCCAGGTGGAGAAACGCCACCACCTGGGGCAGGTAGTCGGCAAAGTTGCCCAGCGCGTGTTCTCCGCCTTCCTGCACGATCTGCCGGGCCTCGGGGTAACGCCCGGCCATTTCGCGCCAGTCCAGCACTTCGTCACCCTTGGCAATGATGGCCAGTTCGGGGGCGGCTGGCGGGCGGCCCCGCATGTCCAGGGCCTGGAGTTCCGCGATGTACTCGGGCCGAAAAAAGAACCGCTCGGCGGGGTTTTGCCAGGTGGTCTGTTCGCCGATGTGGCGTGCGAGATCGCGGGCAGGGTCCACGGCTGGGTTCAGCATCACGCTGGGGCAGCCCGCGTGCTGCGCGACCCAACTGGCGTAGAACCCGCCCAGCGATGATCCGATCACCCCCATGGCCTGGCGGGGCCAGGAGGCGATGCCCTTTGCCACCAGCGCCATGGCCGCCTGCGGCGAGGGCGGCAACTGCGGACACCAGAAGGTGACCGCCGGATGGTGTTGGGCCACATGGGCCGCCATTTGGCGGGCCTTGGCCGATGAGGGCGAGGAGCGAAAGCCGTGCAGGTACAGGAGGTGCGTGGTGGTCATCGGAAGGGGAAAAACGCGGGGCAGGGGAATCACTGCTCCATACAGGGCGGCGCAGGCATAAGATACGTGGTATCAAATCGTAACCACAGGGCGCCATGCCGCGCGGCGCCTTGATTTGCCCTCTGCACCATGCCCGATTTTGCCCCGCTTTCCACCACCCGACGTTGGGCGCTCGGACCAGGCGACAAGCCCCCCGCCTCGCTGGGCCGGTTTGAGCTGAAAAAGCAGCTGGGCCGGGGTGCCCAGGCCACCGTCTGGCTGGCCGTGGACCCGCGCCTGCAGCGCGAGGTGGCCATCAAGCTCATGCGCCCCTTGCAAGACCAGGACCCGTCGGTACTGGAGCAGTGGCTGCGCGAGGCGCGCCATGTGGGCCGCCTGGCCCATCCGTACATCGTGCCGGTGTTCGAGGCCGACGTGCAGGGCCTGCAGCCCTACATCGTGTTTGAGTACGTGCCCGGCCGCACGCTGGCCGAACATCTGGCCCAGCAGGGGCGGTGCACGCCCCATGACGCCGTGACCCTGTTGGTGGATGTGCTCGACGGCCTGCACGCAGCGCACCAGGCGGGCATCGTGCACCGTGACCTCAAGCCCTCCAACATCATGGTCGATGTCCACCGCCACGCGCGGGTGATGGACTTCGGCATGGCCGCTCCCGTGCAGGCCGAGCCGGATGCCCAGCTGGCCAGCGGCACCCCTGCCTATATGGCGCCCGAGGCCGCCGCCGGCGCTGCGCCCGTGCCTGCGATGGATGTGTATTCCGCCGCGTTGGTGCTGATCGAGTTGCTCACGGGCCAGCCGCTCATTCACCAGAAAGACACCTGGCAAGCGCTGTACCGCCTTGCGAACGAAGACCTGGCCCTGCCCGACGACCTGGGGCCGGGCGTGGACGACGGCCTGCGTGCCATCCTGCAGCGGGGCATGGCGCGTGACCCCGGCCAGCGCTACGCGTCGGCGGCGGATTTCCGCGACGCGCTGCGTGCCTGGGCGGCCCCGGCGAGCGCCCCCACGGCCGCGAGCAATGCCACGCTGGATTTTTTGCTGCGGCGCATGCGACACAAAAGTGATTTCCCGGCGCTGTCGGATTCGGTGGCCCGTATCCAGCGTGTGGCCAACTCGGAAGACGACAGCATCAGCGACCTCACGCACGAGATCCTCAAGGACGTGGCGCTGACCAACAAGCTGCTGCGCCTGGTCAACAGCGTGCACTACGCCCATGCCAGCCGGGGCACCATCAGCACGGTGTCGCGCGCGGTGAGTCTGGTGGGCTTCAACGCCGTGCGCAATATGGCACTGAGCCTGGTGCTGCTGGACCACATGCAGGACAAGGCCCACGCCAGCCAGATGCGTGAGGAGTTTTTGCGTGCCATGATGGCCGGAGCGGTGGCCGCTGAGCTGTGCGGGGCCAGCCAGGCAGCCGAAGAGGCCTTCATTGGCGCCATGTTCCAGAACCTGGGGCGCATGCTGTGCGAGTTTTATTTTCCCGAAGAAGCCCGGCAGGTGCGCAGCCTTGTGGCGTCGGGGCGCCCCGAGGGCGGCGAGGAGTCGGCCGCCTTGCAGGTGCTGGGACTGGGGTTTGAGGACCTGGGCGTGGGGGTGGCCCGCGTCTGGGGGCTGCCGGAGAGCCTGCAGCGCTGCATGCGCAAGCCGATGGGTTCGCCCATGCAGCGCGCACCCGAGCAAGGGGTGGAGCGCCTGCGCTGGGCGGCCATGGCGGCCAACGAGGTGGCCAGCACACTGCTGTTTGGCGAACCCGCCCAGATGGAGGCCCAATTGGGGCAGATCGGTACCCGGTACGCGCGCACCCTGGCCCTGTCGGCCGAGGCGATTGCCGAAGCCAGCTTGCGTGCGCGCCACAAGCTGGTGGCGCTGGCCGAGGCGCTGGATTTGCGCGTTGCGCCCGATACGCCCGCCGCCCGGCTGCTGCGGCTGCCACCGGCTGCGGGCGCGTCCTCGGCGTCTGACGATGCTCTGGGCTCGCACGAGCTGCGGGCCAGTGAAACCCAGCCCCTGCCCGCCGTGCTCGCCTCCCAGGCGGGGGGGGCGGTGTCGGTGGCGCAGGTCAATGAGGTGCTGGCGGCGGGCATTCAGGACATCACCAATGCCATGGTCGAGAGTTTTCAGCTCAACGACGTGCTGCGCATGATCCTGGAGACCATGTTCCGTGCGCTGGGTTTTCGGCGCATGGTGTTTTGCCTGCGCGACGCCAAGACGGAGGTTCTGACCGGCCGTTTTGGCCTGGGCGAGGGCAGCGATGCGGCCGTGCGCGCCATGAAAGTGCCGCTCAAGGCCCCGGGTGACTTGTTTGCTGCCGTGTGCCTGCGTGGTGCCGACACGCTCATCAATGACGCGACCGAGCCGCGCATACAAGCACGCTTGCCGCAGTGGTACCGCGCGGGGCTCAATGCCCCGTCGTTCCTGCTGCTGCCGCTGCAGATCAAGGGGCAGCCTTTTGCCTTGATCTATGCCGACCAGTCCAGCGCGGGGGGCATTGTGGTGGATGACAAAGCCCTGGGCCTGCTGCGGACCCTGCGCAACCAGGCGGTGATGGCCTTCCGCCAGGCGGGGTGACGGCGCGGCGTTGGCCGACAGCCCGATAATCGGGGGATGGCCGTCGTATTTGAAAAGCCCACGCTCCCCCAGCGCCTTGCTCCCCTGTTTCGTGGGTTTGACCTGCCCCTCATTCTTGTGGTGGCCTTGTTGGCGTGCGCGGGTTTGGTGGCCATGTATTCCTCGGGGTACGACCATGGCACACGTTTTTCCGACCATGGGCGCAACATGCTGATCGCGGGCGCCATCCTTTTCATGGTGTCCCAGGTGCCACCACAAAAAATCATGGCCTGTGCCGTGCCGCTGTATGGGGCGGGTGTGGCGCTGCTGGTGGCGGTGGCGCTGTTTGGCATTACCAAGAAGGGGGCAACACGCTGGATCAATGTGGGCATCGTCATCCAGCCCAGCGAAATCCTCAAGATTGCCATGCCGCTGATGCTGGCCTGGTGGTTCCAGAAGCGTGAAGGCGCGCTGCGCCCGCTGGATTTTGCGGCGGCCGGGGCGTTGCTGGTGGTGCCGGTGGGGCTCATCATGAAGCAGCCCGACCTGGGAACCTCGCTGCTGGTGCTGGCTGCGGGTTTGTCGGTGATTTTTTTTGCGGGCCTGTCGTGGAGGCTGGTTCTGCCGCCCGTGGTCATCGGCGGCGTGGGCATTTTTACGCTGGTGCTGTTGGGCGACCAGCTGTGTGCTGAGGGCGTGCGCTGGGTCGTGCTGCACGACTACCAGCAGCAGCGCATCTGCACGCTGCTGGACCCCACCCGTGACCCGTTGGGCAAGGGGTTTCACATCATCCAGGGCATGATCGCCATCGGCTCGGGGGGCGTGTGGGGCAAGGGCTTCATGGCCGGCACGCAGACCCACCTGGAGTTCATTCCCGAGCGCACCACCGATTTCATTTTTGCCGCCTTCTCCGAGGAGTTCGGGCTGGCGGGCAACCTGTTCCTGATCGTCTGCTTTTTGCTGCTGGTCTGGCGGGGCCTGGCCATTGCCGTCGGCGCCACCAGCCTGTTCGGACGCCTGATGGCCGGGGCCGTATCGATGATTTTTTTCACCTATGCCTTCGTGAACATGGGCATGGTCAGCGGCATTCTGCCCGTGGTGGGGGTGCCGTTGCCGTTCATCAGCTATGGCGGTACGGCCATGGTCACCCTCGGGCTGGCGCTGGGCATTCTGATGTCCGTGGCGCGTGCGCAGAAGCAGGACACCAAAGACCCTCGGGCGGCGATTTAGGCCAGGCTGGCGGCAGGGGTTTGTGCGGCGTTGCGTGCGCCAGGCCTTCCGGTTACAAAGCGGCTGCCAACTGTGTTTTGGCAACCTCTGGAGGTACTCCCATGGCGTCGAAGTTCGAGCTGAAGAAGTCCAAGAACGACAAGTTTGTCTTTAACCTTCTGGCAGGCAATGGGCAGGTCATTCTGACCAGCGAGATGTATGACTCCAAGGCCAGCGCCCTCAATGGCATTGAATCCGTCAAGAAAAATGCACCCAATGACGGCCGGTACGGTCGGCTCTGCGCCAAGGATGGCTCCCCGTATTTCACGCTCAAGGCGGTCAATGGCCAGGTGATCGGGCAAAGCCAGATGTACTCAGGGGAGAAGGCCCGCGATGCGGGCATCGAGTCCGTCCAGCAGAACGCGCCTGCGGCGGCGACCAGCGATCTCACCGCCGCAGGCTGACCGGTGCTGCGCAGGGGAACGGCGGTGCGTGTGCTGTTCGTGCCCTTGCATCCTCACGGGCATGGCCACGCGCCTAAAATGCCCCGATGACTTTCCGCACCCCCACTGCCGCCCCCCAGCGCGCGGCGACCAGCCAGCGCATTGATGTTGCCCGCGAACTGCTGCTGACCCCGTTCGGCCTCGACGAAGGTCACTTGGCCCGTGCCCTGGCCGAGATCCGTACCCACCAGGTGGACGATGCCGACCTGTACTTCCAGTACACACGCAGCGAGGGCTGGAGCCTGGAGGAGGGCATTGTCAAGACGGGCTCTTTCAGCATCGACCAGGGCGTGGGCGTGCGGGCGGTCAGCGGCGAGAAGACCGCCTTTGCATACTCGGACGACATCTCTGAGGCCTCGCTCTTGGATGCAGCCCGCACTGTGCGTTCTATTTCGGCTGTGGCGCGCTCTGGTAAAGTGAAAATAGCTCCTAAAAAGATAGCTGTTAGCCGCAGCCTCTATCCCGGCGTGGACCCGATCGCCTCGCTGGACAGCACGGCCAAGGTGGCCTTGCTGGAGCGGCTCGAACAACGCGCCCGCGCCAAGGACCCGCGCGTGGCCCAGGTCATGGCGGGCCTGGCCAGCGAATACGACGTGGTGCTGGTGGCCCGTGCCGATGGCACCCTGGCGGCCGACGTGCGGCCGCTGGTGCGCCTGTCGGTGACCGTGATCGCTGAGCAGAATGGCCGCCGCGAGATGGGCTCGGCCGGTGGTGGCGGGCGTTTTGGCCTGGCCTATTTCGACGATGAGCAGATGGGAAAGTACGTGGACGAGGCGGTGAATGCGGCCCTGGTCAACCTCGAATCGCGCCCGGCGCCTGCGGGCGAGATGACGGTGGTGCTGGGCTCAGGCTGGCCCGGCATCCTGCTGCATGAGGCCATTGGCCACGGGCTGGAAGGCGATTTCAACCGCAAGGGCTCCAGCGCCTTCAGCGGCCGCATTGGCCAGCGCGTGGCGGCCAAGGGCGTGACGGTGCTGGACGACGGCACCATTGCCGACCGCCGTGGCTCGCTCAACGTGGATGACGAAGGCCACGCCAGCCAACGCAACGTGCTGATCGAGGACGGCATCCTCAAGGGCTACATCCAGGACTCGCTCAACGCCCGCCTCATGGGCGTGGCACCCACCGGCAACGGCCGGCGCGAGAGTTATGCCCACATTCCCATGCCGCGCATGACCAACACCTACATGCTGGGCGGCGACAAGGACCCGCAGGAGATCATCGCCAGCATCAAGAAGGGTCTGTACGCCAGCAACTTTGGCGGCGGCCAGGTGGACATCACCTCTGGCAAGTTCGTGTTTTCGGCCAGCGAAGCGTACTGGGTCGAGAACGGCAAGATCCAGTACCCTGTGAAGGGCGCCACCATCATCGGCAGCGGCCCCGAATCGCTCAAGAAGGTCACCATGATCGGCAACGACATGCGCCTGGACAGTGGTGTAGGCACCTGCGGCAAGGAAGGCCAGAGCGTGCCCGTAGGCGTGGGCCAGCCTACGTTGCGCATCGAGGGGCTGACGGTGGGTGGGACGGCCTGAGGCCATCCACGGGCTCTCTGGGCCTGCCCCGGGGCGCCCATGTGTTGCGCGCCCCCACCACCCGCGTTTTGCAGGGGACGCAAAGCGCTGCACAGACCCGCAGGCGGCGCAAAATGGGGACCACCATGCCTGCCACGCGCCCCAGTCAACTGCTGACACTCCAGTCGTTTGGGGACATCAGTCGATTTTTGCGCGAAGGCGTGGCGGACGAAGACTCGCGCCAGCTGCGCGACAGCCTGGGTGCCCTGTCCATGCAGATCGACGAGGCCGTCCGAGCCCGCCGCACCAGCACCGACACGGCCGACATCACCCGCCGTGTTATTACCTTGTCGCACTGCGCGCGTGAGCACCAGCTGTTTCTGACCGGCCTGGGCTCTGCCTGGCATGCGCTGTATGAGTTCGGTGCTTACCAACGTGCGCTGCGGGAGCTGCGCAACGCGATCACCGACTGGCTGCAAATGCTGGAGCGGCGCAGCACCAAAGAAAGTGCGAGTTTCGACCAGTTCGAACTCCTGGCCTGGCGCACGTTGGGCGAGGCGCTGCTGCTGGTGGACATGTACGAGCACCAGAGCGACCCCCCTAGCGACCTGCAGGACGCGCCACCACGCAAGGCGTCTGCGTTGCAGCGCGCGCGCGCCTGGCTACGCCGTTGGAGCCGCTGAGCCGGGGAAAAAAATGGGCGGCGATGTACCTGCTTGTCGCGCAATCACAACAGCCTGGAGTTGCTGCACCGCCGCACACCTGTGCTACATTGGTTGCTATGCAAGTTCGCAGCGCGTTTTATTTTTGGTTTTTTATCTCGGTCCCCGGCGGATGAGAGGAAAACGCGCAAGCAAACACAACCTCCCCATACCAACCGCCGACGCTGCAAAGCCCGGCGGTTTTTGTTTTTTTGCCCTCCCGTTTTCCTTTTCTTCATTCCCCACTACTTCTACTCCACGAGGAAGCAACCATGACGGTCTCCAACACCCCCACCAGCGATGCCTGGTACCGCAGCGTCGAAAAAACCAGCCAGACCGACGACGAACGTATCAAGGACATCACCGTGTTGCCTCCTCCAGAGCATCTGATCCGCTTCTTCCCCATCGGCGGCACGCCGGTGGAGACGCTGATCACCCAGACCCGCAAGAACATCCACAACATCATGGCCGGCAAGGATGACCGCCTGCTGGTCATCATCGGCCCCTGTTCCATTCACGACCCCGCAGCCGCCGTGGACTACGCACGCCGCCTGATGGCCGTGCGCACCCAGTACGCCGACACCCTGGAAATCGTGATGCGCGTGTACTTCGAGAAGCCACGCACCACGGTGGGCTGGAAGGGCCTTATCAACGACCCCTACCTCGATGAAAGCTATCGCATCGACGAAGGTCTGCGCATTGCGCGCCAGCTGCTGATCGAGATCAACCGCCTGGGCATGCCGGCCGGCAGCGAGTTCCTCGACGTGATCTCGCCCCAGTACATCGGCGACCTCATCAGCTGGGGCGCGATTGGTGCCCGCACCACCGAAAGCCAGGTGCACCGCGAACTTGCCTCGGGCATCTCGGCCCCCATCGGCTTCAAGAACGGCACGGACGGCAACATCCGCATTGCCACCGACGCCATCCAGTCGGCCAGCCGGGGCCACCACTTCCTGTCGGTGCACAAAAACGGCCAGGTGGCCATCGTCAACACCAAGGGCAATAAAGACTGCCACGTGATCCTGCGCGGCGGCAAGACGCCCAACTACGACGCCGCCAGTGTGGCCGCTGCCTGCAAGGACCTCGAAGCCGCCAAGCTGCCCGCCACGCTGATGGTGGACTGCAGCCATGCCAACAGCAGCAAGCAGCACGAAAAGCAGCTTGAAGTGGCGCGTGATGTTGCGGCGCAATTGGCGGGGGGCTCGCGCAGTGTGTTCGGTCTCATGATCGAAAGCCACCTGACGGCCGGTGCCCAGAAATTCACGCCAGGCAAGGACGATGCGAGCAAGCTTGAGTACGGCAAAAGCATCACCGATGCCTGCCTGGGCTGGGACGATTCGCTGCAGGCGCTGGCAGAACTGTCTAACGCTGTGAAGGCGCGCCGCGCGCGCTGAGTTCTGGCGCCGCGACAGGCCCTAAACTGAAGCCTGTGGACTGCACATCCCCGTGCAGTTCCGGGCCGGAAAAGGCTCTTGAATTTCAGAAGAAAGGCGAACCATCATGCACAGCGAAGTGTCGGTCAAACTGACCGTTGATCAGGAGTTCCGTTTTGACCTGGGGGGCGCAGAGCCCATGGGCCACGAGGCCGGAAGGCGTTGGCTGGATGAGCAATTCATCTCGCTGGACTGTGAGCCCCTGCGCGCCAGCGGCAAGGTGTTGCTGGCTGACAAGGTGCTCACTGTGGCCCGCGCCGCCGGGGCCTCACTGATGGAAGATCCCGTGTGGTCGCGCGATTTTGCGCGCGCCGCCAGTGCCGCGCTGGCCAAGCCCATTGTGCGCGTGGACGTGCTGGGCATGGCGGTCACGTTCTGATTGCAGATCGTCTATAAAAATAGGCTCTTGGGCGCTATGGTATTTGTTTGAATGCTATGGATTTTGTAGCTTTTCTAACAACTTGGCGTGGATGCCCCCAAAACCGCCGTTGCTCATGCACACCACATGATCCCCCGGCCGGGCGGCTTGTGTGACCTGAGTCAGCAGCGTATCGATGTCTGCGGCGGTCTGTGCGCGCTGGCCGGGGCCTACGCCCAGGGGGGCCAGTGCCTGGGCTGCGTCCCAGTCCAGCCCCGCGGTGTGGCAAAACGCCAGGTCGGCGGGCTCCAGCGCCCAGGGCAGCTGGCTTTTCATGGCGCCCAGTTTCATGGTGTTGCTGCGGGGTTCGAACACTGCCAGGATGCGTGCGCTGGCGCCCAGGCTGCGGCGCAGGCCGTCCAGCGTGGTGCGCAGCGCGGTGGGGTGGTGAGCAAAGTCGTCATACACCGCGATGCCGTTCACGGTGCCGCGCAGTTCCATGCGCCGTTTGACGTTCTGAAAACTGGACAGCGCAGCGGCGGCCTGCTCGGGCGCAACACCGACATGGTGGGCGGCAGCAATGGCGGCCAGCGCGTTGAGCTGGTTGTGCACGCCGGTGAGCGCCCATTCCACGCGGGCGACCCGGCGGCCCTGGTGCATCACGTCAAACGCCTGGGGGTCGCCTGCGGCGTAAAAGTCGCTCACGGCGGCGCCGAAGCTGGCCACCCCGCTCCAGCAGCCGGTGTTCAGCACGCGGGTGATGCTTTCTTCCAGCCCGTTGGCGACCACGCGGCCTGACGGTGGCACCGTGCGCACCAGGTGGTGGAACTGGCGTTCGATGGCGGCCAGGTCGTCAAAGATGTCGGCGTGGTCGAATTCGAGGTTGTTGAGCACGGCGGTGCGGGGCCGGTAGTGCACGAACTTGCTGCGTTTGTCGAAGAACGCCGTGTCGTACTCGTCCGCCTCTATCACAAACAGCGGCGCCGAGCCCTGTGGCGCGGGGGCTGGCGTGGGCCGTTGGGGGGCGCCGAGCCGGGCAGAGAGGCCAAAGTTCAGCGGCACACCTCCAATCAGGAAGCCGGGTTGTTGCCCTGCACTTTCCAGGATCCAGGCGAGCATCGAGGTGGTGGTGGTCTTGCCATGGGTGCCCGCGACGGCCAGCACATGGCGCCCCTGCAGAACATGTTCGGCCAGCCATTGTGGGCCGCTGGTGTAGGGCAGGCCTGCATCCAGGATGGCTTCCATCAGTGGGAACTTGGGCGACCCATCCGGTAGCCGGGCGCGGCTGACGACGTTGCCGACCACGAACATGTCGGGCCCCAGCGCCAACTGGTCGGCGCCAAAGCCTTCGATGAGATCAATGCCCAGGGACCGCAACTGGTCGCTCATCGGAGGGTAGACGCCAGCATCGCAGCCGGTGACCTTGTGGCCGGCCTCGCGTGCCAGTGCTGCGAGGCCTCCCATGAACGTGCCGCAGATGCCCAGTATGTGTATATGCATGGGCGCAGATTCTAAGGCCGGCAGAGGGGCTTCTGATTTGTTAAAAAAATCACTGTTTGCGCAATATTCATAAGCTTTTATTGCTATAAAAATTATAGCTAATGTGGTGTTTGCCACCCAGAAACGCTCACCGGGTTTGTGCAGGCGCGGGGCTGCACTGGACGTTCACGCGCACAATGCGGGCTCCTCCGTTGCCTTCCACCGCCATGCACACACCTTTGAGCGACGAAATCGCCCACACCACGGCACGCCTGGTGGTGGAAGAGGGGCTTGA
Organism: Acidovorax sp.; assembly: GCA_018780365.1. Lineage (GTDB taxonomy): Bacteria > Pseudomonadota > Gammaproteobacteria > Burkholderiales > Burkholderiaceae_C > Acidovorax. The sequence continues at coordinate 7,284 of JADMJR010000364.1, read as the reverse complement.
ATGGGGGCCGGCCAAGCGCCGGGCCTTGCGCCAGATGGGATTGCCGGCCCGTACCCCGCTGCCCGACAACGACCTGGTCGAGGCGGCGGTGCGGGAGTACATCCAGATTTTCTGTGCTGATACGCAGCCGCGCGAGTTGCGGGCCCTGCGCCAGCTGGCGCTGGTCTGGATGGAGCGTATGGCGGCTTTCCGCCCGCATCTGGCGGGAGCTGTCTGGCATGGCACCGCCACGCGCTTGTCGGATATTTATTTGCAGTTGTTTTGTGATGACCCTAAGTCGGCGGAGATCGCGCTGATTGACCACCATGTGGACTATGAGCCCCGCACGGTGACGGGTTTTCATGGCGAGTCGGTCGAGGCGCTGAGCCTGGGCAGCAAGTCGCCGGAACTCAATGAGATGATCGGAGTGCATCTGCTGATTTACGACCTTGATGATCTGCGGGGGGCCTTGAAGCCCGATGCCAAAGGCCGCACCCCGCGCGGCGACATGACAGCCGTTCGCCGTCTGCTCCAGGAAACCAGCGCTCCATGACGAACTCTGCCAATCCGACCGAATCCGCGTCTGCCCCCGCCGGCATGCCATCGCCTGCACGCCGCCGCCTGCTGTATGCCGGCGTTGCGGGTGCCGCCGCCTTGGGGGGGGCGGGGTTCGCTTGGTGGAAATTTCAGCCGCACGCCTTGCAATCCGGGGCCGAGGAGGCGCTTTGGGGCATGGAGTTCGAGAAGCCCGGTGGCGGATCGGTCGTGATGAAGTCATTGGCAGGCAAACCCTTGTTGCTGAACTTCTGGGCCACCTGGTGTCCGCCCTGTGTGGAAGAGTTGCCCATGCTCAATGCCTTCTACCGTGAACATGTCGCCAAAGGCTGGCAAGTTCTGGGACTGGCCATTGACCAGCCTTCGGCCGTGCGCAAGTTTCTGGCGCGTATTCCGCTGGAGTTCCCGGTGGGGTTGGCCGGCTTGGGGGGGACTGATCTGGGGCGCGCCCTGGGCAATCTGACAGGCGGGCTGCCTTTCACGGTGGTGCTGGGTGGAGAGGGCCGGGTGCTGCATCGTAAAATGGGGCAGGTCACCCCGCAGGATTTGCAGTTGTGGGCCCCGCTGCGCTGAGTCTCCAGGCCCTTTTACTCTGGGCATTGCGGTGAATTGCGGGGGCTGATCGCATATTTCCATGGTGATGTTCATGGAAAATATACGTGGAAGACTGCGGTAGGCTGAAATTGGAGTAAATTCGCGCCCTATTCAGTTTAATAGCCGTTGGAGCTTCCATGGATCTGCGAAAACTCAAAACCCTCATCGATCTCGTGTCCGAGTCGAACGTATCTGAACTCGAAATCACGGAAGCCGAGGGCAAAGTCCGGATCGTCAAGAGTGTTGGTGGTGTGGTCCAGCAGTACGTGCCCGCTCCGATGCAGGCGCCTGTGGCCGCTGCACCAGCGGTTGCGCCCGTGGCCGAGCTGCCTGCTCCTCCAGCGGCTGCGCCTGCGGGCCATATCGTCAAGTCGCCCATGGTCGGCACCTTCTACCGCTCGTCCAGCCCGGGCGCCAAGGCGTTTGTCGAGGTCGGCAGCCAGGTCAAGGAAGGCGAGACGATCTGCATCATCGAGGCCATGAAGATCCTCAATGAGATCGAGGCCGACAAGTCGGGCACGGTCACCCGCATCTTGGGCGAAAACGGCCAGGCCGTGGAATACGGACAGCCGCTGTTCGTCATCGAATAAGGCGCCCATGTTCAAAAAGATTCTCGTTGCGAATCGCGGAGAGATCGCTCTGCGCATCCAGCGCGCCTGTCGCGAGCTGGGCGTGAAGGCCGTGATGGTTTACTCCGAGGCTGATCGCGACGCCAAGTACGTCAAGCTGGCCGAAGAAGCGGTGTGCATCGGCCCTGCGCCGTCGCCGCTGTCCTACCTCAACATGCCGGCCATCATCTCGGCCGCCGAAGTGACCGATGCCGAGGCCATCCACCCCGGCTACGGTTTCCTGTCCGAGAACGCCGATTTCGCCGAGCGCGTGGAAAAGAGCGGCTTTCAGTTCATCGGCCCCACACCCGACAACATCCGCACCATGGGCGACAAGGTCTCGGCCAAGCAGGCCATGATCCGCGCGGGCGTGCCCTGCGTGCCAGGGTCCGAGGGCGAGCTGCCCGATGACCCGGTTCAGATCCGCCGCATCGCCAAGGCCGTGGGCTACCCCGTGATCATCAAGGCCGCCGGCGGCGGCGGTGGCCGCGGCATGCGCGTGGTGCACACCGAGGCCGCGCTGGTCAATGCCGTGCAGATGACCAAGGCCGAGGCCGGTGCCGCGTTTGGCAATCCTGCGGTGTACATGGAGAAGTTCCTCCAGAACCCGCGCCACATTGAGATCCAGATCCTGGCCGACAAGCACCGCAACGCGGTGTACCTGGGCGAACGCGACTGCTCCATGCAGCGCCGCCACCAGAAGGTGATTGAAGAGGCGCCTGCGCCGGGCATCCCCCGCAAGCTGATCGAGAAGATCGGCGAGCGCTGCGTGGCTGCCTGCAAGAAGATCGGCTACCGCGGTGCGGGCACGTTCGAGTTCCTGTACGAGAACGGCGAGTTCTACTTCATCGAGATGAACACCCGCGTGCAGGTGGAGCACCCGGTGACCGAATGGATCACCGGTGTGGACATCGTGAAGACGCAGATCATGGTGGCGGCGGGTGAGAAGCTGCCGTTCACGCAGCGCCAGATCGAGATCCGTGGCCATGCCATCGAATGCCGGGTGAACGCGGAAGATCCCTATAAGTTCACCCCCTCGCCAGGGCGCATTACCACGTGGCACCCGCCGGGTGGCCCGGGCGTGCGTGTGGACTCGCATGCCTACACCAATTATTTTGTGCCGCCCAACTACGACTCGATGATCGGCAAGATCATCGTGCACGGAGATACGCGCGAACAGGCCCTGGCCCGCATGCGCACGGCGCTGTCGGAGACCGTGATCGAAGGCATCAACACCAATGTACCGCTGCACCGCGAGCTCATGGTGGACGCCAAGTTCATGGCCGGTGGCACCAATATCCATTACCTGGAAGAGTGGCTGTCGCAGCACAAGCGCTAGGCGGGGCCTGAGTCGCTTCGCGCCTTCCTCTTCTCTCGAATGGCTGAGCCATTCGGGGAGGGGGACACCGCCAGCGCGATGGCGTGGCCCTGGCGCGGCGGTCGCAGGCAAGGGCAGTGCGCGTTTCGCGGGTTGCCGGTTTGTGCCAGGCCTCTGCTGGCGCGGTAATAGTAAGTTCGCATGCTGGCCCTTGGCAACGGGGGTCGGCATTTCATTTTTCTGAGAGGCGTCCCATGTTTGAGCTGAGTCTGATGTGCCCTGAGGACTGTATCGAGCCGGTCAGCGATGCGCTGGATGCGCTCGATGCGCTCTCCGTGTCGGTGGAGGATGCCGATGCCCAGACCGATGCGGAGCAGGCGCTGTTTGGCGAGCCCGGCATGCCACCGCCCAAGGATGGCTGGCAGCGCAGCCGGGTGGTCGCGCTCTTTCCGTCCGAGGTGGCTGCCCGCGAGGCTCAGCAGCTGCTGGTCGTACAGGACTTTTTTGCAGGCTGCCAGGTACTGGGTGTGGCGCAGGTGGTCGAGCAGGATTGGGTGCGCCTCACGCAGTCGCAGTTTGCGCCCGTGGACATCACGCCGGATTTCTGGATCGTGCCTACCTGGCATGAATTGCCCGCGCAGGCCGTGCGCAGCATTCGCCTGGACCCAGGGTTGGCGTTTGGCACCGGCACCCATCCCACCACGCGCATGTGCCTGCGCTGGATTGCACGCAATGGGGCCGCGCAACCAGGGCTGGGCAACCCGCTGGGCCGGGTTCTGGACTACGGTTGTGGTTCGGGCATCCTGGCCATCGGCGCGGCCAAGTACGGGGCCACGGACATAGACGCCGTGGATATTGATCCCGCAGCGGTCGAGTCAACGGCCCAGAACGCGCAGGCCAACGAAGTGCAGCTGCATGCGGGCCTGCCGGACAAGGCCCGAGGTGAATATCAGACAGTGCTGGCCAACATTCTGGCCACGCCTCTGCGGGTGTTGGCCCCTTTGTTGTGCAGCCATGTGGCACCAGGTGGCCATTTGGTTTTGGCCGGTATTCTGGAGCGGCAGGCGGATGAGCTGAAGGAGGCCTATGCGCCTTGGGTTCAGCTGGAAGTGGCTGATACCGAAGACGGCTGGATACTGATGACCGCGAAGCGCTGAGCCTGCGCGTGTCCCGCTTGGGCTGGCGCGGCGCGGCCCCTACAATCCCCCGCTGATGAGCCAGATCACTCGCTGCCCGTCCTGTGCCACGTCCTTCAAGGTCGTGGCAGACCAATTGCGCATCTCAGAAGGATGGGTGCGCTGCGGCCAATGCAAAGAGGTGTTTGATGCCTCGGCGCATTTGTTGCCTGTGGCTCCATCCGCGCTGTTGCCGGACGTCTCTCTGACCGATGTGCGACCGCCCCCGGCGCCAGTGGTGCGCAAGGCCGAGGTGGCACGTGGTTGGGGTGCCGCGCCTGCAGCTACAGCTGCAAGACCACATGCATCCGTCTGGGGGGCGGGTTCCCGCGAAACAAGCGGCGGCAAAGAGATGCCGCCAGCACCCTCGCTCGCCACCGGTGCGCGCTATGCGGATGCTGCACCGTCTGTGGTGCGTGACGTGCCTGCTGCGGCCGCAACGCCGGTGTTGGAGATCCCCAGCCCTGCGGTGCCTGCATTCCTCGCGGCCGGGGCGGGTGTGGCGGTTTCTGGCGAGGACCCCTTGAGTCTGTCGACCGCAGCGCCGTTTGCCTGGCAATCCCTTTTGCCGTCATTGCGTGCAGAGCCGGCCGTGGCAGAGGATTCCTTGCCCCTGCGAGAGGCCGAGGCCGTCGCTGCGGCGAGTCCTGGTGTCATCGGCGAGGTCGATGCAGCGGATACTGCTCTGCTCACCCCAGGCGTTGTGAGGTCTCCGGCATTGGCGCCTTTGGCAGATGCCACCAAGGAGGTTTTGAGTGGCGGATATGAACTCCCCAGCGCTGACTTGGCTGATTTGCACGATTCAGGCTGGCACGCTGATCTCGTAGCGCCCGAAGCTGATGTAGCAGCAGAGGCTGTTGAGGCTGTAGTGGGCTCTGAAGGGGCTTCCCTGGCGCTGGAAATCCCAGCGCTGCAGTTTCTACCTGTGCCACCGTCCGACATTGCACCTGTGGCCCCGATGCCATCCGAGCCTGTTGTTGGGCCGGCACCCGATGTCTTGCCCTCGGTGGATTTTGTGCAACCAAGCGTGGTGGAAGCGTCTGTGGCACTGGAACTGGTGGCGGATGACTCCCCGGTGGCGGCGTTGCAGGCCCGCCCGCGCCTCCCTGCCTGCAGCCCTGCGGAGGTGGACGGGGCAGAGGATGACGAAACGCATGACGCGGACCAGGAGGTCAGCTTTGTGGTCGCGGCGCGGCGCAAGGCCTTCTGGCGCAAGCCGTTGGTGCGTGGGGTGTTGGTGTTGGGGGTCTTGTTGTTGACCCTGGGGCTGGTGGTGCAGATGGTGGTCCAGGAGCGTGACCGCATCTCAGCCATGGATGCCCGCGCAAGACCGTGGCTGCTGAGTCTGTGTGAGCCCTTGCGCTGCGAGATTGCCCCGCAGCGCCAGATTGCCGACGTGGTCATCGACAGTTCTTCCTTCAATAAGGCCAGGGGGGACAGCTACCTGCTGGCTTTTGCGATGAAGAGCAAGGCCGACATCCCGCTCGCCATGCCGGCGGTCGAGTTGACGTTGACCGACGCGCAGGATCAGCCTGTGCTCCGGCGGGTGCTGCTGCCGGCTGATATGGCCGCTCAGGCGGAGCTGTTGGCGCGTGGCGAATGGAGTACCTCGGTGTCGGTGATCGTGACCACAGGCGGCGCGCGTGTTGCGGGATACCGGCTGTTGGCTTTTTACCCCTGAAATTTCACCCATTTTTTCTTCTTTACTCACTCCCTCATTCAATATGGCTGCCCTTATTTGTGGTTCCCTGGCGTTCGACACCATCATGACCTTCGAGGGGCGGTTTGCTGAACAGATACTGCCTGACCAGTTGCACATCCTCAATGTGTCCTTCCTGGTGCCGTCCCTGCGCCGTGACTTTGGTGGGTGTGCGGGCAACATCGCCTACAGCCTCAAGTTGCTGGGGGGGGAGCCGTTGCCCATGGCCATGTTGGGCAGCGATGGGGCCGACTATCTGCAGCGGCTGGAGTCTTTGGGTATTAGCGGCCGCCATGTGGGGCAGGTGCAGGACACCTACACCGCACAGGCCATGATCATGACCGATCGTGACAACAACCAGATCACGGCCTTCCACCCCGGTGCCATGATGCAGGCGCATGTGAACCGCATTGAAGCGGATGTGAAGGTGGGCGTGGGAATCATTGCGCCCGATGGGCGAGATGCCATGCTTCAGCACGCGGCCCAGTTTGTCGCCGCAGGCATTCCTTTTGTGTTTGATCCCGGCCAGGGGCTGCCCATGTTCAGCGGCGGCGAACTGGCGCAGTTCATTGAGCAGGCGTCCTGGGTGACTGTCAATGACTATGAGGGCAAGATGCTGTGCGACCGCACGGGCTGGAGCCTTGCAGAAATTTCGCGCAAGGTGAAGGGGCTGGTGGTTACTTTGGGGGCCGAAGGCTGCGAGGTCTGGGTTGATGGGGAAAAAACCCATGTGCCAGCGGTGGTGCCGGCCCAGGTGGTAGACCCCACCGGTTGTGGCGACGCATGGCGGGGTGCCCTGTTGTTTGGCCTGGAAAAAGGCTGGACACTGGTGCGCTGTGCAGAGCTGGGTAACCGTGTGGGTGCGCTCAAGATCGCGCAGCGCGGACCGCAGAATTACGTGCTGGATTTTGCAGCGGTCTGATGGGGGGCGATTGCGGGTGGTTGCCTGGATGGGGGCGCCCACTGTGCGCCACTGTCAGTTACTTGTTCTCAGCGGGCATAAAAAAACCCGGTGCACAGGCACCGGGTTGAGCGTGTGATACGCCAGTATTAAGGCTTGTTGCCCGTAGGGAAAGGCCAGGCCGCCTGAGGATTCAGGGTGGTCTGTGCTGCTGGCGCGGCAGCAGGGGCAGGCGCCTTGGGGGCCTTCTTGGCCGGTGCAGCTTTCTTGGCAGGGGCCTTGGCGGTTGCCTTCTTGGCGGGTGCTGCTGCCTTCTTGGCAGGAGCGGCCTTCTTGGCGGGCGCTGCTGGCTTCTTTGCTGCTACGGCCTTCTTGGCGGGAGCGGCTTTCTTTGCCGGTGCTGCTGCCTTCTTGGCAGGCGCGGCCTTCTTCGCTGCTACGGCCTTCTTGGCGGG
>JADMJR010000237.1 GCA_018780365.1 Acidovorax sp. | reverse complement strand
CACGCAGGCTACAGCCCCGACCCCACCACCAAGGCCGTGGCCGTGCCCATCTACCAGACGGTGGCCTACGCGTTTGACAGCGCCCAGCACGGCGCGGACCTGTTCGACCTGAAGGTGCCGGGCAACATCTACACCCGCATCATGAACCCCACCACCGACGTGCTCGAAAAGCGCGTCGCGGCACTCGAAGGCGGCATTGCGGCGCTGGCCGTGGCCTCGGGCATGGCGGCCATCACCTATGCCATCCAGACCATTGCAGAGGCGGGCGACAACATCGTCTCGGCCAGCACGCTCTACGGCGGCACCTACAACCTGTTTGCCCACACGCTGCCGCAGCAGGGCATCACCACGCGCTTTGCCGACCCGCGCGACCCGGCCAGCTTTGCGCAGCACATCGACGCGCGCACCAAGGCGATCTTCATCGAGTCCATCGGCAACCCGCTGGGCAACGTGACCGACATCGCCGCGCTGGCCAAGGTGGCGCACGACCATGGCATTCCGCTGATCGTGGACAACACGGTGCCCAGCCCCTACCTGCTGCGCCCCATCGAGCACGGCGCCGACATCGTTGTGCACTCGCTCACCAAGTACCTGGGCGGCCACGGCAACAGCGTGGGCGGCGCGATTGTGGACAGCGGCAAGTTCCCGTGGGCGGAGCACAAGGCCCGCTTCCCGCGCCTGAACGAGCCCGACGTGAGCTACCACGGCGTGGTCTACACCGAAGCCCTGGGCCCCGCCGCCTTCATCGGCCGCGCGCGCGTGGTGCCGCTGCGCAACACGGGTGCGGCGCTGGCTCCGCTCAATGCCTTCCTGATCCTGCAAGGCATCGAAACCCTGGCGCTGCGCATGGACCGCATCTGCGACAACACGCTGGCCATTGCCCAATACCTGCAAAGCCACCCCAAGGTGGAATGGGTGCGCTACGCCGGTCTGCCCGACCACCCGGACCACGCGCTGGTGCAACGCCAGTCGGGCGGCAAGGCGTCGGGCATCCTGAGCTTTGGCGTGAAGAACAGCGACGCCGACCCACGTGCGGCGGGTGCGCGCTTCCTGGACGCGCTGCAGCTCTTCACGCGCCTCGTCAACATTGGCGACGCGAAGTCACTGGCCACCCACCCCGCATCCACCACCCACCGCCAGCTCAACCCCGAAGAGCTGGCCAAGGCCGGCGTGAGCGAGGGCATGGTGCGGCTGTCAGTGGGCATCGAGCACATCAACGACCTGCAGGCCGACCTGGCCCAGGCGCTCGACAAGGTGTGATGTGCGGGTGGCCATGCGCTGCGGGCGCTGGGCGCATGGCCACTCAAAATTTCAAGGTATTTGGGCCTCTTGCGCGCTATCCATATGCGTCAATAGCTATTATTTTAATAGCAAACCACATCAAATAGCCGCGCCTGCCCCTGTACCTTGACCTGCGGGTCTATCGGCCCACGCTGACCAGCGGCGCGGCGCCACCCCCCATCAACACCGTGTTGCCCTGTTTGCTGGCAATCGCCAAGGCAGTGTCCCGCTGGATCTCGGCCAGCCGGATTTCCTTGAGCGCGGGTGTGAGCGATGCACTGATGATCTGGTTGGCCCGCGCCTCGCCTTCGGCCTGCACGATCAGGCGCTCTGCCTCGGCCTTGGCCAGGTCGATCTCCTTGCGCTTTTTCTCGATCGCCTGGTCCGTCTCGGCGCGCTGGCGGATGGCGGATTCGATGGCCTTGTCGGTCAGCATGTTGCGCACGTTCACTGCGGTGACGGTAAACGCCCCCTTGTCCGTGGCATCCAGCTCAGCCTGCAGGGTGTTGCGCACGCTTTCTGCCAGCTCGGCGCGCTTGGTGTGCATGGTGGTGGCGTCCATCTGGGCAATGGCCTTGTAGATGGCCTCCCGGGCTTCGCGCTGCACGCGGCTGTAGGCCACCAGCAGATCGCCCGTGCCATCCTTGACCACCTGTTTGTGCTGCACCACATCACCCTGGTATTTCACGAACAGTGCCGGGATGGAGGCCGGCGTGGTCTTGAAATAGATGTCGATGTCCACGTCCTGCATGGTCAGGTTGTCACGGCTCTTGGGGGTGAGGTTCTCCAGCGAAAAGCTCACTTCCTTGGCGGTGAATTCGTCCACCGTCTTGAACAGCGTGAGATACAGCCCCGGCGGCAGGGCCTCCTGCCCCACCTTGCCCAGCGTGCGCTCCACGCCCACATTGCCGGTATCGATCTGGCTGCAAGCGCCCAGCGCAACGCTCAGGCACAACAGGGACAAGGTTCGCAAAGCAGTCATGGGTTTCTCGCGGGTCAAAGGGAGTGGGTCGGCACGGCACGCCGTGGCTGCGCCGGCAGGGCCAGCGAGCGCGATTGTAGGAGAGCCCTACCCCGCCAAAACATGTGGTTCGCCGGTGTCTACGGCAGCCGTCAAGACTGCGGTGTCCGGTATCAAACCAGGTCGCGCGCCAGCCGAATGCCCGTGAACTGCCAGCGAGCCGTGGCCGGAAAGAAATTGCGATAGCTGATGCGCTCGTGGCCAGGCGGTGTCGCCACGGAGCTCCCCCGCAGCACGTACTGGTTGACCATGAACTTGCCGTTGTATTCGCCCACGGCCCCGGCCGCCACCTGAAAGCCGGGGTAAGGGGCGTAGCTTGACTGTGTCCACTGCCAGGCGACGCCAAAAAGCTGCTCGAACCCCCCATCGCCGTGGAGGGCATCCTGCGCGGCCGCGTGCTCCCACTCGGCTTCGGTGGGCAGGCGCGCCCCCACCCAGCGGGCATACGCATCGGCCTCGAAGTACGACAGGTGCACCACAGGCTGCGGTCCCTGCAATGGCTGCAGCCCCGACAGCGTGAACCGGTGCCAGGCCCCCTCCACGCGGTGCCAGTACAGCGGGTGGCTCAGACCCTGCGCGGCCCGCCAGTCCCACCCTTCCGCCAGCCAGAGCAGAGGGTTCTGGTAACCCCCGCCCTCCACAAACGCCACAAATTCAGCCTGGGTCACCAGCCGCGAAGCCAGCGCACAAGGGTGCAGGTACACGCGGTGGCGCGGGCCCTCGTTGTCAAACGCAAAACCGCTACCAGCATGGCCGATCTCGGTGAGCCCCCCTTCCCAGGTGCGCCATGTCAGTGCGGCGACCTCGCCTGGTGCCACGGCCTCGGCAGCCACTGCGTAAGCCGGAAACAGGGGATTGCACGACAGCAGGTGCTGGATGTCGGTGAGCATCAACTCCTGGTGCTGCTGCTCATGCTGCAAGCCCAGCTCGACCAGGGCGCACAAAGCGGCATCAAGCCCCACCGTGGGCAGCAGGCGCGCCATGCGGGCATCCACATCGGCCCGGTAGGCCAACACCTCCGCCAGCGATGGGCGCGTGAGCAACCCCCGCTGCGGGCGCGGGTGTTTGGCCCCCACACCGTTGTAGTACGAGTTGAACAGCACCCGGAACGCGGGTGCAAACGGTGCAAACCCCGGTTCGTGTGCTTCGAGCACAAAGGTTTCAAAGAACCAGGTGGTGTGGGCCAAATGCCATTTGGTGGGGCTCGCATCGGGCATGGACTGCGCGCCGCAATCCTCAGCCGACAGGGGCGCCGCCAGGGCCACCGAGCGGTTGCGCACAGCGGTGTAGCGGGACAGCAGCGCGATGGATGTCTCGGTCATTTCGGAAAAGTTTCAAGGACGCGCATGCACCACCGCAAACCAGCCCCGCTCGTCCGTCCACGCCTGGGCCTGGGCAAAACCGGCACGCGCCAGCATGTCGGTGAACACATGCAACGGGTACTTGTAGCTGTTTTCGGTGTGGATGCGCTCGCCCTGCTCAAAGCTGCGCCCGCCGCCGGGCCAGCGCACCTCAGAATCGGCCACCGCCTCCAGGTGCATTTCAATGCGCGACTCCTGCGGGTTGAAGAACGCCCGGTGCTGCCACTGGTCCACATCGAAGTCGCTGCCGATCAGGCGGTTCACATGGCGCAGCACGTTGCGGTTGAACTCGGCCGTCACGCCCGCAGCATCGTCATAGGCCGCCTCCAGCACCGCCACATCCTTGGGCAGGTCGATGCCGATGAGCAGCCCGCCATCGTCATCGATCAGCTCGCGCATGTGGGCCAGCAGCGCCAACGCATGCGGCGGGTCGAAGTTGCCAATGGACGAGCCCGGGTAGAACACCAGGCGCCCGGTGCGGGGAATGTCATCGGGCAGCGCCACCCCCAGGGTCATGTCGCCCGCCAGCGCGCGTGCGTCCAGCGCGGGGAAGTCATCGCGCAGCCCCTGCACGGCCTGCTCCAGAAAATCCGCCGAGATGTCCACCCCCACAAAACACGCCGGTTGCACCAGGCGGCACAGGGTGCGGGCCTTCTGGCAGTTGCCCGCGCCCAGCTCGATCAGCGTGCGCCCCCGGCCCACCACGCCGGCAATGCTGGCGGCATGCGCCTGCATGAGGGCGGTTTCGGTGCGTGTCGGGTAGTACTCCGGCAGCCGGGTGATGGCCTCGAACAGCTGCGAGCCCTGCTGGTCGTAGAAATACTTGGGGGAAATACATGCAGGCCGCTGGCTCAGCCCGTGCGTGATGTCGGTGTGGCGAGGCAAAAGCATGGGCAGTGAAGCGTCTGGTGCGGCAGTGCCGCCGGGTGGTCAAGGTAGAGGCCCCAGGGGCACGCACACTGTGTGCATGCGCCCGTACATTCCGCCGCCATTGTGCGTTGCCTCATGGTGCCTGTGTAGGCCCCTCCCCAGTCCCCGCCCATAAAAAAGGGCTGGCGCAGGCGCCAGCCCTTTTTACCCTTGGAGAACTCTTGCTGCCAGGAAAGTGGGGCCGCTCTGGCCCCAGCCCCCTCAGAAGCGCCAACCCAGACCCACGCCCACCAGCACAGGGTCTACCTTGAAGGTGCCCAGCTTGGCACCACCCGCAGTCACATCGGTCTTGATGAAGACCTTCTTCACGTCGAAGTTGAGGTACAGGTTTTTGGCCAGCGGGATGTCCACGCCCACTTGCAGCGCAGGGCCAAAACTGTTGCGGTCAATGCCCACACCGGCGGGCAGGTTCACGCTGGAGAAACGGGTGTAGTTCAAGCCCGCGCCCACATAGGGCTTGAAGCCAGCTGTCTCAAAGTGGTACTGCACCAACAGCGTGGGCGGCAGGTGCTTGAGCGTGCCGATGGCGGCGCCGCCAGCGCTGAGTGTGTGCTTTTGGGGCACGGTCAGGATCAGCTCGGCCGCAATGTTCTTGTTGAAGAAGTAGGTGACATCCACTTCAGGGATGGTCTTGTCGTTGACCGACAGGCCCAGCGGCGTGCTGTCCTTGTTGGCGCTGTTGAGGTGCACCGCACGTGCACGGACCATCCAGGGGCCTTCAGCCTGTTGCGCCAAGGCGGCGCCAGAAGACAAGGCACAGAGAACGGCGACAGCCAGCAGGTTCTTTTTCATGGTGATTTCGCATCGGTTGGACGGGGACGACCCCCGTACATGCATTGAACCGCTGCGGCCACCCACCGGCCTTGCCCTACCTCAAGGGCTCCGTACTAACCCTTAGACATACATCAAGGAATACCCACTATCAGCCTGTGGATTTTCCGCGCAGGCGCTGCACCAGCGTCACCCCCGCCAGCACCAGGCCACCGGCCACGATGCCCACCACCGCATTGAGCAGGTTCTCCGCCACCACCTTCCACAGCCCGCCCGCCGGCCATTGGCCCGCTGCGGCGGCTGCGGCTTCTACGGCATGGTGCAGCGCTGGCACGCCATGCACCAGAATGCCGCCCCCCACCAGGAACATCGCCGCCGTGCCCGCAACGGACAGGCCCTTCATCAGCCACGGCGCGGCGCGCAGAATGCCCGAGCCCACGGCACGGGCCGCGCTGCTGGCCTTGCCGCTCAGCCACAGGCCCAGGTCGTCGAGCTTGACGATGCCCGCCACCAGGCCATACACCCCCACCGTCATGATGATGGCGATGCCCGACAACACGGCCACCTGCTGCCCAAAGGGCGCGGCAGCCACGGTGCCCAGGGTGATGGCAATGATTTCAGCCGACAGGATGAAGTCGGTGCGCACGGCACCCTTGATCTTGTCTTTCTCGAACGCCACCAGGTCCACCGCAGGGTTGGCATTGGCCTGGGCATGGCTTTCGTGCTCTACCGCGTCTTCGTGGGGGGCATGCAGCAGCTTGTGGGCCACCTTCTCAAACCCCTCAAAGCACAAAAACGCCCCGCCGATCATGAGCAGCGGGGTCACGGCCCAGGGCGCAAAGGCGCTGATGAGCAGCGCGGCAGGCACCAGGATGACCTTGTTGATCATCGAGCCCTTGGCCACGGCCCACACCACCGGGATCTCGCGCTCAGCACGCACCCCGGTGACCTGCTGCGCATTGAGCGCGAGATCGTCGCCCAGCACCCCCGCCGTCTTCTGCGCGGCGACCTTGGTCATCACAGACACGTCGTCTGCCATGGCCGCACTCTTCTTGGCCGCCACTTTGGTCATCAGGGCCACGTCGTCGAGGATGGCTGCAATATCGTCGAGCAGAGCAAGCAAGCTGCCTGAGGCCATGGGTCACGCTCCGGAAAATAGGAAAAGGCGAATTATGAGTCAAATTGGCCTGTATCGCCCGTCTATAAAGCGCTATCAGCTATGTTTTTGTGAGCGATTGCCAAGGATTGAGCAAGGCCACATCCGTGGCCACAAAGTCTGCCGTGTTGCGCGTGACCACCGTGAGGCCATGCACCAGGGCCGTCGCGGCAATCAGTGCATCGCGGTCGGAACAAGGGTTGGGCACATGCAGGCGTGCGCAGCGCAACGCCACAGGCGTGTCCACCGGCAGGGTTTTATCGGCAAACTGGGGCAGCACCCGCTCATCCATCCAGGCGCGCAGGCGCTGCCCTTGCGCCACATCGCGCCGCTGAATGCGCAAAATGCCGATCTCCAGCTCCATCAAGGTCAGCGCCGACACAAAGCAGCTGCCCGCATCCACCCCGGACAGCCAAGCCACCACCTGCGCATCGGCCCGGCCGTCACCCGCCTTGCGCAGCTCCGACAGGACGTTGGTATCCAGCAGGTACATCAGTCGTCCAGCGACGGCACGCGACTGACGATCTGCGCAGGCGTGAGGTCCAGAGCGATGTCGGACAAGCCCGGCATGGCCAGCGCCTCCACCAGACTGCGCCGCTGGCCCGTCAGGCGCTGGTAGTCCTCAATGGACAGCAGCACATGCGCAGGCCGCCCCCGGTCGGTGATGATCACCGGCCCCAGCCGACTGGCCCGCTTGGCGCGGCCTACGTCCTGGTTCAGCTCGCGGCTGGACAGTGTGGTGGCGGTCATGGTGGCCTCCTTTGGCATCAATGTAATGATGTTACTACATTGGATTTTTAGCCCCTCTTTTTGCGCCCGTAAATCGGCTTGTGCCATCGAGCTAAACATCTTGCGCGCCCCTGTATTCAAACTGTGTCGATTAACACAAGCTGCCCTGGTTCCCCAGCGCAAATCGCACTGGTTTCTTGAGTTTTTCGACAAACCCAGCCTCGCTGGCCCGTTTCAGCCAAGCCTTGGCTTGAGACTTCTCGATGCACAGCAGCGTCGAAATCTCCTCCTCTGACAGTGCCCCCCCACGTAGCAGAGGTACCAGCTTGGCGCTGAAATCAGCATACATATCCAATGCGAAGCCACTGTTGCCCACCGATACTGGTTGTTCGACTGCGGATGACTCCTCAATCATCGTGCCCGTGGCATCGCTGGAGTCCTCGACAGCAGACACTGCCAACAAATCGGTGGCCACGGTCGGTTGCACTTCAAGTTCTTCAGGTCTTGATGGTGTCGGTAGCTCCTCCTGCACTGCGACAGGTAGCGACTCCGCAGGAACAGCTTCTGCCAACGCACCCGAATCAGGAGCCAGAAACGACTGCTGAACGTTGGCAATGTCACTATCAGACAGCGGCTGATCAACAGCTCGTGCTCCAAATATCCCAATGAGTGAGTCTGTCGAGTCTGGCGCCAAGGTGAGCGGCAACGCGCCTTCCGCAACCAAAGCGGCGTTGCCCGCTCCCTCACCTGGCGTGCGCACGTAAAGCGGTACCCACCCGTGCTTCAGGTTTTCGACCGCCCCCTCCCAGGTACCGCCACTTCGCAGAGCAGAGTCGATAACCAGAGCCTGGTCGGCCAACGTGTAGATGTAGCGGTTGCGGCCCATCGCGTTTCCCGCATTGAAGCCCGCTTCTGGATAGAACGGCGACACCAGCACCAAACGCCCTTCCTGCAACCCGATGCGGTTCTGTCGGTTGACGCTTGTCTTGAGCAGGTCGCTTGCGAGAACCCCGATGCAACACCCACCCGCCTCCGTCGCCCCTTGCATGGCTGCAGCATCCACGCCGCGGGCTCCGCCAGAGACCACTGCCAAGTCATCGTTGGCACACCGCGCGGCAAGGCCCCGGGTATATGACAGGGCCGATTCCGATGCGTCGCGGGAGCCAATGATGGCCAGCCCGCCCTTGTCCAGCAGTGCCTTATCGCCTGCACCGTACAGCAGCGGTGGCGCTGCGTGCTTCAGCTGGCGCTTCAACCGCTGGGGAAACTCCACATCCCCCCGGGAAAGGACCCACAAGCCCCCGCGAGCCCAGCGCTCCAACGCCAAAGCCATCGCTGTGCCACGGCCCAACAGAAATTCCACACGCTTGCGCTCTAGGCGCGCATCCTGAATGCTCGACAGCGCGACGCGACCTGTATCAGTCAAAAGGTCGAACGGACGAAGCGCGAGCGCCTTCAACCACCTGGCCAGTTCACCATACTCTTTGGTCGAAAGAGGCTGGTAGGTCTCCTGCTTTTCGCCACCAAAGCGTCCGCACAGCAAAAGGACTACTTCGGTGTCTGCACTCAAATCTTGTGTACTCATTCCAAAACTTTCATTTGGCTGCTGTACTGGCCAGGGCAAACGGCACCACAGCGTTGACGCCCACCTCCCGCAACAACAGGGATGCCAGCGTCAGCGTCCAGGCCGAATCGACTGCGTCATCCACTAGGAGTACAGGGTCGCAGTAGCAAAGCTCAGGGTCTACGACGAACGCTCCGTCCAGGTTGTTGCATTGATAGAACCGGTTTTCCATCTGTTTCTGAGGGTCCGTTTCACGCACTTTTTTGACAACTTCTAGGAATGGTAGGCTCAAGGCCTCCGCCAGCCGACGCGCGAAGTCGGGCACCAGCTCTGGATGCCGAAGTGACGGTATGCAAGTCACCCAACGCGCCTTTGCGGCATCTGGCCATCGGTGCGTCACCAGCTCCACCGTCGCTTCAACCAGCTTGTTGTCAAACCGCCCTGCAGCCTTGCCTTCCGCCACGAGTGCGCCCCACACCGGCTCGCCCCATCGGGAGAGAACACGCCCGTCCTGGCCACGCAGATGGTGCGGAATGTTCGATCCTCTCCAGCCAAACTGCCTGCCGTACTGTCCTAATGCGCTCAAGTCCCATTGTTTCTTGAGCTGCAGCGGCATCTCGCTATGGCGAACGAAACGACGCGCTGCGATGAGCGTGGATTGCTCCGTCTCAGTGGGCAACACGGGCCGCCGCAAACAAAACGCGCAACGGCCACAAGATCCGCTGGTGCTGTCGTCAAGCGCCGTGGCCAGAAACTGCATGGAACAGCAGCGGTTGGCCACGTATTCCCGCATCTGTTCCCACTCCAACTCGCGCTGTCGGGTCAGATGGGCGATGCGTTCGTGGTCCATGGCGAACGGATTGGGTGTTCGAAACCACTTGCCGTCAATGCGCATCACCGGCGATTGAGGCTCCACCACCAACAGCTTGAGCACTTTCTCAATCTGCGAAGGGCGAAGATTCACTGCACGCTCTAGGTCGCGCACCCGCAGGCCGTCTTCAGCTTCTTCAAGTGCGCTCAGAATAAGTTTCACCTGGCGCTCCGGCGGAAAAGCAGCCTCACGGAAGAACTTATTGATGCGGTTCTCTTCTTCACTCGAAAGCAGTACGCCGTAAGCAAGTGGTATCGCACGGCCCGCGCGCCCCACTTGCTGGTAATAAGCAACGACATTGCCCGGCGTCTGGTAGTGGACAACGAAAGTGAGGTCTGGCTTGTCGTACCCCATGCCCAAGGCGGTAGTTGCGACGAGGCATTTCACCTCGTTGGCCAACAAGGCTTGCTCCAGGCGTTCGCGCTCACCGTCGTCGATGTCGCCGTAATAGGCATGCGCGTCGATGCCGTTCTGTCGCAACCAAGTCGCCACACGCTCGGCATCTCGTGTCGTGAGGGTGTAGACAATGCCGCTACCTGGCAGCGCAGGGATACGTTCAGCCAACCAGGCCAGGCGGTCGGCTGTGGTGGGCATCTGCATGACCTGCAAGGCTAGACTGTTGCGCATCAGAGGGCCACGTTGCACCTTAACGCTGTCTCCCAGCTGAGCTCCCACATCACGTTCCACCCGGTGGTTCGCCGTAGCAGTGGTGGCCAACACCGCAATGTTGTTGGGCAGCCGCTCCAGCACCTGACCGATGCGCCGGTAATCCGGACGGAAGTCGTGCCCCCAGTCCGAAATGCAGTGCGCCTCGTCCACAACCAGCATGCCAATGCGTGCAGCAATGGGCTGCAAGACTCCGGTCACGAACTCATCGTTGGCCAGCCTTTCGGGCGATATCAAGAGCAGGTCCGCACGGTCTGCCAGCAATTCCCGGCGAACTGCATCCCAATCGTCCGTATTGGTCGAATTGATGGTCAGCGCCCTTAGACTGAGCCGGCTCGCCGCGTCAATCTGGTTGCGCATCAGGGCCAGCAGTGGCGAGACGATGAGCGTGACACCATGCCCCTGCCCGCGCATCAATTTGGCGGCAACGAAGTACACCATGCTCTTGCCCCAACCGGTGCGCTGGATGCAAAGCACCTTGCCCCGCTGGTTGACGATGTGGTCAATGGCCTCCCACTGGCCTGACCTGAAGTCCGCTTCCGTATTCGTCATCGCCACACGCAGCAGCGTTTGCGCTTCGGTTCGACTCACCATGGCCCTGTCCCTCCTTTACAGCTTGTGATGAACTGCCTTTTTCTCAGCCAACCATCAAATGATGGGGGTTTATGCGGTCGTCCCCGAACACCTTGAACTACAGCGCGCTTTCCACGTCCTTGCCCCGGTGGATCCCAGGCTTCAGAACGCTAGAAGCAGGGCATCTTCAACATCCCCGATGCCATCTGGCTGTACCACGTCCCCAGCGTTCGATCCTGGGCCTTGCTCGATTGCTGAAGAATATTCATATCAGAATTCAATAAAAAATAGCTGCCAGCGTTTATCCATCAAGCGCTGGCAGCTATCAATTGAGAAGCAAATTACCCCACCCACTTGCGCGCATTGCGCCAGATGCGCATCCAGCCGCTGTACTGGGCCAGGTCTTCGCTGGTCCAGCTCATCTGCACATTGCGGAACACACGCTCGGGGTGCGGCATCATGGCCGTGAAGCGGCCGTCGGCCGTGGTCACGGCCGTCAGGCCACCCGCGCTGCCGTTGGGGTTGAAGGGGTACTGCTCGGTGGCGCGGCCGTGGTTGTCCACGTAGCGCATGGCGGCAATGGCCTTGTCGGCGTTGCCCCGGTACTTGAAGTTGGCGTAACCCTCGCCGTGCGCCACGGCAATCGGCAGGCGGCTGCCGGCCATGCCCTGCAGGAACAGGCTGGGAGATTCGAGCACCTCCACCAGCGAGAGGCGGGCTTCGAAGCGCTCGCTCTGGTTGGTGGTGAAGCGCGGCCAGTCTTGTGCGCCGGGGATGATGTCGGCCAGCTCGGCAAACATCTGGCAGCCGTTGCACACGCCCAGGCCGAACGTGTCGGTGCGGCCAAAGAAGCCCTGGAACTGCGCGGCCAGCACGGGGTTGAAGGTGATGGAGCGTGCCCAGCCGATGCCCGCGCCCAGCGTGTCGCCATAACTGAAGCCGCCGCAGGCGACCACGCCCTTGAAGTCTTCGAGCTTGACGCGGCCGGTCTGCAGGTCGGTCATGTGCACGTCATACGCCTCAAAGCCTGCCTCGGTGAAGGCGTAGGCCATTTCGACGTGCGAGTTCACGCCCTGCTCGCGCAGGATGGCGACCTTGGGTTTGGCGAGGTTGAGGAACGGTGCGGCCACGTTGTCGGCCGCGTCGAACGTGAGGTGCACCTGCATGCCCGGGTCGGTGGGCTCGCCCGCTGCGGCGTGCTCGGCATCGGCGTTGGCGGGGTTGTCGCGCTGTTGGCAGATCTTCCAGCTCACCGCATCCCACACCTGGTGCAGGTCGGCCAACGGGGCGCTGAACACGGCCTTGGCATCGCGCCAGACCTGCAGCTCGCCCTTGCCCGCGTCGATCTCGGACGACACCGGGCGCGTCTTGCCGACGAAGTGGCTGAATGCCGACAGGCCATGCGCGCGCAGGGTCTGCATCACGTCGTTGCGCTCGGCGGTGCGCACCTGCAGCAGCACGCCCAGCTCTTCATTGAACAGGGCCTTCAGCGTCAGCTCATCGCGGCGCGCACCCACCTGGGTGGCCCAGTTCTTGGCGTCACCGGTTTCCATGCGGCTGTCGCTGATGCCATCGCCCTCGGTCACCAGCATGTCCACGTTGAGCGCCACGCCCAGGTGGCCGGCAAAAGCCATTTCGGCCGCTGCCGCCAACAGGCCGCCGTCGCTGCGGTCGTGGTAGGCCAGGATCTGGCCCTGGGCGCGCAGCGCGTTCACGGCGTTGACCAGGTTGACCAGGTCCTTCGGGTCATCCACATCCGGCACCACGTCGCCGCTTTGCTCCAGCGTCTGGCCCAGGATGCTGCCGCCCATGCGGTTCTGGCCTTTGCCCAGGTCGATCAGCACCAGGGTGGTGTCGGCCTCGGTGGCGTTGAGCTGGGGGGTGAGCGTGCCGCGCACGTCGGACAGCGATGCGAAGGCGCTCACGATCAGGCTGACGGGTGAGGTGACCTTTTTCTTGTCCGAACCTTCGTTCCACTGCGTGCGCATGGACAGCGAATCCTTGCCCACAGGGATGCTGATGCCCAAGGCCGGGCACAGCTCCATGCCCACGGCCTTCACGGTTTCGTACAGCGCGGCGTCTTCGCCAGGTTCGCCACAGGCGGCCATCCAGTTGGCGCTGAGCTTCACGCGGGGCAGTTCGATGGGCGCAGCCAGCAGATTGGTCAGCGCCTCGGCCACGGCCATGCGGCCCGAGGCGGGGGCGTTGATGGCGGCCAGCGGGGTGCGCTCGCCCATGCTCATCGCCTCGCCCGCAAAACCCTTGTAGTCGGCCAGGGTCACGGCGCAATCAGCCACGGGCACTTGCCAGGGGCCGACCATCTGGTCGCGGTGGCTCAGGCCACCCACCGTGCGGTCGCCAATGGTGATGAGGAAGCGCTTGGACGCCACCGTGGGGTGGGCCAACACGTCGATCACGGCCTTTTGCAGCGGCACGCCGGTCAGATCCATGGGTGCGAATTCGCGCACCACGGTCTTCACGTCGCGGTGCATCTTGGGCGGCTTGCCCAAGAGCACGTTCATGGGCATGTCCACGGGCAGCTTCTGGTCGTCGGCCGTGGCGGCGGGGTCGTGCAGCACCAGCTGGCGCTCTTCGGTGGCGGTGCCGATCACGGCAAACGGGCAGCGCTCGCGCTCGCAGAAAGCCTGGAACAGGGGCAGCGACTCGGGCGCAATGGCCAGCACGTAGCGCTCTTGCGACTCGTTGCTCCAGATTTCCTTGGGCGCCATGCCCGATTCTTCGAGCTGCACGGCGCGCAAGTCAAAACGTGCGCCCCGGCCTGCATCGTTGGTCAGCTCCGGGAAGGCGTTCGAGAGGCCGCCCGCGCCCACGTCGTGGATGGCAAGGATGGGGTTGGCCGTGCCCTGGGCCCAGCAGTGGTTGATGACCTCTTGCGCACGGCGCTCGATTTCGGGGTTGCCGCGTTGCACCGAGTCAAAGTCCAGCTCGGCCGCGTTGGTGCCGGTGGCCATGGAACTGGCAGCACTGCCGCCCATGCCGATGCGCATGCCGGGGCCGCCCAGCTGGATGAGCAGCGAACCGGCGGGGAACTCGATCTTCTTCGTCAGCTCGGCATCGATCACGCCCACACCGCCCGCGATCATGATGGGCTTGTGGTAGCCGCGCTGCACGCCGCCGACTTCTTGCTCGTACTCACGGAAGTAGCCGTTCAGGTTGGGGCGGCCGAATTCATTGTTGAACGCCGCGCCGCCCAGCGGGCCTTCAACCATGATCTGCAGCGGGCTGGCGATGTGCTCGGGCTTGCCCACGGTGCTGCCCCAGAGCTTGGACACGGTGAAGCCCGTGAGGCCCGCCTTGGGCTTGGAGCCCCGGCCCGTGGCGCCTTCGTCGCGGATCTCGCCACCCGCGCCTGTGGAGGCACCGGGGAACGGTGAGATGGCCGTGGGGTGGTTGTGGGTTTCCACCTTCATCAGCACATGCTGGGTGATGCTATCTTTTTTATAGCTATTAGCGCTTGATGGATGCGCGGTAGCGGCCATTTTTGCCACAAACCGCTCGACCTGGTGGCCTTCCATGACCGAGGCGTTGTCCGAATACGCGATCACCGTGTGCTGCGGCGCCAGCTGGTGGGTGTTGCGAATCATGCCGAACAGGCTCTTGCCCTGCGCCACGCCGTCGATGGTGAACTCGGCGTTAAAGATCTTGTGGCGGCAGTGTTCGCTGTTGGCCTGGGCAAACATCATCAACTCCACGTCGGTGGGGTTGCGCGCGAGGCCCGTGAAGGCGGTCACGAGGTAGTCGATTTCATCGTCGGCCAGCGCCAGGCCGAAGCGGGTGTTGGCGGCTTCTAGGGCAGCGCGGCCACCGGCCAGCACGTCCACATGCTCCATGGGCGCGGGCTGCAGTTCGGTGAACAGGGCAGCGGCGGCGCTGCGGTCGGCCACCACCGATTCGGTCATGCGGTCGTGCAGCAAGGCGGCCACCTGGCCCAGCTGCTCGGCCGTCAGCTCAGGGGTTTTGCCCAGCAGACCGGATTTGAGGCTGATGCGGTATTCAGTGATGCGCTCGACCCGGCGGATGGCGATGCCGCAGTTGCGGGCGATGTCGGTGGCCTTGGAGGCCCAGGGCGACAGCGTGCCCAGGCGGGGCGTGACGATGAGGGCAGCGCCATCTTCGGGGCCTGCGTACGGGTCGCCGTAGGTCAGCAGCGCGGCCAGCCGTTCTTGTTCAGTGGGTGTAGGGGCCGCATCGGTGGCGACCAGGTGCACGAAACGCGCTGCAATGCCACTGATCTTGGGGTGGATCGCCTCCAGGGCGGGTTGAAGTTGCTGGGCGCGGAAGGAGCTGAGGGCGTTGCCGCCCGCCAGCGTGGTCATGTGCAAGGTCACGGTAGCGGCCTGTTGGGGGTGTGAGGGTACGGTGGTGGCGCCGACCCGAAGCCCAGGCCGGTGGGCCTGGATGGGTGGACAACCCGGCATTTTACCGGGCTGTCCAAGGCCCTCTGCAGCCGCCGGGGTGCAATGGGATAATTGCGGCATGAGCATCACCATCAAAAGCGCCGAAGATATTGAGGGCATGCGCCTGGCCTGCCGCCTGGCCTCCGAAGTGCTGGACTACATTGCGCCGCACATCAAGCCCGGCATCACCACCAAAGAGATCGACCGCCTGGGCGCCGAATGCATGGCCCAGCAAGGCACCATCTCGGCCACCGTGGGCTACCAGCCGCCCGGTTACCCGCCCTACCCGGCTTCGCTGTGCACCTCGGTCAACCATGTGGTGTGCCATGGCATCCCCAACGACAAGCCACTCAAGAAAGGCGACATCGTCAACGTGGATGTGACCGTGATCACCAAGGATGGCTGGTACGGCGACAACAGCCGCATGTACCTGATAGGAGAGTGCTCGATCGCCGCCAAGCGCCTGTCGGCCCTCACGTTTGAAGCCATGTGGCATGGCATCGTGCAGGTCAAACCCGGAGCCCACCTGGGCGACATCGGCCACGCCATCCAGAAGTTTGCCGAAGGCCACGGGTTTTCCATCGTGCGCGAGTTCTGCGGCCACGGCATTGGCCAGAAGTTCCATGAAGAGCCGCAGGTGCTGCACTACGGCCGCCCTGGCTCACTCGAAGAACTCAAGCCGGGCATGGTGTTCACCATCGAGCCCATGATCAACGCGGGCCGCCGCGAAGTGAAGGAATTTGGCAACGACGGCTGGACCATCGTGACCAAGGACCACAGCCTGTCGGCCCAGTGGGAACACACCGTGCTGGTCACGGAAACAGGGTACGAGGTGATGACCCTGTCGGCAGGCTCACCGCCGCTGCCAGCCTTCGTGACCGCCACGGCCACCTGAGCGGCTGAGGATTTTTATCCAGGCAGCCGGCATGACAGACCAACCTGTACCCCGGCTCGCACAACTCTTGCATGGCTTTTTCATGGCTTCCACCAGCGCACACACCGACCATGACTGAACTCCATGCCCTGCGAGATGCCTACCGCAGCGACAAGGCCGCCCTGCTGGCGGCCATGAAAGCCACAGGCGCCTCCACACGCGGCATCCGCGTGCTGCTGCGCAAGCTGTCGTCCCTGGCAGGCCACCTGCTGCACACGCTGTGGCAGCGCGCCCAGCTGCCCGACAACATGGCGCTGGTGGCCGTGGGCGGGTTTGGCCGTGACCAGCTGTTTCCGTACTCGGATGTCGATGTCCTGCTGCTATTGCCCGATGGTGCGTCACCGGAGGCCGGCAGCGCGCTGCGCGCGCAGCTGGAGGGTTTCATCGGCAGCTGCTGGGATACGGGGCTGGAGATCGGCTCCAGCGTGCGCACCGTGGCCGAATGCCTGGCCGAAAGCGCAGGCGATGTCACCGTGCAGACTTCGCTGCTCGAATCGCGCCTCGTGTGTGGCAACGCTGCGCTGTTTGGTGAGTTCCAGCAGCAGTACCGTGCGCAGATGAACCCCGAGGCCTTCCTGGTGGCCAAGACGCTGGAGATGCGCCAGCGCCATACCAAGTACGAGAACACGCCCTACTCGCTCGAACCCAACTGCAAGGAGTCGCCTGGCGGCCTGCGCGACCTGCAGATGATCCTGTGGGTGGCGCAGGCAGCGGGCCTGGGCAGCAACTGGAAGGAACTGGCCGCCAGCGGCATGGCCACCGCCTTTGAAGTGCGCCAGATCGAACGCAACGAAGCCCTGCTGTGCCTCATCCGGGCGCGCCTGCACGCGGCCGCCGGTCGGCACGAAGACCGGCTGGTGTTTGACCTGCAGACGGCCGTGGCCGAATCGTTTGGCTACCGTTCGCAGGCGCCCGATGGCTCGCGCCTGCCCATGCGCGCCAGCGAGAGCCTGATGCGCCGCTACTACTGGGCGGCCAAGGCGGTGTCACAGCTCAGCCAGATCCTGCTGCTCAACATCGAGGAGCGCCTGAGCCCCTCGACCCACGAGCCCCGGCCCATCAACGACCGTTTCTTCGAGAAGGCCGGCCTCATCGAAGTGGCCAGCGACGACCTGTACACCCGCGACCCGCACGCGATCCTGGAGACCTTCTTGCTCTACCAGACCACCGTGGGGCTCAAGGACCTGTCAGCACGCACACTGCGCGCGCTGTACAACGCGCGTGGCGTGATGGACAGCGCATTCCGGCGCGACCCGATCAACCGCGATGCCTTCATGCGCATCCTGCAGCAGCCCTCGGGCATCACCCACGCCATGCGGCTGATGAACCAGACCTCGGTGCTGGGGCGCTACCTGTGGCCGTTTCGCCGCATCGTGGGGCAGATGCAGCATGACCTGTTCCACGTCTACACGGTGGACCAGCACATCCTGATGGTGCTGCGCAATGTGCGCCGCTTCTTCATGGCCGAACATGCGCACGAATACCCGTTCTGCTCGCAGCTGGCCGCGGGGTGGGACAAGCCCTGGACTCTGTATGTGGCGGCGCTGTTCCACGACATCGGCAAGGGCCGTGGGGGCGACCACTCGCAGATTGGCGCCGAAGAAGTGCGGCGCTTTTGCCGCCAGCACGGCGTGGACCGCGAGGATGCCCGACTCATCGAATTTTTGGTGCGCGAACACCTGACCATGAGCACCGTGGCACAGAAACAGGACCTGAGCGATCCGGATGTGATCGGAGCCTTCGCGCGCCGCGTGGGCAACGAACGCAACCTCACGGCCATGTACCTGCTCACGGTGGCCGACATCCGTGGCACCAGCCCCAAGGTCTGGAACGCCTGGAAGGGCAAGCTGCTGGAAGACCTGTACCGCGCCACGCTGCGCACCCTGGGTGGCCGTGCGCCCGATGCGGCCGCCGAGATCGAAGCCCGCAAACGCGAAGCGCTGGTGCTGCTGGCGCTCAACGCCCTGCCGTTCGAGGCCCACAAGGCGCTCTGGGCCACACTCGATGTGAGCTATTTCATGCGCCACGACGCCGCCGACATTGCCTGGCACACGCGCCACCTGTCGCGCCACGTGGGCGCGGCCAAGCCGGTGGTGCGCGCGCGCCAGTCGCTGGCGGGCGATGGCTTGCAGGTGATGGTGTATGCCGCCGACCAGGCCGATCTGTTTGCACGCATCTGTGGCTACTTCGACCGCGTGGGGTTCAGCATCCTCGATGCGCGCGTGCACACCGCCAACAATGGCTATGCGCTCGATACCTTCCAGGTCGTGGCCTCGTCGCAAGCAGGGCACTACCGCGAGCTGACGCACATGGTCGAAAGCGACCTGATGCGCGTGATCGAAGAAGGCGGCCCGCTGCCAGAGCCCGCACGCAAGCGGGTCTCGCGCCGGGTCAAGAGCTTCCCCGTAGCGCCCCGCGTCACGCTGCGCCCCGACGAAAAAGCGCAGCGCTGGTTGCTCGCGATCTCGGCCAGCGACCGCGCAGGTCTGCTCTATCTGGTGGCGCGCATCCTGGCGCAGCACCACCTGAGCGTGCAGCTGGCCAAGGTCAGCACGCTGGGCGAGCGGGTGGAAGACACCTTCCTCATCCAGGGCCCCGAGCTGCAGAACAACGCGCGCCAGATCCAGATCGAGACCGAGCTGTTGCGCGAGTTGTCCTCCTGACACTGGCCATGCACAGCACCGTCTGTTGAAGGACTGCGCCGCCCTCAGCTGCGTCAGTCGTCTTCTGCGGCGCCAATGTCAGGAAACAGCACATCGGTGAACCCGAACTGCGTGAAGTCCCGCACCCGCATCGGGTACAGCTTTCCGATGAGGTGGTCACACTCGTGCTGCACCACGCGGGCATGGAAACCCTCGACGGTGCGGTCGATGGGATCGCCATACGAATCAAAGCCGGTGTATCGGATGCGTGTCCAACGCGGCACCTTGCCGCGCAGACCGGGCACCGAAAGACATCCTTCCCAGTCCTCGTCCTCTTCATCGCCCACAGGGGTGATCACGGGGTTCAGCAGCACGGTCGGGGGCACCAGGGGCCGATCCGGGTAACGCGGATTGCGGTCGCCGGAGCCAAAGATCACCAGCTGCAGATCCACGCCAATCTGCGGCGCCGCCAGGCCCGCGCCGTTGACGGATCGCATGGTGTCGAACATGTCCAGCACAAGGAGGTGCAGGGCGTCGGTATCAAACTCGGTCACAGGCTTCGCCACGCGCAGCAGGCGCGGGTCGCCCATCTTCAGGATGGTGTGGATGGTCATTGAACGAAAATCTCTACAAAGGCAAACGCGCAAGCACGCTGGGGCGCACGCAGCATAGCGCCCGCACGGCCACCGCGCCACCGCAAGCCCATTCACAATACGCTCCATGGCCACGACGCCCCCAGACGACTCCACCATCGACTCCATCCAGCCCGAGCCCACGCCACAACCCCTGCCCTGGCCCGTGCGCTGGCTGCTGCAGGCCTTCGCGGTGCTGTGCCTGGTGATGGGTGTCATTGGCGTGATCGTTCCAGGCCTGCCGACCACCGTTTTTGTTCTTATGGCGGCCTGGGCCGCTGCACGCAGCTCGCCGCGGCTGTACCGCTGGCTTTGGAACCACCGATTGTTTGGCCCCTTGCTGCGCAACTGGGCCCAGGGTGGCAAAGTCAGCCGCCGCGCAAAATGGAGCGCAGCCCTCATGATGTCCTTGAGCTCCGTTGTGCTGCTCTTCACCGTATCACGCCCGTGGATCGTGGCATTCGCCATCGGGAGCATGGCCTGCGTGCTGGCCTGGTTGTGGCGCCGACCGGAGCCGTCGTGATTGCCTGCGCATAGGCACTGCGAAGATTCGCACGAATGCACAAACACACTGCACCAGCATTTTTGGCGCGTTTTTTGTGTATATAATCTAAGTCTTGTTCCTCGATAGCTCAGTTGGTAGAGCGCCGGACTGTTAATCCGTAGGTCCC
>JADMJR010000046.1 GCA_018780365.1 Acidovorax sp. | reverse complement strand
GGGGCCAGTTCAGCTCGTGCAGGTATTCGTCGTACACCACCGTGGCCACCATCTTTAGCCGCCGCCCGCCCAGCAGGCCGGGAATGGCGAACGAGCTGGCCGCCAGTCCAAACACGATCAGGCTGCCCGACAAAATGCCCGGCAGCACCTGCGGCAGCACAATGCGCCGCAGCGTGGTGAAGGGCGAGGCCTGCAGCGACAGCGCCGCGTTTTCCACGCCGGGGTCCAGCTTCTGCAGCGAGGTCCACACGGGGATCACCATGAAGGGCAGCATCACATGCACCAGTGCGATGACCACCGCGATCTCGGTGTAGAGCATCTTCACCGGGCCAATGCCGACCCACTGCAGCGCGCCATTCACCAGCCCCTCGGGGCCCAGCAGCATGCTCCAGCCAAAGGCGCGCACCACCACCGACACCAGCAGCGGCGCCAGCACCACCAGCAGCAAGATGGAGCGCCAGGGGTTGCCCATGCGGCTCAGGATGTAGGCCTCGGGCGCACCAATCAGCACGCAGATCAGCGTGACCAGCCCGGCAATCCAGAACGTGCGCCAGAAGATCGTGTGGTAGTACGAATCGGTGAACACATGAGCGTAGTGCTCCAGCGTGAACTCACTCGCCTTCACCCCCGTGGCCGGGTCAAACGCGTTGAACGACAACACCGCCGTGAGCGCCAGCGGCACCAGCAGCAGCACCGTGAACAGCAGCAGCGCCGGGCCTGACAGCCACCAGGGTGCGGCCTTTTTGTGCAGCAAGGTGGTGGCCAGGTTCATGGCGCCACCTCGGCGATTTCTTTGGCCTCCGGCTCGGCCAGGGCGGTCTCATCGGCGGGCAGCAGGCGCATGCAGTGGTCGGGCCAGTCCACGCCCGTGCGTTCGCCCTCGGCCAGGTCGGGGCGGCCGTCGTTGGGGGTCAGCACCATCAGGTCACCCACAGGCGTGCCGATGCGGTAGAGCCACTGGCTGCCCAGAAAGAAACGCTCGCACACCTCGCCATCGAGCCGGCCCTGCACGGCGGGTACCAGTTGCACCTTTTCGGGCCGCACGCTCAGCAGCACGGCGGCGCCGGGGCGGTAGCGGGCCCCGTCCACCTCTACCGCCAGCGTGCCCACCGCCACCTGCGTGTGGGTGCCGCTCGCATGGGTGACCTTGCCCGGCAGCAGGTTGGCTTTGCCCACAAAGGTGGAGATGAAGCGGGTGCGCGGGTGTTCGTACACGCGGTGCGGGTGGTCGATCTGCGTGGCGCGGCCGGCTTCCATCACGACCACGCGGTCGCTGATGGACATGGCCTCGCTCTGGTCGTGCGTGACCATGATGGTGGTGGTGCCCACCTTGCGCTGGATCTGCCGCAGCTCAAACTGCATTTCTTCGCGCAGCTTGGCGTCGAGGTTGGACAGGGGCTCGTCCAGCAACAGCACCGGCGGCTCGATCACCAGCGCGCGCGCCAGTGCCACCCGCTGGCGCTGCCCGCCCGACAACTCACGCGGGTAGCGCGTGGCGTGCGCCTCCAGGTGCACCAGCGCCAGCGCCTGGGTCACGCGCTCGGCCCGCTCTGCCTTGGGCACCTTGCGCATCTCCAGCCCAAAGCTCACGTTGGCCGCCACCGTCATGTGCGGGAACAGCGCATAGCTCTGGAACACGATGCCCAGGCCGCGCGTGTTGGCCTTGGCGTGGGTGATGTCGCGGCCATCGAGCTCGATGCGCCCGCTGGTCACCGCCTCAAACCCCGCCACCATCTGCAGCGTGGTCGTCTTGCCGCAGCCCGACGGCCCCAGCAGCGACACAAATTCACCCTTTTGCACCGTGAGGTTCATGGACTGCACCGCGCAGGTGCTGCCATAGAACTTGGTCACATCCGTGAGCTTGAGAAACGACATGGCGAAAGCCTTTCCGGTGGTGGCACTGCGCGGCTTGCTTTAGGGGCTGCGCGTGCCACCTGCTGTGGAGTTGCATGGAGGGGCTGCGGGCCTTTGGGGTGTTTGCACCGGGGTGGTGCAGGCACTGCACAAAGATTGAAGCAGCCGCTTGTTTCGATTGAATCTATTGCAATACACAGGCCAGAACGCTGCGGGTATTCCATTAAACAGAATTTTTCTTGAATTTATTCCGTTTAATGAAATATCATGCCCGCAGTTTGAACACAAAATTCCACAGGAGCGAGGTATGGAAGCCGCATCAACCGCCACCGGCGGCGTACCCCGGGTGTTTGCCGTCATCCGGGCCCTGTCGGCCGTGCAGGCCGAGGGCGGGCGAGTCACCCAATTGGCGCGTGCCGTGGGCCTCACGCAAGGCACCACGCACCGTTTGCTGCAATCGCTGGTGGCAGAGGGCATGGTCGAGCAGGACGAGCGCAGCAAGCTCTACCGCCTGAGCATGGACTTTTTTGCCCTGGCCGCCAAAGCCGGCAACCCCGGTGATTTGCGCAGCCTCTGCCGCCCCGTGCTGCTGCGCCTGTGCGCCAGCCTGGGCGACAGCATCTTTCTATTGGTGCGCAGCGGGTTCGACGCCGTGTGCCTGGACCGCAGCGAGGGGCCGTTCCCCATCCGGTCCTTCACCGGCGACATCGGCGGCCGCGTGGCCCTCGGCGTGGGGCAGGGCGCCCTGGCCATTCTGGCTTTTCTGCCCGAGGCTGAGCGCGAAGAAGTCATCCGCTTCAACCTCTCGCGCGTGCGCGAGTACGGCGTGTTCGACGAGGTCTATTTGCGCACCGAAATCGAGCGCGTGCGCCAGCTGGGCTACGCTGGCCGCAACACCGGCTTGCTCGAAGGCATGGCTGGCGTGGCTGTGCCCATCCTGGACCGCGAAGGGCGGGCTGTGGCTGCGCTGAGTGTGGGGACCATCTCAGCGCGCCTGAACGATGACCGGCTGCCGACGGTGGTGGAGCTGCTCAAGCGCGAGGCCACGGCGATTGGGCCGAAGATCAATCCGTTTGATGCGACGCTGCGGCGGCCAGCGCAAAGCCTGGGGGGCTCGACGCCGGAGCAGCGGGTGGTGCCTGGCGTAGACCGGGGGGGTGTTTCAGATCCCTTGGGTTGAGGGGCTGGCGTGGCGAAGTGAGATTCACGCGCGGCCCACACCATCCGCACCATCCGCAAGTCCTGGTCGCAGGCTCTTGCTGCACCCGTGTGGCGCACAAAGCACGTCGGCCAGCGCAAGGGGGGGCCACACCGCTATAGTCCGCGCTCCCCCTGGCGGGTTGCATGCCGACGATGTGCGCTGAGATCATCGACCCGCCGCTTCTTCAAGAAAAAAAACGAACAGAACACCATGGGCCTCCAGCAAACCACCCCCGACTACCTCGATCAATGCCGCGCCGCACAGCGTGCCCAGCAAGAGCAATCCCTGGCCAGCACCGACAACTGGGCCCATGTGGACAAGGCCCAGGTACATGCCGACTTTGATGCCTTCTACCAAGAGCTGGCGCCGCTGATCGATGCCCATGCCCCCGAGTCCGAGGCGATCCAGGCCCTGATGGAAAAACACTTTGCCATCGTTGCGCGGTTCTACGTGCCATCGCGCGATGCTTATGTGGGCACCGTGCTGTTCTATGCCGACAACGCCGACATGAAGGCGTTTCACAATGCCTACCACCCACGCATGGTGGAGTTTCTGGGCGACGCTGCGTACACCTACGCGCTGCAGAACCTGCAATAACGCTCTTTGGCTGCCCATGCAACCACACGCCGCCCCCGCGCTGCCCCTCGCCAGCAGCGCCCTTGAACCTTTTCCGCCTGTGTGCGGCGCCCTGGCCGAAGCGCTGAAGGACGACGCGTTCTACCAGGCCGTCACCATCGACCACGCCGCAGACCCCGCCCTGCGCCACCGCGTGCTGGCCCACTACTTCGTGCTGGCGCTGGACGAAGCCCGTGCCGTGGGCGAAGTGCATCTGGCCGGTGACGACGGCGCGGCCCTGTGGCTCACCCCCGAGGCCCCGGTCAGCCACCGCGCCCTGCACGGCGAGCGTCGCACTCAGGCGCTGTCGCAGCTCCTCGGGGCCGTCGGGTTCGGCCACTACCAGCACATCGGCGCCGCCATGGAGGCACAGGTGCCCGCCGACCTGCACGGTGCGTGGTACCTCTCCATCCTGGGCGTGCGCCCCGCAGCGCAGGGCCAGGGGCTGGCGCTGCGGCTGCTGCAGCCAACGCTGGCGCGTGCAGACCAGGCGCGCGCCACCTGCTATCTGGAAACCTTCAACCCGCTCAGCCTGCCGTTTTACCGGCGCCTGGGGTTTGTGCGTGTGGTCGAATGTGTGGAGCCCGTCTCTGGCCGCCCCTACTGGCTGCTGGCGCGCGAGGCTGCGCAACTGCAGCCTTAACGCCAGCCCGCCTGCGGTCAGAACACCGCCAGCGCCCGGGCCACCTGCGCGCGCGCATCGGTGTCGATGATGCAGTTGTGGGCCACCACCACCCGTGCAAAGGGCCAGCGCAGCAAACGCTCAGCACTGCGGGCCGCCGCAGCCCGATCACGCACCAGCGCGCGCACCGTGAGCGGCACGGCGAGCTTGCTGCGCACTCCGGTCAGCGTGGCATACACCCGTGTGGACCAGGGCAGATCGCCCGCCATCCACTGCAGCAGGTCCGTCACGACGAGCGTGGCTGACGGCCGGTGAAACCACACCGATTCATTGCCCGCCGGAATGCCCTCGAAGGCAAAGTGCTCCAGGTCCGGCAGCCACTCGGGGAGGTCGCCTGCAGGCAACTCACGCAGCGTTGCGGCCAGGTCCGGCCGTTTTTGCGCCAGCCCTTGCGGGCCGTACACCACCGCGCCCGGGAAGGCTGCGGCAGCGGGAGCCAGAAACAGGTGGTGCATCTTGTTCGGCGCCACGATAAAGGCCACGCTGCCGAGGTCTTGCACCTGGCGCAACAACGTGCTGCCGGGCGGCATCGGAATGGGCGAGTGGATCAGGAGCTTGCGCCCCGGTAGCCGCACCACCGTCATGCGCGTGGTGATGGGGAGGCTATTGGCCTTGAAGGCGTGGGTGGCGTGCCAGAGGTGGGTGTCGAGGGGTTCAAGTTGCATGGCGCGGGATGGTGCCCGGGCGAGGGGTGGCTGTCTTGAACGAAGTCGACATGGGGCGGAGTTCTGCTGTGGGCCCAAAGCGGAAGCTCCCCAGCAATTGCTAAGAAGGTTGCTTTGATGCCCCTTGCGTCATCGGTCCCCAGTCACCTTGACGCCGAGGTAAGTTTCTAGGTCATCCGCGGCGCACTGCGCTTGCCCTCGAACGAACTCACTTTCGTCAGTCAATGCACGAGCGATGATTGAAACAGCGGTTTCTGTATCAAGTGCTCCGCAGGTGCGAGCGACATGCCCCAGCCCGAGAATTGCATTCCCACGAACATTAAAGTGGGGGTGCGTTGCGAGGTGGAAGCAGATGCCCTCGACCCAGCCGCGCTCGAAATCCGGGGCATTCATGCCCAGCACAATTGGAGCGTAGAGAAGTTCTTCAGGGTCGCCACGCTGAAGCGCGGCGTCGATATCGGCCTCTGTCCAGCCTTGATGAAACGGTCCCATTCATGCACCGGTGATGTCTATTGCGTATCCCTGAATGTCAGGTTGTGGCCGATAGCTGCCGCACAAGCTCCCGGTAAAGGCGTGAGTATCAGGTGTTTTGTGCCAATTTTGATGAGCTATCGCCGTTTTGCAATATGGTGCTACAGGCCATGTTGGTTACTGCCTCGTCCTCGTGGCGATATGCGCCGGTCGCTCAGTCCAAGCGCTCGGGCCTCACCCTTGCCGCTGCCCCGCACATTCCCCCACTACCCAATCCCTGAACGCCTTCACCAACGGTGTTTGCGCCCGTGCCTCCGGGTACACCAAGTAGTACGCATCGGTGCTCGTCAGCACCTGGTCTGACAGCTCCACCAGGCTCCCTGCAGCCAGCTCCTGCTCGATCAAAAAGCGCGGCAGCAGCGCGGCCCCCAGGTGCGAGACCGCGGCCTGCGCAATCATGGCGAAGTGTTCGGACTGCGGGCCGCGCAGGGCCAGGGCCGTGGGCGCGCCCACCAGCTCAAACCATTCGGCCCACTGCGTGGGGCGGGTGCTTTGCTGCAGCAGCACCACGCGGGTCAGGTCGTGCGGGGTGCGGATGTTGTGGCGGTCGCGGTAGGTGGGGCTGCACACGGGCACGGTTTCTTCGTGCATCAGGTATTCGCACACGGCGCCTGCCCAGTGCGGGGTGCCGAAGTGGATGGCAGCGTCGAACGGCGTGCCCGCAAAGTCAAACGGCTCGGTGCGGGCCGAGAAGTTGACCATGGCCTCGGGGTGCAGTGCCATGAAGCCGCCCAGGCGCGGGATGAGCCAGCGGGTGCCCAGCGTGGGCAGCACGGCCAGGTTGAGCAGGCCGTCGGTGCTGGAGAACGCCATGGCTTTTTGTGTGCTGGCCGACAGCTGCTGCAGCACGTTTTGTACGTCGGCGGCGTAGATGCGGCCCGCGTCGGTCAGCACCACACGCTGGCGCACGCGGTGGAAGAGGGCGGTGCCCAGTTGTTCCTCCAGCTGGCGGATCTGGCGCGACACGGCGCTTTGCGTGAGGTGCAGTTCCTCGGCCGCTCGCGACACGCTCTGGTGGCGAGCGGCGGCCTCAAAGGCCAGCAGGTCGGCGGTGGAGGGCAGGAAGGAGCGGCGCAGCAGTGTCATGCCAGTTATGCGTTGGGGGAATGATGGGCAGTGGCAAAAAATGGATCTTTTAGGCCCCTGCAGCGCATCCTGTATAGGGTGGCGGTCCTGATATTTTGAGGCACTTCATTCTGATTTGTGATCAAGTAGTTCCATTTTTTTGCTATCCAGGGCGCCGGGATTGGCGGATATTGGCGTATTCGCTGGGTGCTTTTCTCATCCGCTTCTCCCTTCTTTCCCTGTCTCCTGAACTTGCGAGCCGCCATGCCTGCCACCTCTGTTGCCACCCCCCTCGTGACCGAAGTCGATCAATTGCTGCAACGCCTGGGCGTGCCCCGCGCCGCCTACACCGGCGGCACACTGGCGGCGCGCTCGCCCATCACGGGCGAGGTGCTGGCCCAGGTGCCGCAGCAAAGCACGGCCGACGCCACAGCCGCCATCGGTCGCGCGCATGTGGCTTTCCAGGCGTGGCGCAATGTGCCCGCACCGCGCCGGGGCGAGCTGGTGCGCCTGCTGGGCGAAGAGCTGCGCGCCGCCAAGGCCGATCTGGGGCTGCTGGTGACCATCGAGGCAGGCAAGATCCCGTCCGAAGGCTTGGGCGAGGTGCAGGAGATGATCGACATTTGCGACTTTGCCGTGGGCCTGTCGCGCCAGCTGTATGGCCTGACGATTGCCACCGAGCGCCCCGGCCACCGCATGATGGAAACCTGGCACCCGCTGGGCGTGTGCGGCGTGATCTCGGCCTTCAACTTCCCGGTGGCCGTGTGGTCGTGGAACGCCGCATTGGCGCTGGTGTGTGGTGATTCGGTGGTGTGGAAGCCGTCCGAGAAAACGCCGCTCACGGCCCTGGCCACGCACGCGATTGCGCAGCGCGCCATTGCGCGCTTTGGCAGCGATGCACCCGAAGGCCTGCTGGAGCTGATCGTGGGCCAGCGCGACATTGGCGAGGTGCTGGTGGATGACGCCCGCGTGCCCGTGCTGTCGGCCACGGGCTCCACCGCCATGGGCCGCGCCGTGGGCCCGCGCCTGGCAGCGCGTTTTGCGCGCGGCATCCTGGAGCTGGGCGGCAACAACGCGGCCATCGCGGCTCCCACGGCGGATCTGGACCTGGCGCTGCGCGGCATTGCGTTCGCCGCCATGGGCACAGCGGGCCAGCGCTGCACCACGCTGCGCCGCCTGTTTGTGCACGAGAGCATTTATGACCAACTGGTGCCCCAGCTGGCCAAGGTGTACGCCAACGTGCAGGTGGGTGATCCGCGCACCGCGGGCACGCTGGTGGGCCCGCTGATCGACCGCATGGCCTTTGACGGCATGCAAAAGGCGCTGGAGCAAAGCCGCGCGCTGGGTGCCACGGTGCACGGCGGTGGCCGTGTGGAAGGCGTGGGCGGTGACCATGCGTACTACGTGCGCCCTGCGCTGGTGGAGCTGCAAAAACACGAAGGCCCCGCGCTGCACGAGACCTTTGCGCCCGTCCTGTACGTGGTGCGTTACAGCAGCATCGACGAAGCCATTGCCATGAACAACGCCGTGGGCGCGGGCTTGTCGTCGTCCATCTTCACGCTCAACGTGCGCGAGGCTGAACAGTTCATGTCGGCCGCCGGGTCGGACTGCGGCATTGCCAATGTGAACATTGGGCCGAGCGGTGCCGAGATAGGCGGCGCGTTTGGCGGGGAGAAGGAAACGGGCGGCGGGCGCGAAGCGGGCTCGGACAGCTGGAAGGCCTACATGCGCCGCGCGACCAACACCATC
Organism: Acidovorax sp.; assembly: GCA_018780365.1. Classification (GTDB taxonomy): domain Bacteria; phylum Pseudomonadota; class Gammaproteobacteria; order Burkholderiales; family Burkholderiaceae_C; genus Acidovorax. The sequence continues at coordinate 11,945 of JADMJR010000046.1, read as the reverse complement.
AACTACTCCACCGCACTGCCGCTGGCGCAGGGCGTCACGTTTGATGTGTGACCTGGCTGGGGACCGCATGCATTACGCCCAGGCTTCGACAGGCTCAGCCCGAACGGATAGGGTGCGGCGGGGCGTGTGTTTGAACTCCGTTCGCCCTGAGCTTGTCGAAGGGCCGGTGCACCGCGAGATCTTTGAATGAACTCTGATTCTTCCCCCATCGTCATCATCGGCGGCGGTGTCATCGGCAGCGCCATTGCGTACTTCCTCACGCTGCAGCAGCCGGGCTGCGAGGTGGTGGTGGTCGAGCGCGACCCGACCTATGCGCGCGCTTCGTCGGCGCTGTCGGCCAGCTCCATCCGCCAGCAGTTCTCCACCGACATCAACATCCAGATCTCGGCTTACGGCATTGGCTTTTTGCGCAACGTGGGCGCGCTGCTGGCCTGCCACGGCGATGTGCCCGACATTGGCCTGCACGAAGGCGGCTACCTGTATCTGGCCACCCAGGCAGGCGAGGCCACGCTGCGCGAGAACCATGCGTTGCAAAAGCAGTACGGTGCCGATGTGGCGCTGCTCAGCCCGCAGCAACTGGCCGGGCGCTTTCCGTGGCTGGCGCTTTCGGATGTGGTGCTGGGTTCGCTGGGCCTGTCGGGCGAGGGCTGGTTTGATGGCTACCTGCTGCTGACGGCGCTGCGCAAGAAGGCGCAGAGCCTGGGTGTGCGCTATGTGGCCGATGAGGCCGTGGGGCTGGATATGGCCCGTAGCGATGGCGTTTTGCACGTGAACGCGGTGCGCCTGCAAAGCGGCGCTGTGCTGCCTTGCCGCTATGCCGTGAACGCCGGTGGCCCGTGGGCGGCAGCCATTGCGGGCTGGGCGGGAATTGATTTGCCCGTGGTGGGCAAGCGCCGCACGGTCTTCCACCTGGCCAGCCCCGCAGCGCTGCCGGGCTGCCCGCTGCTCATCGACACCAGTGGCATCTGGCTGCGGCCCGAGGGCAAAGGCTTCATCTGCGGCTTTGCGCCCGACGCGGACAACGACGCCGACTTTGCCCCGCTGGAGCCCGAGTACGACGCGTTCGAGGACCACATCTGGCCCACGCTGGCCGAGCGCATCCCGGGCTTTGAGGCACTGCGCATGCAGGGCGCCTGGGCGGGCTACTACGAGATGAACACCTTTGACCACAACGCCATCGTGGGCCTGCACCCGGCGTGCGACAACCTGGTGTTTGCCAACGGCTTTTCGGGCCACGGCCTGCAGCAGTGCCCGGCCGTGGGGCGTGGCCTGGCGGAGTGGATGTTGACGGGCGGCTACCAGAGCCTGGACCTGTCGCCGCTGTCCATCGAGCGCATTGCGCGCAACGCGCCGCTGCTCGAAAAAAACGTGATCTGAGCACCATCGGTACTGCCAGTTTTCCCTCACCCTTTTCTCAACCTGCCAACCACAACACACCAGGAGACAACGACATGGCAATTTTCCGCAAGACCTTCACTGCGCTCGCTGCAGGCCTGGCACTGGCCTGCGTGGCCACCGTACCCGCGCTGGCGCAGACCGCTACCACGCCTACGCTGGAAAAAATCAAGACCTCGGGCAAGGTGGTGCTGGGCGTGCGCGAGACTTCGCCGCCCATGGCCTACGCGTTGGGCGCCAATGAAAAATACGTGGGCTACCACGTTGAGCTGTGCGAGCGCGTGCTCAAGGAAATCGCGCCCGACGCCAAGCTCGAATACATGGCCGTGACGGCGCAAAACACGCTGCCGCTGGTGCAGAACGGCACGCTGGACATTGGCTGCGGCCCCACCACCAACAACACCGCGCGCCAGCAGCAGGTGGCGTTTGCGGTGACCACCTATGTGAGCGAAGTGCGCATGGCGGTGCGCAAGGATTCGGACCTGAAATCCATCAACCAGCTCGCGGGCCGCACCATTGCGGCATCCACCGGCACCACGGCCGTGCAACTGCTGCGCAAGCAAGAACGCGCGCTGGGCGGCGGCGCCATCAAGACCGTGCTGGGCAAAGACCACCACGAGAGTTTTCTGCTGCTCGAATCGGGTCGCGCCGATGCCTTTGTGCTCGACGACAACCTGCTGGCCGGGATGATCTCCAACTCCAAGGACCCCTCGGCCTACCGCATCGTGGGCGAACCTCTGGGCGCCGAGCCGATTGCGCTGCTGTTCCGCAAGGACGACCCCACCTTCAAGGCGGCGGTGGACGGTGTGCTCACCAAGCTGATGCAGTCCGGTGAGATGGAAAAGATTTACACCAAGTGGTTTGTGAACCCCATTCCGCCCAAGAACGCGAGCCTGAGCCTGCCACTGGGCACCACGCTGCGCCAGCTGTTCGCCACCCCCAACGACAAGCCCCTGGAGACCTACCAGCAATGAACGCTCCCATCCCCGCCACGGCCTTCCGCGCGGCCGACCGCCTCGGCGCCATCGGCGTCTCGGAAATCGTGCGCCTGACGCAAGAGGCCAACCAGCTCAAGCGCCAGGGCCAGCCCGTGATCGTGCTGGGCCTGGGCGAGCCCGACTTCGACACGCCTGCCCACATCCTGGAGGCCGCCCAGCAGGCCATGGCGCGGGGGGACACGCACTACACCGTGCTGGATGGAACGGCCGAGCTGAAAGCCGCCATCCAGCACAAGTTCCAGCACGACAACGGCCTGGACTTTGCGCTGAACGAAATCACCGCCGGAGCGGGCGCCAAGCAGATCCTCTACAACGCGCTGATGGCCTCGGTGAACCCGGGTGACGAGGTGATCCTGCCCGCGCCGTACTGGACGTCGTATGCCGACATGGTGCTGATTGCGGGCGGCGTGCCGGTGGTGGTGCCCTGCACCGAGGCCAACGGCTTTCGCATCACGCCCGAGCAGTTGGAGGCCGCCATCACGCCGCGCACGCGCTGGGTGTTCATCAACTCACCCTCCAACCCCAGCGGTGCGGCCTACAGCGCCGAGCAGCTGCTGCCCGTGCTGGAAGTGGTGGAGCGCCACCCGCAGGTGTGGCTGCTGGCGGACGACATCTACGAGCACATCCTGTACGACGGCCGCGCATTTGCCACGCCCGCAGCCGTGCTGCCCTCGCTGCGCGATCGCACGCTGACGGTGAACGGTGTCTCCAAGTCGTATGCCATGACGGGCTGGCGCCTGGGCTACGGCGCAGGCCCCAAGGCGCTGATTGCGGCCATGGCCGTGGTGCAGAGCCAGGCCACCTCCTGCCCCTCGTCCATCAGCCAGGCAGCGGCGGTGGCGGCACTGACGGGGCCGCAAGACGTGGTGCGCGGGCGCTGCCAAGCTTTCCAAGACCGGCGTGACCTGGTGGTGGCGTCGCTCAATGCATCGCCCGGCCTGCGCTGCCGTGTGCCGGAGGGCGCGTTCTACACCTTTGCGAGCTGCGAAGGCGTGCTGGGTCGCACCACACCGGGCGGTTTGCTGCTGCGCACCGATGCTGACTTTTGCGCCTACCTGCTGCGCGAGCACCATGTGGCCGTGGTGCCCGGCGGTGTGCTGGGGCTGGCGCCGTACTTCCGTATCTCTTACGCTGCGTCCACGGCCGACCTGCAAGAAGCCTGCGCGCGCATTCAGCGTGCCTGCCAGGCCCTGTTCTGATTTCCTGACCCGATACCGCTGATATGACCACGACATCCCTCACCCCCCGCACCGGCGGCCAGATCCTGGTGCAGCAGCTCATCACCCATGGTGTGAAGCAGCTCTTCTGCGTGCCCGGCGAAAGCTACCTGGCCGTGCTCGATGCGCTGCACGATGCCGACATCGGCGTGACCGTGTGCCGCCAGGAGGGCGGTGCGGCCATGATGGCCGAGGCGCAGGGCAAGCTCACCGGCCAGCCCGGCATCTGCTTTGTGACGCGTGGGCCCGGCGCCACCAATGCGTCGGCCGGTGTGCACATCGCGCACCAGGATTCGACCCCCATGATCCTGTTCGTGGGCCAGGTGGCGCGCGGCGCCATGGGGCGCGAGGCGTTTCAGGAGCTGGACTACAGCGCCGTGTTTGGCACCATGGCCAAGTGGGTGGTGCAGATTGACGACCCAGCCCGTGTGCCCGAGCTGATCTCGCGCGCATTCCATGTCGCCACCTCGGGCCGCCCTGGCCCCGTGGTGGTGGCGCTGCCCGAAGACATGCTGACCGAAGCCGCCACGGTGGCCGACGCGCTGCCCTACCAAGTGACGGAGACCCACCCCGGCGCCGCGCAGATGGCCGAGCTGGTGCAGCGCCTGCAAGCCGCCAAAAGCCCCGTAGCGATTCTGGGCGGCAGCCGCTGGTCTGAGCAGGCGGTGCGCGAGTTCACGGCGTTTGCTTCAGATTGGTCCATTCCCGTGTACTGCTCGTTCCGCCGCCAGATGCTGTTCCCGGCCACACATGCCTGTTACGGCGGCGACCTGGGCCTGGGCGTCAACCCCAAGCTGCTGGCGCGCATCAAGGCGTCAGACCTGGTGCTGGTGGTCGGCGGGCGCCTGTCCGAAGTGCCATCGCAGGGCTATGAGCTGTTCGACATTCCCACGCCCGCGCAGCCCTTGGTGCATGTGCATGCGGATGCGAATGAACTGGGCAAGCTGTACCGCCCCACGCAGGCCATCCACGCTACGCCGCAGGCATTCACCGCTGCGTTGAACGCGGTGCGCCCCACGGCCCCCGTGCCCTGGAAGGCCCACACCGAAGCCGCCCATGCCGAGTACCTGGCCTGGAGCGATCCGGCCCCTATCCGTATCCCCGGTAATCTGCAGATGGGCGAGGTGATGCAGCACCTCAAGGAGGTGTTGCCCGCCGACACCATCTTCTGCAACGGCGCGGGTAACTTTGCCACGTGGATTCACCGCTTCTGGCCCTTCACTACCTATGCGAGCCAGCTGGCGCCGACCAGCGGATCGATGGGCTACGGCCTGCCGGCCGGCGTGGGCGGCAAGCGCCTGTGGCCGCAGCGTGAGGTCGTGATCTTTGCGGGTGACGGAGACTTCTTGATGCACGGGCAAGAGTTCGCGACCGCCGTGCAATATGGCCTGCCCATCCTCGTGGTGCTGCTGGACAACGCCATGTACGGCACCATCCGCATGCACCAGGAGCGCGAGTACCCCGGCCGTATCAGCGCCACGCAGCTCAAGAATCCCGACTTCAAGGCCTACGCCCAGGCCTTCGGCGGCCATGGCGAGCGTGTGGAACGCACCGAAGACTTTGCACCCGCCCTGGCCCGCGCGCGCGCCAGTGGCCTGCCCAGCGTGCTGCACTGCCTGATCGACCCCGAGGCGATCACGCCCACGGGCACGCTGCAGGGGATTCGCAAAGCGGCCCTGGCAAAACAGTGAAGGTGACCCGGCGATAGCACTGGAGAGCGTGATGGCAGCAGCCTGTCACCCCGCCGCGCACAATAGCGGGCGTGACCGTTCCCGCATCTGAAATTGCTGAAAGCGACCCCGCAACCCTGGCCCAGACCGGGGGCAAGCTGCGCCGCATTGCCCACCTCGACATGGACGCTTTTTTCGCGTCTGTCGAGTTGCTGCGCTACCCGCAGCTCAAGGGCCTGCCCGTGGTCATCGGTGGCGGGCGGCGCAAGGTGGATGAGTTGTTGCTGCGCAGCCCGGACGGCACCGAAGAACGCGAGCGGCACTTCATTCCGGTCGAAGATTTCCCGCTGCTCAAGGACTACGTGGGCCGGGGCGTGATCACCACCGCCACCTACGCTGCGCGGCAATTCGGCGTGGGCTCGGCCATGGGCATGATGAAGGCGGCCAGACTGTGTCCGCAGGCCATCGTGCTGCCGGTGGATTTTGACGAGGTGCGCCGCTTCTCGCGCGCTTTCAAGAGCACCATCACCGACATCGCGCCGGTGATGCAGGACCGGGGCGTGGACGAGGTCTACATCGACTTCACCGACGTGCCCGGCGGCCAGCGCGAGGGCGGGCGGGTGCTGGCACGGCTCATCCAGAAAAGCATCTTCGACAAGACGGGGCTGACCTGCTCCATCGGTGTGGCGCCCAACCGGCTGCTGGCCAAGATGGCCAGCGAGTTCAACAAGCCCAACGGCATCTCCATCGTCTACGAGGATGACCTGCAGGAAAAGATCTGGCCTTTGAATGTGCGCAAGGTCAACGGCATTGGCCCCAAGGCGGGCGAGAAGCTGGCGCGCCTGGGCGTGGAGACCATCGGCCAACTGGCGGCGCAAGACGCGCAGTGGCTCATCGGCCACTTTGGCAAATCCACCGGCGCCTGGATGCACCGCGTGGCCTGGGGCCGCGACGACAGCCCCGTGGTGACCGAAAGCGAACCCGTGAGCATGAGCCGCGAGACCACGTTCGACCGCGACCTGCACGCCGTGCGCGACAAGGCGGAACTCTCGGCCATCTTCACCGACCTGTGCCTGCGCCTGGCCGAGGATTTGCAGCGCAAGGGTTATGTGGCGCGCACCATCGGCATCAAGCTGCGCTACGACGATTTCAAGATCGCCACGCGCGACCACACTGCAGACCTCTACACGGCCGATGGCGTCACCATCCGGCAACTGGCGGGGCAGTGCCTCAAGCGCGTGCCGCTGGACAAACGCCTGCGGTTGTTGGGGGTGCGGGCCAGCACGCTCGCGCGCCTGGGGGATGAGCCGCACCCCCAGCCTCTTGCGCGTGGTGGCCGCCGGGAGGTGGGCGATGCCCATGGCGCTGCTGGCACCACGGCGCCACTCTTCTGATACCGGTATGCGTTCAAAAAAATAGGTCCGTTCACGCTGAGTCCGTCGAAGCGCTGCGCGAGGCGCAGGCAGGCTCAGCCCGAACGGTTTTTGTCTATTGAACGCAAACGGGTATGAGGCGGCCCCTGCTCGCGCGCCAGCTTGCGCGCTTGACGAATTCTTACTTGTAACTTACATTGAATCACCCGTTTTCCGGGAGATTCCCATGACGCTGAACGAGCTGCAACGCATCAAGCAATGGCATGTTGCGCACAGGGTGGAGCACCCGCTGGAGTACCACCTGTGGGACCTGGTGCTGACGCTCTGGATGCTGGGTTGGGTGGGCTGGTTTCCCATCTGTGCCTTTGGCGAGCCACTGACCGCCCCGGTGTGCCTGGTGGGGATTTTTGTGCCCAGCCTGTATGTGGCCTGGCGCACGCGCGCACACCTGCGCCACACCTTGCGGTGCGACTGGATCTGCGTGGATGGGCGGGGCTGAGGCCCGGTCGCGTTTTACTGCCGCGCCGTGCGCGCGTTGCGCGGCAGGCTCAGCGGGTGGCTGGTGCGCAGTGGGTTGATGTCCAGGCCGCCCCGGCGCGTGTAGCGCGCATACACCGTGAGCTTGATGGGTTTGCAGCGCGTCCACAGGTCCATGAAGATGCGTTCTACGCACTGCTCATGGAATTCGTTGTGGTTGCGAAAGCTCACCAGGTACTGCAGCAGGCCTTCTTGGTGGATCTGCGGGCCGCTGTAGGTGATTTGCACGCTGCCCCAGTCAGGTTGGCCGGTCACCAGGCAATTGCTTTTGAGCAGGTTGCTGGTGAGGGTTTCTGTCACGGGGGCTTCGTTGAATTCAGCGGTCAGCAGCTCGGGCGCGGGCTGGTACTGCGTGCATTCCACATCCAGGCGGTCCAGGCTCAGGCCGTCGAGTTCGTGCACGGGCTCCTGGTCAAACAGCTCTGGCGCGATGAGCTTCACGCCCACGGTGGCCGGGTGCTCCGCGCCACGCCACGCGGCCTCGCTGATGTCGGCGCGGATGCGGGCCTGCACCTCGGCCATGTCGGCAAAACGTGTGTTGTTGAAGCTGTTGAGGTAGAGCTTGAACGACTTGCTCTCGACGATGTTGGGGGTTTCGCAGGGCACGGTGATGTGCGCCAGCGCCACCTGCGGCTTGCCGCGTGTATTCAGCCATGACAGCTCGAACGCCGTCCACAGGTCGGCGCCGAAGAAAGGCGCAGCGGCGGCGATGCCGATCTCGGCCCGTTTGCCTGCGCGGGGGATGGGGAACAGCAGCGAGGCGTCGTACTGGTCGATGTAGGCAGACGATTTGCCGAGTTGGGATTGTTCTGGCGTGTTCATTCGATGCCGGGGGTATAGGTTGTTGTGATTGCTATATATTTAATAGCATAATGCCGTATGCAGGACGGGCGGTAGGCCGTGTTTTTACTTGAATTCTCGCTCGCGCATCCACTTGGTGGCGATCCATTTTTCGCCCGCGATCACGGGGGCGCCACCGTGCAGGGTGCGTGTGGAGGTGTGGGGGCGGTCGTAGCTGAAAAACACCGCATTGCCGCGCTGCGGGCCCACCTCGACATGCACGTCGGGGAAGGTGGTGCCGCCGCCTTTTTCGGGCGTGTTCAGGTACATCACCAGCGTGCCCACGCGTTGCCCGCCGCGCTTGACGATGGTGGCGGTGCCGGGCTCGGCGGGGTCGAAGTAGTCGTAGTGTGGTTTGTATTCGGCGCCGGGGCGGTAGTGCAGCACCTGCAGGCCTTCGCCGTTCTCGATGGGCCAGTTCAACAGGCGTGCGATGCGCTCCTCGATGCGCTGGATCAGCGGGCTCTCGCCGCGCTGGAAGAACATGCCGTCGCTGGTGCGGTCGGCGTTGATCTCTTCGCCGCCCGTCTTGGTGGCCACCGTGAGCGAGCGCGCCATGCGCGGCTCGGCAGCGGCGATCAGCGCATCACATTCTTCGGGCGACAGCAGGTTGCCGAACACCACGATGCGGGGCTGGGCCATGGCCAGCAGCACGTTGACCACGCGGTCGCCGCAGTCCACCTGGGCGGGGGAGGCGTCCAGCTGGGGTTCGGGCACGGACAGGGCCGCAGGCAGGCCCTGTTGTTCGGCCAGTGCGTTCAGATGGTCCTGCAGCGTGACCTCCAGGGCATCGGCGGCCACGTCTTCGTCCCAGCCTGCAACGCGCATGGACTGCAGCACCACGGGCGCGGCATAGCCGGCCTGGGCCTGTTCGATGATCCAGCGGCGCAGTTCGGGCGTGACGGCCTGCCGTGCGGCGCTGGCGCGCTGGGAGGTGGTTGTGGTGCTGTCGGGGTGCTGCTCAGAACGCGATGCCATGGCGGTCCTTCAACATGGATGGTTTCTTGGGGTTACGCCGAGGGCGTCTTGCGCCGGAACACCAGGCGTTCGGGTTCGGATGATGCCGGGGCAAAGGCATAGCCGTCCAGATCAAACCCTTCAAGCCGGTGGGGTGTGGCGAGGCGGTGCGTGATGGCGTAGCGCGCCATCAGGCCCCGCGCGCGTTTGGCGTAGAAGCTGATGATCTTGTAGCCGCCGCCCTTCCAGTCCTCGAACACACATTCGATGACACGCGCCTTGAGCGCCTTGCGGTCCACGGCCTTGAAGTATTCCTGCGACGCCAGGTTGACCACCACGGGCGTGGTGTCGCTGCGCAGGCGGGTGTTCAGGTGTTCGGCGATCTGGCTGCCCCAGAACTGATACAGGTTGCTGCCCGCATCGGTGGCCAGGCGCGTGCCCATCTCCAGGCGGTAGGGCTGCATGCGATCAAGCGGCCGCAGCACGCCATACAGGCCGCTGAGGATGGCCACATGGCTCTGCGCCCAGCCCAGGTCGTCCGCGCCCAGGGTGTGGGCGCCCAGCCCTTCGTACACGTCGCCATTGAAGGCCAGCATCGCCTGGCGCGAGTTGGTGGCGGTGAAGCGGGGGCGCCAGGCCTGGTAGCGCGCCACATTCAGGGCCGCGAGCTTGTCGCTCAGTTCCATCAGCGAAGCGATCTGCTGTGGGGACTGCGTGCGCAGCACCTCGATGAGGGCCGAGGCCTCGCCCACAAACTGGGGCGTGGTGTGTGGCAGGCCGTCGGGCAAGGGGGTGTCGTAGTCGAGTGATTTGGCGGGAGACAGCAGAAACAGCATGGGGTGGAGGGCCGGAGGGGCTGTGGATCTCGGTGGGTAGGCAAGACAAGCAGTGGCCGGCTGCAGCCAATGGGCGCTGTACCGGGCCGAGCGTGGCTGCGGCAGCGATGGCCGTGGCAGCAACGTCAACGGCGGCCGGCTCGAAATGGTACCTGCTGAAGCGCCGGCCGCAACGTCCGACGGGTATTGGCAGGTATCCCCCAAAAAAAGAAGGCGGCCCAGGCCGCCTTCTTTGGGGGTGGCGGCAACCCGGGGAGGGTTGCCGCCATTGCAGGGCATCAGGCCGCTGGGGGCTGCTCGAAGGGCAGCGTCATGGCCGACAGGTCGCGGCGGGTTTCCACCAGCACCAGCGGGCCTTCGTCCACCACCACGACCGGGGGGCGCTCGCGTGGCACGTGGATGGGCTTGGGTTCAGCGGCAATCGCGGCCTGCACGGCAGCGATCTTGTCCGCGTCGGAGTTCACCCATTGCAGGCCCGACGAGGCAGCCACCTGCTGCAGCGCATCGATGGGCAGGGTGAACGCCTGTACGCGTGGCAAGCCGGCTGCGGCCGGAACGACGGGTGCTGGTGCGGCGGCCGGGGCTGCTGCAATGGGGGCAGCAGCGGCAGGTGCCGGGGCAGGTGCTGGAGCCACTGGCGCCACGGTCGGTGCGGCTGCAGGCGCAGCAGCCACGGGGGCCGGTGCAACTGCTTCGGCCGCCACGGGGGCTGCGGCAGGAGCGGGAGCTGCTGGCTCAGCGGACGGCGCGCTGAAGTAGCTGCGGCGTGGTGGCTCGTCCTGTGCCACCGCGGGGGCGGCGGCTGGCTCAGCCTGGGTGGGGTCGAAGTCCAGCATGGCGGGGGCAGCAGTTTCGTTGCCATTGCCGTCGCGTGGACCCCGTTCGCCACGCTCGCGGCGGTCGCGGCCGTAGCGGTCGCGTGAACGGCGCTCGCGGCGCTGCTCTTCGGTGGCGGCACCGTTGCCGTTGGTGGCAGCGTCATTGCCGCTCAGGTCCAGATCGGGCAAGGCAGCCAGCGGCGCGGTGTCGGCAAAGTCGCCGGGAACGGCGGCAGGTGCTGCTGCGGCCGCTGCGGTTTCCTGGGCTTCCACTGCACGGGGTGCGCGTTCGCCACGGTTGCCACGCTCGCCACGGCCTTCACCACGTTCACGGCGGGGGCCGCGTTCGCCACGGGGCTGTTGCTGACCGGGGGCGCCTTCTGCGCCGCCTGCCACGTTGGGGCCTTCCACCTGTGCGTTGGCGGTGGTGTTGTCACCGTTCACGCCCGCATTCTGGTTGCGTGGCTCGGTGTCGCGGCGGCCACGGCCACCGTCACGGCCATTGCGGCCGCCTTCCCGTCCTTCGCGGGCTTCGCCTTCGGGGCGGCGCTCGGCGTCACGCGGTGGGCGGTTCTCTGCGTCGCGGGGGGCACGGCCTTCGGCCGAACGTTCGCCACGGCGGCCTCGGCCTTCGTTGGCGCCTTCGCGGTTGCCGTCACGGCCTGCTTCGCGTTGGCCTTCGCGGCTTCCATCGCGGCCACCGCTGCGGCGGCCACGGCTTTCACCGTTGCGGCCATCGCGGCGGGGTTCGCCGCGGCTGGTGGTTTCTGGTGCGGCTGCAGGTGCAGGCGCTGCCACGGGGGCGGGGGCTGCGGGTGCATTGCCAAAACCGAACAGGCTCTTGAGCCAGGCAAAGAAGCCTTGCTCTTGGGGCGCTGCAGCGGCAGGTGCGGGGGCCGCCACAGGTGCGGGGGCCGGTGCTGCGGCGCCTGCGGCAGGCCGCTGTCCGCTGCGGGGTGAGCGGGCCGCGCCGTCAGGGCGGGGCTCAGCCACGGGGGCGGGGGCATCCGGCAGCACGCCCTTGATCACGGGGGTCTGCTTGTTGGTCGGCTCCTGCGAGCGGCGCGTCACGGCCGTCGGGTCTTCCACTTCCTCGGCGAGCTTGTAGCTGGCTTCGATGTGGTCCAGGCGCGGGTCGTCGTGCTTGAGGCGTTCCAGGCGGTAGTTGGGGGTTTCCAGCGTCTTGTTGGGCACCATCAGCACGGCCACGCGCTGCTTGAGTTCGATCTTGGCGATCTCGGTGCGCTTTTCGTTCAGCAGGAACGAGGCCACTTCCACCGGCACCTGGCAGTGCACGGCGGCCG
>JADMJR010000058.1 GCA_018780365.1 Acidovorax sp. | reverse complement strand
ACGATGCCCGAATACTGCAGATTGGCCACCACCAGCGTGCCGCGCTGGGTCTTGGCGCTGGCGTAGGCCTTGGTCATGCACAGTTGGCCGCCCGCTGCCAGAACCCCGATGGGCAGCAGCCACAACGCCTGCCAGCCCGGCCAGTCCGAGGTGCCGGTGAACAGCATGCCCACGCCGCCCGCCACCGCAGAGCCTACGGCGAAGTAGAAGACGGTGCGCGATTCGGGTTCGCCCAGGCGCGACAGCGCCACCACCTGCATATAGGCAAACGCAGCCGTCAGGCCGGACATCAGCCCGATCAGGCCGGCAAAGGCCTGGTTCTGGTCCAGGCTGGGGCGCAGCATCAGCACCACGCCCACAAAACCGACCAGCACGGTCAGCACCAGCGGGCCTTGCAGGGCAGGGCGGGGGGTGGCTGGCGAGGGGCGCCAGGCCAGCAGCGTGCCCCCGATCAGGAAGGCGGCGATCCACACGCTGCTCATGTAGTTGAGTGTCATGGCCGTGGCCAGGGGCAGGTGGGCAATGGCAAAGAACCAGGCACCGAGCGATGTCACGCCCACCAGGCTGCGCCAGGCGTGCATGCCGGGGTATTGCGTGGCAAGCCGCACCTTTTGCGAGCGCGCCAGCAGCCACAGAATGAACATGCCGATCAGGCCCCGGTAGCACACCAGCTCGGCCGAGTTGAAGAAGTCCGATGCGATCTTGACGCACACGCCCATGCTGGCAAACAGGAACGCGGCCAACACCATCCAGAGAGCTTGCATCGGGTTGTGATCTCTTGAGGGGCACCGAGGGGTGCAGAAATGAAAATAGCTGCCGGCGCTTATTTTTTAAGCACTGGCAGCTATTGTAATGAGAGCAGACTACGGCGGGCCTGCAGATTGGCGGGGTTTTGCCGCCGTATTCAGCGTTTTGGCGTGGCCGGGTCGATGGTGTCCGAGCCCATCGCCTCACGGTACCACTCGTGGAAGTGCTGCATGCCGTCTTCCATCGGGCTTTGGTAAGGGCCCACTTCGTTGTCGCCGCGTGCCAGCAGGGCCTTGCGGCCCGCGTCCATGCGCTCGCCGATTTCGTCGTCCTCGATGCAGGTCTCCATGTAGGCGGCCTTCTGTGCCTCGACGAACTCGCGCTCGAACGCCGCGATCTCTTCAGGGTAGTAGAACTCCACCATGTTCAGCGTCTTGGTCGGGCTGATGGGGTGTAGCGTGGACACCGTGAGCACATGCGGGTACCACTCCACCATGATGTGTGGGTACAGCGTGAGCCAGATGGCGCCGTACTGCGGTGGTTTGCCTTCGCGGTAGTCGAGCAGCGCCTTGTGCCAACGCTCGTACACCGGGCTGCCGGCCTTGCCCAGGCGGTTGGCCACGCCCACGGTCTGCACCGAGTAGTTCTTGCCAAACTCCCAGCGCAGGTCGTCGCAGGTCACGAAGCTGCCCAGGCCGGGGTGGAAGGGGCCGACGTGGTAGTCCTCCAGGTAGACCTCGATGAAGGTCTTCCAGTTGTAGTTGCACTCGTGCAGCTCCACGTGGTCGAGCACGTACCCGTCAAAGTCCAGGTCGGCACGCGGGCCCATCTGGGCCAGGTCGGCGGCCACGTCGTAGCCGTTGTCTTCAAAGATGAGGCCGTTCCACTCGCGCAGCTTGTAGTTGTTCAGGTCCAGGCAGGGGTCGTGCGCGAAGTGGGGCGCACCCAGCAGTTCGCCCTGGGGGCTGTAGGTCCAGCGGTGCAGGGGGCACACGATGTTGCCGCCCGCGTGGCCCTTGCCCTGGTCCGTGAGCGATCCCTGGCCCTTGAGCATGACCGCCTGGCGATGGCGGCAGACGTTGGAGACCAGCTCGATGCCGCCCTGGGCGTTGCGCACCAGCGCGCGGCCCTCGCCCTCCTGGGGCAGTGCGTAGTAGTCGCCGGGGTTCGGCACGCTAAGTTGGTGCCCCACATAACGGGGCCCGCGCTGGAAGATGGTGTCCAGCTCGCGCTGGAACAGCGCATCGTCAAAGTAGCTTGAAACTGGTAGTTGGCTTGCGGCCTGCTGCAGTTGAAGACTTAAATCAGACATGGGTGACCTGACCTAAAGACTCCCCACAGGGAAGTGCGGGAGGTGCGCCGGGGCGCATCCAGAAAAAAGAAACCGGCTAGGGTGGTAGCCGGCTCGACGGGAATGGGATTATAGGCGGTGGGGTTATTCCCGCATCCCAGCTACGTGTATTGAAAACACGCGTTCTAGATGCAGGTCAAAGCTGGAGCGCGGCCGGGACACGCAGGGGCCACTTCTGGAGCGTTGCGCCCATTCCACCGGATCTGCCCCGTGCGCCGTGATGGTGCGCCTAAAATGGCCGGTTTTTCACCCGCGCTTTGCCGCCCCCTCCATGCCCAAGGCCCCTGCCACCCCCGCGCCTCCCGCCGAACCCGCCAGCTACGAAGCAGCGCTGGAAGAGTTGGAGCAGCTCGTGGCCCGCATCGAGTCAGGCCAGCTGCCGCTGGACCAGATGCTGGCCGGCTACCAGCGTGGTGCGGCGCTGCTGGCTTTTTGCCGCCAACGGCTCACGGCCGTGCAGGACCAGATCAAGGTGCTGGACGATGGCCAGCTCCAACCATGGACCCAGGAATGAGTGCAGTGTCCGCGCCTTCGGCTTGTGCAGCAGTGATGAGCCTTTCTCCGTTTGAAATTGCCCCCTGGAGCCAGGGCCACCTGGCCCGCGTGGAACAGGCCCTGTCGCAATGGGTGGGTGATGGCGCGCCCGCCGGGCTGGGCGATGCCATGCGCTACGCCGTGCTCGACGGTGGCAAGCGCCTGCGGCCCTTGCTGGTGCTGGCGGCCTATGAGGCGGCCTGCAGTGGCGCATCGGCTCCTGCTGTGCTGGACGATGCTGCCTTGCGGGCAGCGTGTGCGGTCGAGCTGATCCATGCGTATTCGCTGGTGCACGACGACATGCCCTGCATGGACAACGACGTGCTGCGCCGTGGCAAGCCCACGGTGCATGTGCAGTTTGGTGAAGCCCAGGCCCTGCTGGCGGGCGATGCTCTGCAGGCGTTTGCCTTTGAGCTGCTCACGCCCGACGGCAGCGCCATGCCGCCTGCCACGCAGGCCACGCTGTGCCGCCTGCTGGCGCGTGCTGCAGGCTCGGCTGGCATGGCGGGCGGACAGGCGATCGACCTTGCCAGCGTGGGCGTGGCGCTGACGGAAGACCAGCTGCGCCAGATGCACCGGCTCAAGACCGGCGCGCTGCTGCAGGGCAGCGTGCTCATGGGGGCCGTGTGTGGCCCTGCGGCGCCGGCCGCCTACCAGGCGCTGTCGGACTACGGCGCGGCCATGGGCCTTGCGTTCCAGGTGGTGGATGACATCCTGGACGTGGTGGCTGATTCCGCCACGCTGGGCAAGACCGCAGGCAAGGATGCCGCCGCCGACAAGCCCACTTATGTGTCACTGCTGGGCCTGGAGCGTGCCCAGGCATATGCCCAGGAGCTGCTGCACGAGGCCCATGCCGCCTTGGCCCGCAGCGGTTTGCCGGACACCCGTGCCCTGGCTGCGCTGGCCGACATGGTGGTGCGCCGCTCTTACTAGAATTTGAACAAAATTGGCCCCTGGCCCCTGGCGCCTGTCCATCAAGCGTTGGTAGCTATTAAAAGAGTAGTAAATGTCCACGACGTCCTTCCCCTTGCTGCAGACCATCAATGACCCGGCAGACCTGCGCCAGTTGGCGCGCGCAGACCTCAAGGCGCTGGCTGCCGAGCTGCGCGAGTTCGTGTTGCACAGTGTCTCGCAGACCGGCGGCCACCTCAGCTCCAACCTGGGCACGGTGGAGCTGACCGTGGCGCTGCACCATGTCTTCAACACCCCTGAAGACCGCCTGGTGTGGGACGTGGGCCACCAGACCTACCCGCACAAGATCCTGACCGGCCGGC
>JADMJR010000031.1 GCA_018780365.1 Acidovorax sp. | reverse complement strand
TCCACCCCGTGGTCGCCAAGCTGCAGCTGTACTGCTCGGAAGACCTGGGCGGCTTCTACCTGGATGTGCTGAAGGACCGCCTGTACACCACGGCGCCCAAGAGCCTGGCGCGCCGCAGTGCACAGACCGCGCTGTACCAGATCACCCACGGCATGCTGCGCTGGATGGCGCCGTTCCTGTCGTTCACGGCCGAAGAGGCCTGGAAGGTGTTCGGTAGCTCCGACTCCATCTTCCTGGAGACCTACGGCAATGTCGCAGGGGTGGGTGCTGGCGCCGACGAAGGCCTGCTGGCCAAGTGGGCGCGCCTGCGCGAGATCCGCGATGCAGTGAACAAGGAGATTGAAGTGCTGCGTGCCGAGGGCCAGGTGGGCTCGTCGCTGCAGGCCACGGTCACGCTGACAGCCGCCCCCGAGGACCACGCGCTGCTGGCTAGCCTGGGAGATGACCTGAAGTTCATCTTCATCACATCTGCTATTGAATTGGTAGCTGGAAATTCCCTGCAGATAGGCGTCAAGCCCAGTTCTGATGCCAAATGCGAGCGCTGCTGGCACTACCGCAGCGACGTGGGGCAGGATGCCGCGCACCCCACCATCTGCGGCCGCTGCACCAGCAACCTGTATGGCGACGGCGAAAGCCGGGCGCACGCATGATGGTGATGGCAAGCACCGCCAATCGCTCCGGCGCGGGCATATGGCCCTGGCTGGCCTGGGCCGTGGTCCTCTTGGTGGCTGACCAGATCACCAAGACGCTGATCCTGGACAACTACCAGCTGGGCGACGCCACGTTCATCACCAGCTTCTTCAACATCGTGCGGGCCCACAACACGGGAGCGGCGTTTTCGTTCCTGTCGGACGCCGGGGGCTGGCAGCGCTGGCTGTTCACGGGCATTGGCGCGGTGGCCACGGTTTTCATCGTGTGGCAACTGCGTGCCCACCCTGGGCAAAAGCTGTTTTGCTTCGCGCTGTCCAGCATCCTCGGGGGTGCGGTGGGCAATGTGGTGGACCGGCTGATGCACGGCTACGTGGTGGATTTTCTGGATTTCCACTGGGATTTCCTGGCGGGCATCTTCCACGGCGGCCATTTCCCGGCCTTCAACCTGGCCGACATGGCCATCAGCGTGGGGGCGGCCTGCCTGATCCTGGATGAGCTGCTGCGGATGCGGCGCGAACGCTGACACAACGCCCAACCCGGCAAAACACAACGGCCCGCTTGCTGCGGGCCGTTTTGTTTTCGCGCCGCGCCGCTGCGCTGCGGGCGCGCCACCACAACGCTCCCCTGCCGCAGCATGGACATCTGCGCCGACGCTATGGAATCAGGAGTATGCTTATATGTCAGTTTTGTGACAAACCAACGTGCGCAGTTCTTGCATGTGGCGGCGGGGCTGAAAGCCGCACCAACAAACGGGCACCGCGCCCCCATCAACGCGCCGCACAATGGGGGTCATGGACGCGGGTCCGGGCCCCATCGGCCTGGATGAACATTTTTGCGCAGGTCACAAGAAGAAGAAACAACGGGTTTTCATGAAGCATCTCCTCAATCTCCTGGCAGCCGTGGCGCTGCTGATCTGGGGCACCCACCTGGTGCGCACCGGCATCCTGCGCGTGTTCGGCGCCAACCTGCGCCAGCTCATTGCACACAGCGTCAGCAGCCGGTTTACCGCCGTGCTCTCGGGCATCGGGGTGACGGCCGTGGTGCAGTCGAGCACGGCTACCGCACTCATCGTGTCGTCGTTTGTGGGACAGGGCCTGGTGGGGCTGCCGGCTGCGCTGGCCGTGATGCTGGGGGCCGATGTGGGCACCAGCGTGATGGCGGTGGTGTTCTCGATGGACCTGTCGTGGCTGTCGCCGCTGTTCATCTTTGTGGGCGTGGTGCTTTTCATCTCGCGCAAGGACACGGCCGTGGGCCGCGTGGGCCGCGTGCTGATCGGCCTGGGGCTGATGCTGCTGGCACTGCGCCTGATCACCGAATCGACCACGGTGCTCACCCAGTCGCCCACCGTGCGCACGCTGCTGGGGGCCCTCACCAGCGACCTGCTGCTGGAGATCTTCACCGGTGCGGTGCTGGCCATCGTGGCCTATTCCAGCCTGGCCACGGTGCTCCTCACGGCGGCGCTGGCGGGCTCGGGCGGCATCCCGGCCGACGTGGCGCTGGGGCTGGTGCTGGGCGCCAACCTGGGCAGCGGCGTGCTGGCCGTGCTGACCACCATGAAGGCCAATGTGCAGACGCGCCAGGTACCGCTGGGCAACCTGTTCTTCAAGATCATCGGCGTGCTCATCATGACGCCGCTCACCGGGCTGTGGCTGCAGCATGTGCGCCCCTATGTGCCAGAAACCGCCACGCTGGTGGTGCTGTTCCACCTGGCCTTCAACGTGGTGGTGGGCATCGTCTGCATCGGCCTCACGGGCACCGTGGCCCGCACCGTGCAGCGCCTGCTGCCCGTAGAAAAATCACAGGCAGCGGCCGGAACCCGGCCTCAGCATCTGGACCCATCAGCCCTCGCAACGCCCTCGCTGGCCATCTCGTGTGCTGCGCGCGAGGCCCTGCACCAGGCCGACGTGGTCGAATCCATGCTGCTGGGCCTGCAGAAGGTGATACAGACCGACGACCTGCAGCTGGCCGAAGACCTGCGCAAGCTCGACGACGAGGTGGACGGCCTGTACTCGGCCATCAAGTACTACATGACCAAGATCTCGCGCGAGGCCCTGGATGAACGCGAGGGCCGCCGCTGGGCCGACATCATCAGCTTCACGATCAACATGGAGCAGATTGGCGACATCATCGAGCGTGTGCTGATCGACATTGAAGACAAGAAGATCAAGAAGGGCCGCCAGTTCTCCGAAGCGGGCATGGAAGAGATCAACGAGCTGCACGCCCGCCTGATCGACAACCTGCGGCTGGCGATGAGCGTGTTCTTGAACGGCAGCGTGCGCGATGCACAAAAGCTGCTCGAAGAAAAGGCGCGTTTCCGTGACCTGGAACACGCGTATTCGGCCACCCACCTGGCGCGGCTGTCGGACAACACGGTGCAGAGCATTGAAACCAGCTCGCTGCACATCGACCTGATCAGCGAACTCAAGCGCATCAACTCGCTGCTGTGCTCAGTGGCCTACCCCATCCTCGAATCGGCCGGGGCGCTGGCGCCCAGCCGGCTCAAGACGATGGTGGACCAGGGCTGAGAGAAGAGAGGCAGGACACCGGCTGGCACCCGCCACAGCCGAGCGGGCAATCGCAAGGCCAAGGCCGTGCCAGCGCTAGCGCAGCAGGGCCAGCACACCCTGTGGCAGCTGGTTGGCCTGAGCCACCATCGCCGTGCCGGCCTGTTGCAGGATCTGCGAGCGCGACAGGTTGGCGGTTTCTGCGGCGAAGTCGGCGTCCAGGATACGCGAGCGCGAAGAGGACAGGTTTTCCGACGTCACTTGCAGGTTGCTGATCGACGTTTCAAAACGCGATTGCAGGGCACCGAGCTTGGCGCGTTCGCCGTTGATGAAGGCCAGGGCCGAGTCCACGGTTTTCAGCGCGTTGGTCGCGTTGCTGAACGTGGTCACGTCCAGGTTGGCCACCGTTTGCAGGGCCGAGCCACCGTTGTCCAGCTGGTTGCTGGCCGAGGTCACAGCAAACGATTTTTCAGAGTCCAGCGTGATGTATCCGCCGGTGGTCGCAAAATCCGCTACTGCGAAGGCAGCGAGCAACGTGGAAGTAGCGCCGTTGCTAGCCCCCGCAGCGTCGTAGCCTGTCACCGTCACGTTGGCGGCATTGGTATTGACCGTGTCGCCCACCACGATGTTGTTGCCCGTGGCGTTGCTCAGAATGATCTGGCTGCCGTCCGAGCTGAGCGAGGCATTGATACCGGTCTTGGCGGACTGGTCGTTGATGGCGGACACGGCGGCCGACAGGCGGTCGGTGCCGGTGGCCG
>JADMJR010000332.1 GCA_018780365.1 Acidovorax sp. | reverse complement strand
GATCCAGGGCAAGGCAGGCTTTCAGCTGATGGGCGACTGGGCCAAGGGCGAGTTCATCGCCGCAGGCAAGGCCCCTGGCAAGGACTTCCTGTGTGCGGCCGCACCGGGCACCGCCAATGCGTTCACGTTCAACGTGGACTCGTTCATCCTGTTCAAGCTCAAGGACGCCGCTGCGCAGAAGGCGCAAGGGGACCTGGCCAGCTCCATCATGGGCAGTGAGTTCCAGGAGGTGTTCAACCTCAACAAGGGCTCCATCCCGGTGCGCACAGGCCAGAAGATGGACAAGTTTGACGACTGCGCCAAGCTGTCCAGCAAGGACTTTGCCGACACCGCCAAAAGCGGCGGCCTGGTGCCCAGCGTGGCCCACGGCATGGCGATTGCACCCGCCACCGAAGGCGCCATCAAGGACGTGGTCAGCCAGTTCTGGAATGACGACAAGGTGAGCGTGGCCGACGCCATGAAGAAGATCGCGACCGCCGCGAAGACCAAATAAACCACCACTGAGGGAATCCACATGATGAAAAGAAACCGCCTCACGGCGGTGGCTTTGGCCGCCGCATGCGCAAATGGCGCCTTTGCTATGGACGTAGCAGGCTTTGAGTTCAACGGTTACTCACGGGGCGGCCCGGTGTTCAACCACTCTGACGGCGTCAAGGGCAACCTGGCGCTGGGAGGCGAGCTGCAGAAGTTCCGCCTGGGCAACGAGGGCGACAACGGCATCGAAGTCAACTTTGCGCGCACCTTCGAAGCCGGTGGCGTGAAGTGGAAGGTGAACTACATGCCCGCCAAGTGGGGCAGTGGCGACATCAGCACCGAGCAGGCGTTTGTGGAAATGAGCGGCTTTTCGTTCGCCCCTGAGGCCAAGTTCTGGGCCGGCCAGCGCCGCCTGCGTATCCAGGACGTGCACATCGTGGACTACTTCTTGCTGAACTACGGCGACAACATCGGCGCCGGTGTGACCGACGTGCCCGTGGGTGGCATGAAGCTGGGCCTGGGCCTGTTCACCGGCGACAAGTTCGACGGCAACCTGCCTAACAACGTGAAGGCGCACCGCATCAACGCCGACCTGTCGGAGATCAACACCAACCCCGGCGGCAAGCTGCGGGTGCTGCTCACGGCCGTGGGCGGCAAGGGCCAGGTCAACGGTGGTTCGGGCTCGGGCATCTCCTTCATGCACACGCAAAAGGAGTTCCTGCTGCCCAGCATCAGCAACACCTTCTACCTGCAGACCTCGCGCGGCCATGCCCGCATCGACGGCGAGTTCGAAGCCATCGATGGCACGCGGGCCGGTCGCCGCTCTACGCGCATTGCTGACTCCATCAACTGGCAAAGCGGCCCGTTTGGCGGCCAGGCCCTCATTGGCTACCAGACCAACAAGGCCGACCTGACCGGCGTGGAGACCAAGGACTTCTCGCTAGGTGGCCGGGGCTCGTACGCGTTCAGCAAGAACTTCAAGGGCCTGGTGGAACTGTCCACCACCACCCGCAAGGGCAGCGGCCCCGACCAGCGCCTGTCCAAGGCCACGCTGGCAGGCGCCCTGGCCCTGTCGGAAGACTTCTGGTCGCGCCCCGAGCTGCGCCTGTATGTGACCAAGGCCAACTGGAACCAGGCGGCGGCAGTGGCCAACGCTGGCAGCTTTGGCGCCAATGGCAAGACCTCGCGCACGCTGGTGGGTGTGCAGTACGAGGTGTGGTGGTAAGAGGGAGCGAGTGAGAAAGCGAGTGAGTTTGAGGTAAACACTTTGTTCATTGGGGGGTGCTCGGTGCGCACCCCCCTTTTTTCATGCGACGCAAAGTGAGTGATTGAGTAAGTGAACGAGTGATTGAAGGGTTGATGAATTGATGGATGGGTCGGTGAAGTGATTGACTGAGAGACAGCGTGTAAAGCGTATGCAACTGAGATTCGCAAGCAATGAAGAATTCCTTTGAAACCTGGCTGCCCAGGCTGGTGGTGGCCCCGGCGTTTGTGCTGGGCTTTGCCTTCATCTACGGCCTGATGGTGTGGAACGGCGTGCTCAGCCTCACCGTTTCGCGCATGTTGCCCAACTACGAATGGGCAGGCCTGGCGCAGTACGAGCGCCTGTGGGAGATGGACCGCTGGAGGGTGGCCCTGAAGAACCTGGGCATTTTTGGCGTGGGCTATGTGGGGGGCTCGCTGGTCATCGGCGTGCTGCTGGCCGTGCTGCTGGACCAGAAGATCCGTGCCGAGGGTGCGCTGCGCACCATCTACCTGTACCCCATGGCGCTGTCGTTTGTGGTGACGGGCACGGCCTGGAAGTGGCTGCTCAACCCCAGCCTGGGCCTGGAGAAGCTGATGCACGACTGGGGCTTCGAGAGCTTCACGTTCGGCTGGCTGGTGGACACCGAGATGGCGATCTACTGTGTGGTGATCGCGGGCATCTGGCAAAGCGCCGGGTTTGCGATGGCGCTGTTCCTGGCGGGCCTTCGTGGCATCGACGACAGCATCATCAAGGCTGCCCAGGTCGATGGCGCCTCGCTGCCACGCATCTACTGGCGCATCGTGCTGCCGGCGCTGCGGCCGGTGTTCTTCTCCACGCTCATGGTGCTGTCGCACCTGGCGATCAAGAGCTTTGACCTGGTAATGGCGCTCACGGCCGGTGGCCCCGGTTTTGCCACCGATGTGCCCGCGACCTTCATGTACACCATGTCGTTCTCGCGTGGGCAGATCGGCCTGGGCGCAGCCAGTGCCACCATGATGCTGGCCACCGTGGCCGCGTTGGTGATTCCTTATCTTTACAGCGAACTGCGGAGCAAACCCCATGACCGCTAAGCCCTCTTTTTTCCCGTCCGTGGGGCGTCTGCTGGTCTATGCCGTGCTGGCCCTGGCGGTGGTGTTTTTTCTGCTGCCGCTGTATGCCATGCTGGTCACGTCGTTCAAGGATGCGGACGAAATCCGCTCCACCTCGCTGCTGGCCTTGCCCGGTGGGCTCAACGGGGCGGCCTGGTCCACGGCCTGGTCCAGCGCCTGCACGGGTGTGGACTGCAATGGCCTGCGCCCCTTCTTCTGGAACTCGGTGGCCATGGCCGTGCCGGCCGTGATGATCTCCACCGTGTGGGGCGCGCTCAACGGCTATGTGCTCAGCCTGTGGAAGTTTCGCGGCAGCGACACGCTGTTTGGCCTGCTGCTGTTTGGTGTGTTCATGCCCTTCCAGGTGGTGCTGCTGCCCATGAGCCAGGTGCTGGGTTGGCTGGGGCTGTCGAGCTCCATCACCGGGCTGGTGCTGGTGCATTGCCTGGCGGGGCTGGCGGGCACCACGCTGTTCTTTCGCAACTACTACGCGGCCATCCCCAAGGAGCTGGTGAACGCGGCGCGCATGGATGGGGCCAGCTTCTTCCAGATCTTCTGGCGCATCGTGCTGCCGCTGTCCACGCCCATCGTGATGGTCACGCTGATCTGGCAGTTCACCAACATCTGGAACGACTTCCTGTTCGGTGTGGTGTTCTCGGGCACCGAGTCCAAGCCCATCACCGTGGGGCTCAACAACCTGGCCAACACCTCCAGCAGTGTGAAGGCCTACAACGTGGACATGGCCGCCGCCATCATCGCGGGCCTGCCCACGATGGTGATCTATGTGCTGGCCGGTAAATTTTTTGTGCGCGGGCTGACGGCCGGCGCGGTGAAGGGATAAATCATCATGGCGTCTTCGTTAGACATCGCAGGCATCAACAAGCGTTTTGGCAAGGGCGACAAAAGCGTGGAGGTGCTGCGCAAGGTGGACATCCACGTGGCCCCTGGCGAGTTCCTCATCCTTGTGGGCCCCTCGGGCTGCGGCAAGTCCACGCTGCTGAACATCATTGCGGGGCTGGATGAACCCACCGAGGGCGAGATCCGCATCGCCGACAAGAACGTGGTGGGCATGCCCCCGCGCGACCGCGACATCGCCATGGTGTTCCAG
>JADMJR010000147.1 GCA_018780365.1 Acidovorax sp. | reverse complement strand
GGTCAACCGCAACCGCGACATGGACTGGGTGCGCACACTGGAGAAAAAGTCCAGCGACCGCCGCATCGGCCTGTGGGCGCAATTGAGCGAAACGCCCACGGGTTTCAGCCTGCTGCTGACCGATGAAGACGGCAACGTGGGCTGCGCCGACGTGTCGCACGCCCACCAGAGCGCTACCGATGCCGCCAAGGCCGAAGCCAGCCTGCGCGAGCAACTGGGCCGCTTCGGCGCCACCATCTTCGCGGTGCATGACATTGCCCTGCAGCTGTCACAGCCCTGGTTTGTGCCCGCCTCGGTCCTCAACGCGCTGCGCCGCGATGCGCTGGCCGACCTGGAAGCAAACCGCGCGCGCGACTTCGAGCGCCTGCAGCGCGCCACGCCCGTCGAGCCGCCCGCGCCCTACCCCGAGGACACGCTGAGCTTTCTGGGCAACGTGTTCAACCACAAAGCCCACGACTTCTACGTGCGCCACGGCGTCAAGGTGATCGACGCGGCCTACGAGGCACACGAGGAAGAAGGCGAAGTCAGCCTCATGATCACCAAGCACTGCGTGCGCTTCAGCATGAGCCTGTGCCCCAAGCAGGCCAAGGGCGTCACGGGCGTGCAGGGCACGATCAAGGCCGAACCCTTGATGTTGATCAACGGCAAGGAGAAGCTGACCTTGCGCTTTGACTGCAAGCCCTGTGAAATGCACGTGGTGGGCAAGATCAAGCGCCAGGTGCTGAACCAGGCCAATGAAATCCCCCTGACCTTCTACAAAGCCCGGCCGCAGAACGCGCACTGACGCACTGGCGTGCGGCCTCTGTTCAGATTGCCGCATGCCCCCTTCTCAAGCCCCTCACCTGCACACCGCCGAGGCCGTCGCCCAAGCGCACGGCGTCAACCCTGATGCGGGCCTGCATGCCGACGAGGCGCTGCGCCGCAGCGCCACCCACGGCGCCAATGAGCTGGCGGCGGGGCAAGACCGCGCGTGGTGGCACCTGCTGGCCGACCAGTTCAAGGACTTCATGGTGCTGGTGCTGCTGGGTGCGGCCGCCATCTCGGGGCTGGTGGGCGAGGTCACGGACACGCTGGTCATCCTCGTCATCGTGGTGCTCAACGCGGTCATCGGCTTTGTGCAGGCCTGGCGCGCCGACCAGGCCATGGCGGCCCTGCGCCAGCTGGCAGCAGCCCATGCCACCGTGCTGCGCAGCGGAGCCGTGCAGGTGGTGCCTGCCACCGCACTGGTGCCCGGCGACATCGTGCTGCTGGAAGCCGGCAACCAGATCCCGGCCGACCTGCGGCTGATCGAGATTGCGCAGCTGCAGGTGGATGAATCGGCCCTCACGGGCGAATCCGTCACGGTGGCCAAGCAGACCGAAGCCCTGGCGGCCGAGGATGTGGGCGCGCTGGGCGACCGCACCAACATGGCCTTCAAGGGCACTACCGCCACCCATGGCCGGGCGCGGGGCTTGGTGGTGGCCACCGGCATGCACACCGAACTGGGCAAGGTGGCCACGCTGCTCGACACCGGCGACCGCAGCACGCCGCTGCAGTTGCGCCTCGCAGCGTTTGGCAAGCGGCTGGCACTGGCGGTGCTGGGCATCTGCATGGTGATCTTTGGGGTGGGTGTGCTGCGCGGCGAGGCGCCGCTGCTCATGGCCCTCACCGCCATCAGCCTGGCCGTGGCCGCCATCCCCGAGGCCCTGCCCGCCGTCGTCACCGTGCTGCTGGCCCTGGGCGCACGCCGCATGGTGGCGGTGCATGCGCTGGTGCGGCGCCTGCCGTCGGTCGAAACCCTGGGCTCGGTCACCACCATCTGCTCGGACAAGACCGGCACGCTCACGCAAAACCGCATGCATGCCGAACTGCTGTTGGCCCACGGCGTGCGCTGGGTGCCCGGCGACCCGCTGCCCGGCCCCGCCCACGCCGAGGCCCCGCCCACGCCGAGGCCCTGCGCGCCGCCGCGCTGTGCAACGACGCCACGCTCCAGGCACAGAACGAAGAGGGCCAGTCCGCCACCCACTGGCAGGGCGACCCCACCGAAACCGCGCTGGTGCTGGCCGCCCACGCAGGCGGGCTGGACAAGGCCCGGCTCGACACCACCTGGCCGCGCGTGCAGGAGCAGCCGTTTGACTCCAACCGCAAGCGCATGACGACCTTCCACCGCGCTGCCGATGGCTTTGTGGCCTACACCAAGGGCGCGCCGGAATCGCTCTTGCCCCACTGCACCGCCCACTGGACACCCGACGGCGCTGCCGCACTCGACACCGCCAAGGTCCTCGCCACTGCCCAGCAACTCGCCGCCCAGGGCCTGCGGGTGCTGGCCCTCGCCCGCCGCAGCCACGCCCGCCTGCCGGACACCAACGACATCGACGCGGTAGAAAACCAGCTGGAGCTGCTGGGCCTGATCGCCCTCATCGACCCACCCCGCGCCGAGGCCCAGGCCGCAGTGCGCGACTGCATCAGCGCGGGCATCACCCCGGTGATGATCACGGGCGACCACCCCGCCACCGCGCGCGCCATCGCGCACCGGCTGGGCATTGTGCGCAACAGCGATGCCCCGGTGCTCACCGGCGCCGACCTCGCAACACTGGACGATGCCGCCCTGCGCGCCCGGGTGGAACAGGTGCAGGTCTACGCCCGCGTGGACCCGGCGCAGAAGATCCGCATCGTCGAGGCGCTGCAGGCCCAGGGCCACTTCGTGGCCATGACAGGCGACGGCGTGAACGACGCCCCGGCGCTCAAACGCGCCGATATCGGCATTGCGATGGGCCAGGGCGGTACCGACGTGGCGCGCGAGGCATCGAGCCTGGTGCTGCTGGACGACAACTTCGCCACCATCGTCGCGGCGGTGCGCGAAGGCCGCCGCATCTACGACAACATCCGCAAGTTTGTGCGCTACGCGATGACGGGCAACTCGGGCGAGATCTGGACCATCTTCCTCGCGCCGCTGTTGCTGCTGCCCATTCCGCTGCTGCCCATCCACATCCTGTGGGTCAACCTGGTGACCGACGGCCTGCCCGGCCTGGCGCTGGCGGCCGAGCCAGCCGAGCGCGGCATCATGCAGCGCCCGCCCCGCGCACCGCGCGAGAGCCTGTTTGCACACGGCATGTGGCAGCACATATTGGGCGTGGGCCTGCTCATTGGCGGGCTGTGCCTGGCGGTGCAGGCCTGGGCCCTGCACACCGGCCACGCGCATTGGCAGACCATGGTGTTCACCGTGCTCACGCTGGCGCAGATGGCGCATGTGATCGCCATCCGTTCCGAATCCGAACCCATCTGGCGCCTGGGCCTGCTCAGCAACCGCCCGCTGCTGGGTGCCGTGCTGCTCACCTTCGCTCTGCAGATGGCCACCATCTATGTGCCCTGGCTCAACCCCATCTTCCGCACCGAGCCGCTGAGCCTGGGCGAGCTGGCGCTGTGCATTGGCGCCGCGCTGGTGGTGCTGGTGGTGGTGGAAATCGAGAAGGCCTGGCGACGCAATCAGCAGGCGCAACGCGCACACCCCGAACCCGCAGACAGCGCCATGGACGAACCCGCAGCCTGAGAGAGCCTGCGGCGAACAAGAACGTCATAAGCACATAGCCAACGATTCGATGGCGCTATGGGCCTGGGGTGCCAGAATGGCCCGCTCCGTTGGCACACCGAGCCCCGTCCAGCAACGACTTAAGGAGTCGGCATGAATCAACTTGAACCGTTCACGCTGAGCTTGTCGAAGCGCCGCGCAAGGCTTCGACAAGCCTGTCCTGAGCCCGTCGAAGGGCTCAGCCCGAACGGATGTTTCAAGTTCAAAGGTGCCGACTCAATAAGCCCGGTTGTTCCACTCCCATCCCTTCAACGAAAGAGACAAGCTTCATGAAAATCGAAACCCTGGCCGTACACGCAGGCTACAGCCCCGACCCCACCACCAAGGCCGTGGCCGTGCCCATCTACC
>JADMJR010000170.1 GCA_018780365.1 Acidovorax sp. | reverse complement strand
ACGAAGCTGCCGATCACGTTGGTGTCGAACATGCGGCGCAGGCGGGCTGTGCTCATCTCGTCCACCCGGGCCGTCACATCCACCACCCCCGCGTTGTTGACCAGCGCGCCGATGCGGCCGAGCTGGGCGTCCACGGCCTCGAACATGGCAAGGATTTCTTGTTCGTTGGCCACGTCGGCCTGCACGGCGATGGCCGTGCCGCCGCCAGCCCGGATCTGCTCGACCACCGCCTGCGCGGCCGCCTGGTGGGTGTGGTAGTTCACGGCGACGGCCCAGCCATGGCTCGCCGCCAGCAGCGCGGTGGCGGCACCAATGCCCCGGCTGGCACCGGTGATTACTGCGATCTTCTCCATGGCATCGGGTCTCCTGCAAGAATGGCGCATTGGAACAGGTTCTGTGGGCTGGCGAATGCACGGCGTGTGGCGCAGAACCTGGGGAATCAGGGGCCTTGGTGGAGCCCGGTGTCTTTCGCCCATCCGTTCAAACTTCAAGGAGCATTCAGCATGGGACAGTTTGTCGACCTGACATCCAGCGACGGTTTGGTGGCGCCCGCCTGGGTGGCTCGGCCCGAGGGCGCGCCCCGGGGCGCCGTGGTCGTGCTGCAGGAGATTTTTGGCGTGAACTCGCACATCCGCTCGGTGGCCGACCGCTTTGCCGCAAATGGCTACCTGGCCGTGGCGCCGTCCACCTTTCACCGCATCAAACCCGGTGTGGAGCTGGGCTACACCGGCGACGATATGCAGGCGGGCATGGGCCTGAAGGCGGCGGTGGAAGGCCTGCCCGCCCCGGGCGTGTTGCCCGACATCCAGGCCGCCATCGACTACGCCGCGCGGCATAGTGGCGGCAGGGTGGGCATCGTGGGCTTTTGCTGGGGCGGGCTGCTGACCTGGCGTGCGGCCAGCTTGCTGCAGGGCCTGTCGGCCGCCGTGCCGTACTACGGCGGTGGCGTGACCACCCCCGGCGAGGTGGCTCGCCAGCCCCAGGTGCCTGTGCTGGCCCACTTTGGCGAGCGCGACCACTGGATTCCTCTGGACAGCGTGCAGGCGTTTGCCAAGGCCCATCCCGAGGTCGAGGTGCATGTGTACCAGGCCGACCATGGGTTCAACTGTGACCAGCGCGGCAGCTACGACGAGCCCTCGGCCATGGCCGCGCGCGACCGCACGCTGGCCTTCTTCGACAAGCACCTCGCCTGAAGCAAACGACCACCGACCTACCAACGCATTCACCGGGGGTATCATGGAAAATTCCAAGATTTTTAGGCCCCTGGCGCCCGTCCAGAAAGCGCTGGTAGCTATATTTTTTATAGCGATTGGTTCCGCCGTCCATGCCGCCGACTACAGCGGCCCGCTGTTCGACGCCCACCTGCACTACAACGAGGAAGCCTGGGACGGCAAAACCGGCCCCCACCCGCCTGCCGATGTGCTGGCGCGCATGAAGGCCAGCGGCGTGCGCGCCATCGTGGCCAATTCGCGGCCCAACACCGGCTCGCTCACCCTGGCGGGCCTGCCGCAGACCCGCGAGGCGGGCGTGGCCGTGGTGCCTTTTGTGCGGCTGTACCGCAACCGCGCCGACTACACCGGCTGGTTTGCCGACGAGAGCATCTACACCATGGTGCAGACCGAGCTCGCGCGCGGCACGGCCGCCGGGCCGTACCGGGGCATTGGCGAATTCCACCTGTACGACAGCGCCAATGCCAACGGCCCGGTGGCCAAAAAGCTCA
The DNA here is from genome assembly GCA_018780365.1 of Acidovorax sp. Classification (GTDB taxonomy): domain Bacteria; phylum Pseudomonadota; class Gammaproteobacteria; order Burkholderiales; family Burkholderiaceae_C; genus Acidovorax. The sequence continues at coordinate 2,206 of JADMJR010000170.1, read as the reverse complement.
TGGCCCTGGCTGAGGAGCGCGACCTGGTGGTGCTCGCCCATGTGGACGATGCCGCCATCGACCTGCTGATGGCCCACCCCCCCACCCAGGGCCAGAAGCTGCGCCTGATCTGGGCCCACACCGGCATCGGCGGCGCGCCGGTGGAGCGGGTGGACGCGCTGATGGCGCGCTACCCCGGCCTGGTGGGCGAACTCTCGTACCGCCCCGGCCTGGTGTGTGACGACAACCAGCTGTGCCCCGCCTGGCGTGCGCTGCTGCTCAAGTACCCCACACGCTTCGTGATCGGCTCGGACACCTGGGTGAACCAGCGCTGGCAACACTATGAAAGCCTGATGCAAAGCTACCGCCAGTGGCTGGGCGGCCTGCCCGCCGACGTGGCACGCAAGATTGCGTGGGACAACGGGGCGGGGTTGTTGGGGGTGGCCAGGCCATAAGGCACTGGAACTTGTGACTTTGCGGCGGCGTCCTTCAATACTGGCGCTGACCCAGGCCAGGGATGCCGAGCAAGGGCCGCCCCGCAGCGAGGGCATCGTCCCCCTTCCCGAACTGCGCAGCAGTTCGAGAGAAGGGGGAAGCGGCGCAGCCGCTCAGGGGGAAGTCACCTCGTCCTCGCCAGATACCGCTTGCGCCAGAACAGCAGCACCAGCGACAGGGCAATGAACGCCATCGAGCCCAGCGCCCACCAAAAGCCGTCGGCCTTGTGGATCAGCGGCAGAAACTCGAAGTTCATGCCGAAGATGCCCGCGATCAGGTTCAGCGGCAGGAACACGGCGGTGAGCGCCGTGAGCGTGCGCATGATGTCGTTGGTGCGGTTGCTCTGCACGCTGAAGTGCATTTGCACGGCGGTTTCGGTGCTTTGCTCCAGCCGGCGCACGTGGTGCACCACACGTTCGATGTGCTCCAGTACATCGCGGCTGCGCACCTTGAGCAGGTCCAGCTCGCGCAGGCCCGAGGGACTGTCGGGCAGGGCCCAGGTTTCCAGCGCGTCGATCCAGTCCTGCACGGCGGTGCGCTGGTCTTCGCAGATCTCGTCCAGCATGTGCAGCGACAGGCGTGCTTCGAGCAGCGAGCTCCAGTTCACGTAGCGTGCACGGGGCTTGAGCAGCTCGTTTTGCCAGTGGTCGAGCTGGCGCGTGAGTTCGCGGCGCAGGTCCAGGTAGCCATCGACCATCAGGTTGACCACACGCAGCATCAGGTCGGCCGGGCTGGTGGGCACGCGGGCGCCGGGCACGGGGCTGCTGCGGCCCTCGCCGGGGCTGGTGGGCAGCGAGGCCAGCAGGCGGGTGGCATAGGCGTCGCGCACCGCGCAGTCGGCGGGGTGCACGGTCAGCAGCAGCTGGTCAAACACCGCAAAACCCACCGGGCTGGTGTCGATGCGGCGCAGTACCGGCGGGCCGCTGCGTTTGAGCGGGCTGGTGGTGGGGCTACCACCTTCCGCCACCGCGTCGACAGCATCGCCCTGCGCCGTGGCCAGGCGGCGGAACACCAACAGGTCGTACTGCGAGGTGTAGTCGTAGTGCGAGGGCAGTTGCGCGTTGAGCAGGTCGGACACGTGCAGGTCCACCAGCTGCAGCCCCACCAGGGTCTGCAGGCTCGCCTGGACCTCGGCCAGCCGTGCCTGGAAGGCCGGGCGCGCGCAGGCGATCCAGACAAAACCCTGGGCGGGCATCTGCGTGGGCAGCTCGGCCAGCTCCTGTACGCCGCCGCTGTGGATGTGGAATATGCGCATGCAACCCCGGATTGACAATAAAAAGTGCCTCTAGCGCCTGTCCATCAAGCGCTGATAGCTCTTATTTTTGGAGCAAACGCGCGGCATCGCGTGCAAAGTAGGTCAGCACGCCATCGGCGCCGGCACGCTTGAAGGCCAGCAGGCTTTCCATCATCACGGCGTCGTGGTCCAGCCAGCCATTGGCGGCGGCGGCCTTGATCATGGCGTACTCGCCGCTGACCTGGTAGGCGAAGGTGGGCACCTTGAACTCGTCCTTCACGCGGCGCACGATGTCCAGGTAGGGCATGCCGGGCTTGACCATCACCATGTCGGCGCCTTCTGCGATGTCGATGGCCACCTCGCGCAGGGCCTCGTCGCTGTTGCCGGGGTCCATCTGGTAGACGTTCTTGTCGGCCTTGCCCAGGGCGCCGCGCGTGCCCACCGCGTCGCGGAAGGGGCCGTAGAAGGCGCTCGCGTACTTGGCGCTGTAGGCCATGA
>JADMJR010000090.1 GCA_018780365.1 Acidovorax sp. | reverse complement strand
AGCGCGGCAACGAGACGGTGGGCGACTTTGTGCGCCTGGTGGACTGGGCCGCGCCAGAGCGCAATGACTGGCTGGCAGTGAACCAATTCAGCGTGCGCGGGCCGCGCCACACGCGCCGGCCCGATGTGGTGCTGTTTGTGAACGGCTTGCCGCTGGTGCTGCTGGAGCTGAAGAACCCCGCAGACCAGGCCGCCAGCGTGTGGAAGGCCTACGACCAGATCCAGACCTACAAAGAGCAGATCCCGGACCTGTTCCACACCAACGAGGTGCTGGTGATCTCGGACGGCACCGAGGCGCTGTTGGGGTCGCTGAGCGCAAGTGCCGAGCGCTTCATGGCGTGGCGCACGATTGACGGCGCCACGCTGGACCCGCTGGGCCAGTTCAACGAACTGCAGACGCTGGTGCGCGGCGTGCTGGCGCCGCAGTACCTGCTGGACTACCTGCGCTACTTTGTGCTGTTTGAAGACGATGGGCAGTTGGTGAAGAAGATCGCGGGCTACCACCAGTTTCACGCGGTGCGCGCCGCCATTGCGCAGGTGGTGGCCGCAGCCACGCCGGGCAGTGGCGCAAACCCGGCCATCAAGGGCAAGGGCGGCGTGGTGTGGCACACGCAGGGCAGCGGCAAGAGCATCACCATGACCTGCTTTGCCGCCCGCGTGATGCAAGAGCCCGCGCTGCAGAACCCCACCATCGTGGTCATCACCGACCGCAACGACCTGGACGGCCAACTGCTGGGCGTGTTTGGCCTGGCGCAAGACCTGCTGCGCGAGCAGCCCGTGCAGGCGCGCACTCGGCAGGAGCTGCGCACGCTGCTGGCGAACCGGCCCTCGGGCGGCATTGTGTTTGCCACCATCCAGAAGTTCATGCCCGGCGAGGACGAAGACAGCTACCCCATGCTGTCGGACCGCCACAACATCGTGGTGATCGCCGACGAGGCGCACCGAACGCAGTACGGGTTTGAGGCGCGGCTGAAGGTGCGCAAGGAGAATTTCAAGCCAAATCCGGCTCTAGCGATTGATACACGAGTGCCACCAGCTATCAATTCAGCAGCAACCCCCATCACCACAGGCAGCGGCACCACGCCCGCTCACCGCGCCGAGTTTGCGCCGCCCACCTACCGAGCAGGCACCGAAGCGAACACGGTAGAACGCCCTCGGGAGCAATACCAGGTGGGTTACGCCCAGCACCTGCGCGACGCCCTGCCCAACGCCACCTTTGTCGCGTTTACCGGCACGCCAGTAAGCGGCACCGACCGCGACACGCGCGCGGTGTTTGGCGACTACATCCACGTGTACGACATGCAGCAGGCCAAAGAGGATGGCGCCACCGTGGCCATCTACTACGAAAGCCGCATGGTCAAGCTGGGCCTGAAGGCCAACGAGCTGCCCAACATTGACGCCGAGGTGGACGAGCTGGCCGAGGACGAGGAAGAAAGCGTGCAGTCGCGCCTGAAAAGCCGCTGGGCCGCGCTGGAGCAAGTGGTGGGCGCCGAGCCCCGCGTAGCCCGCGTGGCGCAAGACCTGGTGGCGCATTTTGAAGAACGCAACACCGCCCAGCGCGGCAAGGCCATGGTGGTGGCCATGAGCCGCGACATCTGCGCGCACCTGTACAACGAGATCGTGCGCCTGCGGCCCGACTGGCACAACGCCGACCCCGAGCTGGGCGCCATCAAGATCGTGATGACCGGTAGTGCCAGCGACAAGGCCCTGCTGCGCCCACACATCTACAGCGCCCAGGTCAAAAAGCGGCTGGAAAAACGCTTCAAAGACCCGGCCGACCCGCTGCGCATCGTGATCGTGCGCGACATGTGGCTGACCGGCTTTGACGCGCCCTGCGTGCACACGCTGTATGTGGACAAGCCCATGAAGGGCCACAACCTGATGCAGGCCATTGCCCGCGTGAACCGCGTGTTCAAGGACAAGCAAGGCGGCCTGGTGGTGGACTACATCGGCATCGGCAACGAGCTCAAAGCCGCCATGAAGGAATACACCGCCGCCCACGGCCGGGGCCGCCCCACGGCGGATGCGCACGAGGCCTTCAGCGTGGTGCTGGAAAAGCTGGACGTGCTGCGCGCCCTGCTGCACGGGTTTGACTACAGCGGCTTTCTGACAGGCGGCCACCGTGTGCTGGCGGGTGCGGCCAACCACGTGCTGGGGCTGCCACGCCAGGCTGGGCAAGACGGCAAGAAGCGTTTTGCCGACACCGCCCTGGCGATGAGCCAGGCCTTCACCCTGAGCTGCACGCTCGACGAAGCCAAGGCGGTGCGCGAGGAAGTGGCTTTCATGCAAGGGGTGAAGGTGCTTTTGACCAAGCGCGACATCACCGCCAAACAACGTACCGACGAGCAGCGCGAACTGGCAGTGCGCCAGATCATCAGCCAGGCGGTGGTGTCTGAAAGCGTGGTGGACATTTTTGACGCCGTGGGGCTGGAAAAGCCCAACATTGGCCTGCTGGACGAAGGCTTTTTGGCCCAGGTGCGCGCGCTGCCCGAGCGCAACCTGGCGGTGGAGCTGCTGGAGCGCCTGTTGGAAGGCGAGATCAAAAGCCGCTTTGCCAGCAACGTGGTGCAGAGCAAAAAGTTCTCGGAGCTGCTGGGTGGGGTGATCGTGCGCTACCAGAACCGCAGCATTGAAACCGCACAGGTGATGGAAGAACTGCTGGACATGGCCCGCCAATTCCGCGAGGCGCATGGCCTGGCCGACAAGCTGGGGCTGACCGAAGACGAGGTGCGCTTTTACACCGCGCTGGTTGAGAACGAGGCAGCGGTGCGCGAGCTGAGCGACGACACGCTAAAAAAGATCGCCCACGAACTGACCGACAACCTGCGCAAAAACCTGACGGTGGACTGGACCGAGCGCGAGAGCGTGCAAGCCAAGCTGCGCCTCATGGTGAAACGTATCCTGCGCAAGTACAAATACCCGCCCGACCTGGAAGCTGCCGCCGTAGAACTGGTGCTGCAGCAGGCGCAGGCGCTGGGCGAAGCGTGGAGCGAGCTGGCAGCCGCCTGAGCGGAAAACAGCGTGACCCCAGGCTGGGTGGGCGACTGCCCACTATGCGGCCTGCGGCCGCTGCCCCCCTGCCGCCACCGACCGCCCCGCCGTCACGGCCGTGCCCATCGACGCCGAAACGATCAAGCCAATGGCCAGCCACTGGATGGCGCTCAGGTGCTCGCCCAGCAGCCCCATCGCCAGCACGGCGGCCACGGCGGGTTCCATGCTGATCATGATGCCGAAGGCCTCCTTGGGCAGGCGCTTCAGGGCCATCATCTCCAGCGAGATCGGGATGGCGCTGGAGACCGCCGCCACCGCCACGCCGATGAGCAGCACGGCCGGCGACAGCAGGGCAGCGCCCGCATGCGCCACGCCCACGGGCACCACAACCAATGCCGCCACCAACAGGCCCAGCGACACCGTGTGCCCCGCGTGCAGATGCCCCGCGCGTTTGCCGAACACGATATACAGCGCCCAGAACACCGCCGCGCCCAGGGCGTACAGCACGCCCACCGGGTCGAGCATGCTGCCGTTGAGCCCCAGCGGCAGCAACATGCCCAGCCCGGCCATCGCCAAGGCCACCCACACAAAATCCACCGCACGGCGCGACGACCAGATCGCCACGGCCAACGGCCCCGCAAACTCGATGGCCACCGCAAGGCCAAACGGCAGCGTGCGCAGCGACATATAGAACATGAGGTTCATGCCCCCCAGCGCCGCGCCGTACAACAAGACCGCACGCGCGTCGGCCCGCGACAAATGCCAGCGCCAGGGCCGCCACAGCAGCAGCACCAACAAGGCCGAAAAGCCCACCCGCACGGCGGTGGTTCCCTGCGCGCCCACCACCGGGAACAGCCAGTGTTTGGCCCACGATGTGCCAATGCCCAACGCGGTGACGGAGCCCAGGACGGCGAGGAAGGGGAAAAAACGGTGCAAAAGGGAAGCGCGCATAGGGTTGAAAATATAGTGCGACCCGCATGTGCTTTTGACTCGAAATTCAGGGTCTGTACGCAACTTTCACTCACTGTCGAACCGTCCACCGGAGCCATGAATGACCGCCCCCGCCGCACTTGACCGCTTTGACCTCGCCATCCTGGACATCCTGCAGACCGACAACACCACGCCCCAGCGCGCGATTGCGCAGGCCGTGAACCTGTCAGCGCCCGCTGTGCAGCGCCGCATCCAGCGGCTGCGAGACAGCGGCGTGATCCGCGCCAACGTCGCCGTGCTGGACCCGGTGAAGGTGGGCAAACCGCTGACCATCGTGCTGGAGGTGCACCTGGAAAACGAGCGCCCCGACCGCACCGCCCCGCTGCGCGCGCGCATTGCCGCCGAAGACGCCGTGCAGCAGTGCTACAGCGTGACGGGCGAGACCGACTACCTGCTGGTGGTGACCGTGGCGTCGATGGACGACTACGACGCGCTGACGCGGCGGTTGTTTGAGGGCGATGACAACGTGCGGCGGTTTCGCACCTCGGTGGCGCTGGGCTGCCTCAAGGCCGGGCTGCATGTGCCGCTGGACCGCACATTGCCAGACGCATGATCGTCACAGCCCCAACATCTTGCACATCTGCGCGCCCGTGAGGCGCTGGCGCGGCCCGCCCAGCAGCTCGCACATGCAAGCGTTGAGCGGTGCCTGTGCCCCGCGCTGCGCCGCCAGCCGCACCACCGCGCCGCTGAGCGCATCGATCTCGGTCACGCGCCCGGCCTCCAGGTCGTCCCACATCGACGAGCGGGCCTGGGCGTCGATCTGCAGCATGCGTTTTGCCAGGCGTGTAAACAACCAGTTGGGCAGGCGCAGCACATGGGGCAGCAGCGTGGGCGACACGGCGGTGACCTGGGCGGGTGTGATGCCCGCGCGGGCCATCACGCTCAGCGCCTCGGTCTGCAGGGCGGCGAAGACGCGGCGGCAGTCGCGGTCGAGCAGCTCTTGCCGCAGGGGCAGGTCGGACAGCGCATTGACCGGGTTGTTCAGGTTGAGCAGCAGCTTGCCCCACTGCACCGCACGGATGTCGGCGGGCAGCACGGTGGCCAGGCCTGCGGCGTTGAAGACCGGCGCGATGTGCTCGGTGACCGCATCGCGCTGCAACTGCAAGTGGCCCGCCGTAGCGCGGTGCACCTGGGCGCCACGCAGCACCACGTTGTAGGGCACCATGCCGGCCAACACGTTCAGGCCGGGCGCCAGTGCCGCAACGCGGGCCACGTTGTCCACGCCGTTTTGCAAAGAGATGACGGGGGTGCCGGGCGCACAGACCGCCACCAGTTCGCGCGCGGCGGATTCGGTGGCGCCGCTTTTGACGCACAGCAGGATGATGCTGTCGGCGCGGGGCGCGGCGTCGGCCAGCGTGTGGGCCCATTGCAGTGCGTTCGCGGGCACCTGCCGGTCAAAGCCGTCCAGGTCCGTGACTTTCAGGCCCTGCAACGCGATGGGCGCGAGCGCATGCGGGCGGCCCACCAGGCAAACCGATTGGCCGTGCGCTGCCAGGCGCCCACCCACATAACAACCAATGGCGCCTGCGCCGAGAACGATGAAGTGCATGCGGTGGTGTCCTTTGACAATGAAAGACGGGGCACCCCGGTGGGCGCCGTGCCTGCGCATTGTGCGGCGCCAGGCCCGCTGGGCGTGGCGCAGAGGCGACGGCGCCACACGAAGACCTGGCGGCCTCCAATTTTTGAGGGTTTTTGGCCCCTGGCGCCTGTCCATCAAGCGCCAAAAGCTATCAAATAAATAGCAAATGGACAGACATCAACCCCACCGCACGGTAACCCGCAACCCACCCAGGCGTGCCGAGGCGCCGAGTTGCACGGTGGCCCCGTGGGCCTGTGCAATGGCCTGCACGATGGCCAGGCCCAGGCCGCTGCCGGGGGCGCCTTCCGAGGTTTCGCGCACAAAACGCTGCATCACGCGCTCGCGGTGCTCGGGGGCGATGCCGGAGCCGCTGTCTTCCACCGTGAGCACGGCGTGGCGGCCCTCTGCGCGCACCTGCAGATCCACCTGGCCGCCGGGCGGGGTGTACTTGATGGCGTTGTCCAGCAGATTGCGCGCCAGCATGCGCAGGGCCTCGGCGTTGCCGGGCACGGTGGCGGCGTCGGAGTTGAGCAAGCCCACGTCCATGCTGCGCGCCTGGGCGGCAGGGGCCACGTCGGCCAGGGCCAGCTGGGCCACGGCGCGCAGGTCCACGGGCTCGGTGGCGGCCGTTGCGGCCTCTTGCCGGGCGAGGTTGAGCAGCTGCTCCACCAGGCGTGTGGCGCGGTCGATGCCGGCCGACAGGCGTGCGATGGCTGCAGCACGCGCGGCATCGTCGCCCGCGCGCTGCAGGCCCTGCAGCTGCAGGCGCAGCGCGGCCAGGGGCGAGCGAAGCTCGTGCGCGGCGTCGGCCACAAAGTGCTGCTGGGCATCGAACGCACGCTGGACACGCTCGAACAGCAGGTTGAGTTCGCTCACCAGCGGCTGCACTTCGTCGGGCAGCTGCGCGTCGCTCACGGGCGAGAGGTCGTCCGCCTGGCGCTGGGCCAGTTGGCGGCGCACGCGCTCCACCGGGGCCAGCGACCGGCTCACGCCCCACCACACGGCCAGCACCAGCAGCGGCGCCATGATGGCCAACGGCGCCAGCGTGCGCAGCGCCAGGCTGCGGGCCATGTCGCGCCGCGCCGCCATGTTCTGCGCCACCTGGATGACCTGCGAGCGCGTCTGCATCGAAAACACGCGGTAGGTGCCGCCGCGCGCCTGCACATCGGTAAAACCCAGCACGGCAATCTGCGGCAGGGCTGCGCCCACGGCCGATTCAAAAATGCGCAGGCCCTCGTTGGTCCACACCTGCACGACGAATTCGTGGTTCTCGTCCTCGGGGTCCAGCCCCGGGCCCAGGCCCTGCGCGTCCACCGGCAGGCCCGAGCGCAAGGCCAGCGCGGTCTGCTGCATGTGGTAGTCGAACAGGGCATCGGCCTCGGCCAGGGCGCCCCGGTAGGCCAGCGCGCCCTGCACCGCGCCGGCCAGCACGATGGCGGCGAGCAAAAACACCAGCAACCGCATGCGCAGTGACCGGGGAAGCAGCCCGTGGAGGGCCTGGGTGAGCTGGCAGGTCATACCTTGGGTACGAGATAGCCGACGCCCCGCACATTGAGCAGCACCTCGGCCCCCAGCTTTTTGCGCAGGCCGTGGATGTAGACCTCCACCGCGTTGCTGCTCACCTCGTCGCCCCAGCCGTAGAGCTTGTCTTCGAGCTGCTGTCGCGACAGCACCATGCCGGGCCGGGCGATGAGCGGCTCCAGCACCGCCCATTCGCGTGCCGACAGCACGACAGGAACGCCCTGTACCGTGGCCTCACGCGTGGCGGGGTGGATGCACACGCCCTTGTGTTCGTACACCGGCTCGGCCCGCCCCGCAGCGCGGCGCAGCAGGGCGCGGATGCGGGCGAGCAATTCGTCCAGGTCGTAAGGCTTGAGCACGTAGTCGTCGGCCCCGGCGTCGAGTCCTTCAATGCGATGGGCCACGGCATCGCGGGCGGTGGCCACCAGCACGGGGGTGCGGTTCTTGCGGGCCCGCAGGTCGCGCAGCACGGCCAGGCCGTCGCGTTGGGGCAGGCCCAGGTCGAGCAGCACCAGGTCGTAGGGCTGGGTGCGCAGGGCGGTGTCGGCCGCGTCGCCGTCACGCGCCCAGTCCACGGCGTAGTGTTCGGCGCGCAGCAGATCCTGCACGGCTTCGCCGATCATGGGGTCGTCTTCAACGAGGAGCAGGCGCATGGGGGGGCAAGCATAGCCAATGGCAAAGGGGATGGGCTGTGCCCTGGCTTCGACAGGCTCAGCCCGAACGGGGGGTGGAGCATCTGCAGGGCTCCCCCCTTGGGATCGATTGAGTCGGCATTTTGGAACTGGAAACACCCGTTCGGACGGAGCTTGTCGAAGGGCTCCGCGTGAACGGCGTCAAGTTAGTTGATGCCGAATCAATCACTCAGCCCAGACGCACTGGCACAAAGATCTTGTTGCCATCGCGCTCTATCAGCAGCGCCACCGACTTGCCCGCCTTGGCCATGGCCGTGCGGACCTGGTCGATGTTCCTGGCCGGCGCGCCGTTGATGGCCAGCAGCACATCGCCGGGCAACACCCCCGCCGCCGCAGCGGGGCCACGCGCCTGCTCGATCACCAGGCCTTCGCTCACGCCCCCCTTCACGCCCATTTCGCGGCGCTCCTCGGGGTCCAGCGGGCGCAGCGACAGGCCCAGCTGGCCCTTGCCCACGGCATCGTCGTTGCGCGCCTGCTTGGTCGCCTTGTCGCTGGCGTCGCCCAGCGTGGCGGTCAGCTCCAGGGGCTTGCCCTGGCGCCACACCGACAGCTTGGCCTGCTGCCCCGGCTGCGCCTGGCCCACCCAGGCGGGCAGGTCGCCCGAGGCCACGATGGGCTGGCCGTTCACCTGGCGAATCACGTCGCCCGCCTGCAGGCCTGCCTTCTCGGCCGGGCTGCCCTTGCTGACGCTGGCGACCAAGGCGCCCTCGGGCTTGTCCAGCTGGAAGGATTCAGCAAACGCCTGGTTCACCTCCTGCACGGCCACGCCCAGCTGGGCGTGGCGCACCTTGCCGGTGGCCACAATCTGGTCCTTGATCTTGGCGGCCAGCTCGATGGGGATGGAGAACGACACGCCCTGGTAGCCGCCCGAGCGGCTGTAGATCTGCGAGTTGATGCCCACCACCTCGCCACGCGCATTGAACAGCGGCCCGCCCGAGTTGCCGGGGTTCACGGCCACGTCGGTCTGGATGAAGGGCACCAGGCTGTCGTCGGGCAGCGAGCGGCCCTTGGCGCTGACCACACCCGCCGTCACGCTGTTCTCGAAGCCAAACGGCGAGCCGATGGCCAGCACCCATTCGCCCACCTGCAGGTCCCGCGTGCTGCCCAGGCGCACGGTGGGCAGGTCCTTGGCGTCAATCTTGAGCACGGCCACGTCGGTCTTGGGGTCGGCGCCCAACACCTTCGCGCGGAATTCGCGCCGGTCGGTGAGCTTGACGGTGACATCGCTCGCACCCTTGACCACGTGGGCATTGGTCAGCACCAGGCCGTCGGGGCTGACGATGAAGCCCGAGCCCTGGCCATGCGTGGGCACGTTGGGCTGGCCCTGCGCGCCCGCGCCGGGAAAGCCGAACTGGCGGAAGAACTCGTAGAACGGATCGTTCGGATCGATCTGCGGGCCCCGGCGCTGGCGGGCGGCGGGTTGCCCTTCATCGTCGTCTTCGTCGTTGACCATCGCCGTCTTGGTGCTGCCCGTGACACTGATGTTGACGACGGCCGGGCCGTTCTGCGCGGTGATCTGGGCAAAGCTGGGCAGCGCGCCGCCGGGGGCGGCCGGGGTCTGCGCAACGATGGGCGCGGTGGGGGTCAAAGCGCGCGCCTGGTGCCCGGTGATGAGGCCCGCGCCCGTGGCGCCCACCGCCCCTGCGGCCACCAGGGCCAGAATGAGGCGGCGGGGGGTGGAGGTCAGCGTGGTCGTGTTCATGGTGTGGTGCCTTTCCAATCGGGGTTGCGATGGAGGGCAGTGTGGACACCAACACTTAGACGAAACTTAGAGGCACTCCGGGGCGCTCCGGTGGCACGGGGCGGACGCCGTGGACGGCGGGGCTCCCTGCAAAAAAAGCCGCAGACTATGCGGCCCCGCGCCCCTTCTGGCTCTCGAAGTACACCACCTTGCGGGCGCGCATCACATCGCCCAGCGGGCGGTGCGCCGCCAGAGCCTGCCAGGGGTCGAACACGGCCGCCTCCACCTGCTCGGCCAGCGTGGGGTCGGCTGCGGGGTCTTGCCGGGGCAAGGTCAGCCGGGCCACGGTAGTGTAGGGCGTGGGCCAGTCCACGCTGGCGTCTTCGATGGGGGTGGTGGCCTCGTCCACGAAGGGCTGCAATTGCAAATCCCATTGCAGGTCCTGCTGGCGCAGACGGGCAGAAAACTCGGCGTTCCAATCGTCCTGCACCTGGGTGACCGGTGCGCCATTGGCGACATGGGGCACCAGCCGCACGCGCACCGCATAGGGCCCACACGCGATGGGCGCAGCACTGTGTACGGCATGCGCTGCAAAGCCGCCGAAGGGCCGGCCGAAAGTCTTGACCGTCTTGGCGATCTGCTTGGCGGCCCCCAGCAGCCCGTGGCGCTGCACCAGGAACTTGATCAGCGCGCCGCCGCCATGCGAGGCCGCCACCACAAAGTCCACGAACTCGCCGCTTTGGGGAAAGGCGAACTTCTCCTGGTTGATGAGCGTGAAGTCCTGGCTTTTGGCGGGCCCATTGCCCAGGGCGGAATCGCCCTGCACGCCCCACACGCTGAACGAAAAGCCCCGGATGTCAGGCTTGCGGTCGGAGGTCTTGTCCATGCCGCCATTGCTCAGCCGCACCCGCACGTCGTACTGCCCGGGCTGGGCAAACAGCCCGTGGGACGCAAATGCAGGCAGATCGCCCAGCACCTGCAGCTGGCCCCGCGCGGCGGTGAGCTGCTTGCGGTGCAAGCCCCGGCCTGTGCCGTACTTGTGGGACTTGCGCGCCTGCAGTTCGGCGAACTGGCGCGCATATCCGGCAAAGCGCTGGGCCTCGTCGGGGGCCACCACTTCTTTCCAATCGGTACTGGGGGTGTAGCTTGTGTCCATGAACGACCTCGGTTGAAAGCCAGGGGGCATGGTAGCGCGGCATGCCGAAAAACGGGCACCTCGCTGACCACTGCGCTCAGAGGCTGCGAAACCGGTACACGATCGCCCCCCGCACCCTCTCCCCGGGCGCCAACCAGCGCATGGGAAAGGCGGCGTGGTTGGGCGCATCAGGGTACTCCATGGGCTCCAGGCAGATGCCGTCGCCCGGCTGCCAGAGCCAGTCGCCCTGCCGCGCGCCACGGCCCAGGTCCCGCGCCGGGTCCGCCTTCAGGCCATGGCCCGCATAGACCTGCACACCGGGCGCTGTGCTCCAGACCTCCATCGCACGGCGGCTGTCGGGCTCGCTCAGCAGCGCGGCCAGCCGCAGGCCGGCTGGGGTGATGGATGACACGGGCGGCGCATGGGATGCCTCCGATTCGTCCAGCACCAGGTAGTGGTCCAGCCCGCCGGCCAGGGCCAGTTGCTCGCTGGGCGCTGCCACTGCGTCGCCCACGCGGCGGGCCTCGCGGAAGTCGAATGGCGTGCCCAACACGCCAGCCAGCGCGCCCGTGGGGCACACGTCGGCTGCCAGCGGCACATAGCGGCTGGCGGGCACCTGCAAGGTGTGGCCGTGGGTGCTGCCACGGCCCGCAAGGTTGAAGAACGCATGCCCGGTGAGGTTCAGCATGGTGGGCGCGTGCAGCGCCTGGGCCGTCCAAACCATGTGGAGTGCGTTGTCGGCCGTGACCTGCAAGTGAAGCTGCACGCGCACGTCACCGGGTACACCGTCGTCTTCGGTGCGAAAGGTGTGACTCAGGGTGAGCGCATCGGCCTGCACGTCTTCGACCGCGAACACCTGAAAGCGGCTGCCCCGTGGCCCGCCATGGTGGTGGTGTGGGCCGCTGTTGGTGGGCAATTGCAGAAGCGAACCATCCGGCCGGGTGAGCTTGCCTGCGCGCAAACGCCCGGCCCAGCGCCCGATCAATGCGCCCATGGAGAGTTGCCCGTCCAGGTAGCCCTGCAGACTGTCGTAACCCAGTGCCACATCGGCCAGGCCGCCCTGCCCGTCGGGCACCGCCACCTGCACCAGGCGGGCGCCGTAGTTGCTCATGGCCACCTGCAGGCCGCCTGCGCCGCGCAGGGTGAAAAGATCGGTGCGCTGCCCGTGCAGGTCGCGCTGAAACGCTTCGCGTGATAGGGAATAGGCCATGGCCGCAAGTCTATTTGGCGACGGGTGGCTCGGGCGCATCGCGCGTGACCAGCCAGATGCCCGCGCACACCAGCACCAGGGCCAGCAGGTTCTTCCACTCCAGCAGCGCCTCTCCCAAGAAGATCGCCGACAGCGCCGCACCAAACACCGGCACGGTGAAATTGAACACGGTGACCTGGCTCACGCGGTTGTGTTTGAGCAGAATGCTCCACAGCGAAAACGCTGCGGAAGACAACAACGCCAGGTACACCAACAACACACTGGAGCCCCAGGTGAAACCCGCGAGCGAGCCCCCCAGGCCCCAACCAATGGCCAGCAGCGCAGCGCCACCCAGCCCGAGCTGCCAGCCGGTCATCACCACCGAGTCCATGCGCTGCGACACCTGCTTGCCGTAGATGCTGGCAGCGGCCAGCACGAAGGCGGCAATCACCACAAAACCTTCGCCCAGCAGCGTGAAGTCCATGTCCAGCGTGCCGCGCCCCAGGTTGACCACCATCACCCCCGCAAACCCCACCACGCAGCCCCAGAGCTTGGCGTGGCTCAGGCGGTCGTTGTGATAGACCCAGTGCGCCAGCAGCACGCTGAAGAAGGTGCCGGTGGCATTCATGATCGAACCTTTGACCCCCGTGGTGTGCGCCAGCCCCACGTAGAAGAACACGTACTGCAGCGTGGTCTGCGCCAGGCCCAACACCACCAGCTGCCGCCCTGCTGCAAAGCCCAGGCCCCAGATGGCCTTGCGCGTGGCCACGGCCCAGGCCAGCAGGATCAGCCCCGCACCTACAAAGCGCCAGCCTGCAAACACCAGCTGGGTGGGAATGTCATTGGGGGCGATGCCAAACCAGGCGTAGCCGGTCTTGATGGCGGGGTACGAGCTGCCCCACAGCAGGCAACACAACAGCGCCAACGCCACCACGACCTTGCGGTCGGAAAATCGGGTGTGACCCATGGGGGTTCGTTTCTCTCTAGTGACACAGCCCGTGCAAAGACGGGCTGTGGGAGTGGGGCTGGACAGATCGTTCTCTTGCCGATCTGCATTCAAAAAATCAAAACCCGTTCACGCTGAGCCTGTCGAAGCGCGGCGCGGACTCAAGTCACCGGCGCCGGATTGAACAGCACCAGCGCGTTGTGCAGCTTCCATTGCTCGGCCCAGGTCCTCTTGCGGCCGCTGGCCACGTCGAGCAGCAGCCGGAACATCTCCCAGCCCAGGTCTTCAATGCTGGCCTCGCCGTCGGCGATCTTGCCGGCGTTGATGTCCATCAGATCATTCCAACGGCGCGCCAGGTCGGTGCGCGTAGCCACCTTGACCACGGGGCATTCGGCCAGGCCGTAGGGTGTGCCCCGGCCGGTGGTGAACACGTGCAGGTTCATGCCGGCGGCCAGCTGCAGCGTGCCGCAGATGAAGTCGCTGGCGGGCGTGGCGGCGTACACCAGGCCGCGCTGGTCGCGGCGCAGCTTCTCGCCCGGGGCCAGCACGTGCGAGATGGGCGCGGTGCCGCTCTTGATGATGGAGCCCATGGCCTTCTCGGCGATGTTGGACAAGCCGCCCGCCTTGTTGCCCGGCGTGGTGTTGGCCGCGCGGTCCACACGGCCCCGGTCGAGGTACTGGTCGTACCAGCCCAGTTCGCGCACGATGGCGTCGGCCACTTCGGGCGTGGCGGCGCGGCTGGTGAGCTGCTCGACCGCGTCGCGCACCTCGGTGTTCTCGCTGAACATCACGGTGGCGCCGGCACGCACCAGCAGGTCGGCACAAAAACCCACGGCCGGGTTGGCAGTGACGCCCGAGAAAGCATCGCTGCCACCGCACTGCACCCCCAGCACCAGCTCGCTGGCGGGCAGGGTCTCGCGGCGGCGGGCGTTCAGCCGCTTGAGGTGCGGGCGCGCGCTTTGCACAATGTGGTCCAGCATCGACATGAAACCCACATGCTCGTCGGCCTGCAGGCACACGGTTTCCGGGCCCAGGGCCGGATCGCGTTCGTCGGTGATGGGGAAGCTGCCCGGCGGCAGGAGGCGGTCGGGCTGGAGCTTTTCGCAGCCCAGGCTGACCACCATGACCTCGCCCCCAAAGTTGGGATTGAGGCTGATGTTGCGCAGGGTGCGGATAGGGATGATGGCGTCGGGCGCATCAATGGCCACGCCGCAGCCATAGGTGTGCTCCAGGCCAATCACGTCGTCCACCTGCGGGTACAACGGCAGCAGCTCGGTCTTGATGCGGCGCACCGCCAAGGCCACCACGCCCGCCACACATTGCACGGTGGTGGTGATGGCCAGGATGTTGCGCGTGCCCACCGAGCCGTCGGCGTTGCGGTAGCCCTCGAAGGTGTAGCCCGTCAAAGGCTCCAACACGGGCGGCTTGACCGTGGCCATGGGCAGGCCTTCGAGCGCGCGGGCCGAGGGCATCTGCAGCAGGCGCTCGTGCACCCAGCTACCCGCCGGGATGGGCTTGAGCGCGTAGCCGATGGGCACGTTGTAGCGGCGCACCACATCCCCTTCGGCCATGTCCGACAGCGCCACCTTGTGGCCCTGGGGCACCTTGTCGCGCAGGGTCACGCCCGCGCCCGGCACGCCGGGGGGCAGCACCGTGCCTGCGGGCAAGCCACCGTCGTTGGCGACGATGGCAACGTTGTCGTCCGCGTGCATGCGGATGGTGAGGGGTTCTCGCATCGGGTCGTTCACTTCATTTTCACTTCGGGTATTGCGCGGCGTGATCATCCACCGGACTTAAGTACCAGGTCGGGCAACCACATGGAGAACTGCGGCACGTAGGTCACGAGCATCAGCGCCACGATGAGCGCGCTGTAAAACGGCCAGATGGTCTTCATCACCTCACCCACGGAGATGCCTCCGATGGTGCAGCCAATGAACTGCGTGGTGCCCACGGGCGGCGTGTTCAGGCCCAGCGCGCAGTTGATCAGGATCACGATGCCGAACTGCTCGGTGCTCATGCCGAACTGCTGGCAGATGGGTAAAAAGATCGGCGTGCAGATGAGGATGGTGGCCGCCATGTCCAAGAATGTGCCCAGGATGAACAGGATGATGTTCACGCACAGGAAGATGACCCAGGGCGAGGTGCTCATGGACTTGAGGGTGTCGCCAGTCAGTTCGGCCACGCCGTACAAGCCGATGAGGTAGCCGAACATGGACGAGATGCCGATGAGCAGCAGCACGGTGCCCGTGGTCTTGACGGCCTTGGAGGCAGCCTTGAGGAACTGCTCGCGCGTGAGCTTCTTGTAGACGAAGACCGAGAGCAACAACGCCCAGATCACGGCCACGGAGGCCGACTCTGTGGCCGTGAAGGCCCCCGACAGAATGCCCGCAATGATGATGACCACCACGGCCAAGCCGGGGACCGACGCCCTGAACGAGATCCACACGATCTCCCAGCCGGGGAAGGTGCCTGCGGGATAGCCGCGTTTGACGGCCACCAGGTAAGCGGCCAGCAGGTTGCACACCGTGAGCAGCAGCGCGGGCACAATGCCAGCGAGGATCAGCGCGGCAATGCTCACCTTACCGCCAGCGGCCAGCGTGAAGATGATGAGGTTGTGCGAGGTGGGCATGAGCGCACCCACCAGCGAGGCATGGGTCGTCACGTTCACTGCGTAGTCCGCGTGGTAGCCCTCTTTTTTCATCTGCGGGATGAGCACGGCGCCCATGGCAGACACGTCGGCCACGGGCGAGCCCGAGACGCCGCCGAACAGCGTGCAGGCGAGCACGTTGCTCATGCCCAGGCCGCCGCGCACGTGGCCCGCCACGCTTTTGGCGAAGACCACGATGCGGTCGGCGATGCCACCGTACATCATGATCTCGCCGGCAAAGATGAAGAACGGAATGGCCAGGAACGAGAACGGGTTCATGCCCGAAATCATCTGCTGGAAGCCCACGGCCAGCGGCAGGCCTTCGTACAGGATGGTGGCCAGGGATGACAGGCCGATCGAAAAGGCCACGGGCACGCCCAGCAGCAGCAAAAGCGTGAAGGTCACGCACAGAATGGTCAACGCCATGATGGTGGAATCTTTACTGGAACATTAGGGTGCGGAGGGAGGCATGCAGGGACCGCTTCGGTCATCTCCGCACGGCGCATGAAGCGGGCATGACCGCTGCCAGGGCAGCCGAGCAAGGGCCGCCCCGCAGCGAGGGCTGCGTCCCTCTGCCCGCATGGCGCAGCCATGCGAGAGCGGGGGGAAGCGCCGCAGGCGCTCAGGGGGGTGTCGCTCATCTCAATGCCAGGCGGGCTCGACCTCAACGCCGCGCAGGATGGCGATGATGTGCTCCAGCGAGAACATGGCCACCAGCACGCCGGCCATGGCGGGCGGCACGTACTTGAAGGCTTCGGAGATACCGAGCGTGGGGATCTTGTAGGGCGCGACCGACTCGGCCAGCACGCCGCAGTTCCAGGCCATCACGATGCCAAACATCAATACCAGCGCATGGATCAGCAGTTCGAGTTTGACGCGCAGCCAGTCGGGCGCCAGCACCAGAAAGGATTCGAGGCCGATGTGGCCCGCGTCGCGCACGCCCACCGCCATGCCGAGCATGGTCACGTAGAGCACGAGCAGCACAGCGCCGCTCTCGGCCCAGGTCGGCGTGTCGTTGAACACGTAGCGGCCGATCACCTGGTAGAGCACCGCGCAAACCAGCAAAACGAGTCCCCCTACCCCAAGTTGCAGGCAGGAGCGCGCAATGAAAGCGCAGAGTCGCGTGTACATAGTGGACATTCAAAAACAACAGGAGACGGGCAGGCGGCGGGCCACGCCCTGTGCCGCCTGCCCCTGGGAACAGGGTTCTTCTTACTTCACCGCGTCGATGCGCTTGACCATGTCTTGCAGCTTGGGGTCTTTCAGGAACTTGTCGTAGACGGGCTTCATGGCGGTCTTGAACGCGACCTTGTCAATCTCCACGATCTGCGCACCGGCAGCCTTCACGGTGGCCAGGGATTTTTCTTCACGCTCGTCCCAGATCTTGCGCATGAAGCCCACCGACTCCTTGGCGGCGGCACGGATGGCTTTTTGCTCATCGGCGCTCAGGGTGTCCCACACGCGCTTGGAGAACATCAGGATCTCGGGCGCCATGGAGTGCTCGGTCTTGTTGAAGTACTTGGCGACTTCGAAGTGGCGCGAGCTCTCGTAGCTGGGGTAGTTGTTCTCGGCGGCATCCACCAGGCCGGTCTTGAGCGCGGTGTAGACCTCGCCGAAGGGCATCGGGGTGGCGTTGGCGCCCATGGCTTCGAGCAGCGAGACCCACAGGTCGCTCTGCTGCACGCGCACCTTCATGCCCTTGACGTCGGCCAGGGTCTTGACGGGCTTCTTCACGGTGTAGATCGAACGCGCGCCGGAGTCATAGAACGCCAGCCCCACAAAACCCTGCGACTCGCAGTCCTTGAGGATCTCGTCGCCGATGGCGCCGTCCAGCACCTTGCGCATGTGTTCCTTGTCGCGGAACAGGAAGGGCATGGTGGGCACCATGGTGGCGGGGCAGATGTTGTTCATGGGCGCAACGTTGACGCGCGTCATGGCAATCGCCCCCAGCTTGGTCTGCTCGATGGTGTCCTTCTCGATGCCCAGCGACCCCTTGGCGTAGACCTTGATGCTGTGCTTGCCGCCGGTGGCCTTGGACAGCGTCTCGCCCATGTGGCGCACGGCCAGCACGGTGGGGTAGTCCTCGGGGTGGATGTCGGACGAGCGGAATTCGGTGGCCTGCGCGGCCAGGCTGCCGAGCAGCATGCCGGCAGCAATTGCCACGCGGCCAAAGAGGTGTGGAACGTTCATGGTGCTTTGTCTCCTGGGTTGAATGAGGGTGGGGCGCCGCGCTCAAGCGGACCGGTATGGGGCCTCTGCGAGCCCCTGTGCGCCGGGGCGGGTCACGAAGACCGCGCCGCCATGCGCCATGTCGTTGCCCTGCGGCTGGCCAGGGCGGATGGAAGTGATGAACAGCAGGTCGAGGTCGGGCCCGCCGAAGCTGCACATCGAGGGCTTGCTGACCGGCACGCTGAGCGAGCGGTCGAGCACGCCATCGGGCGTGAAGCGGTGCACCAGGCCGGCGTCATTGCCGCAGATCCAGTAGCAGCCGTCGGTGTCGACGGCCCCGCCATCGGGCCGGCCGGGCAGCTCGCGCATGTCCACGAACAGGCGCCGGGGGCCCAGGCTGCCATCGTCGTGCAGGTCCAGCGTCCAGACCTTCTGCACGCTGGGGTGGCTGTCGCTCAGGTACATGGTGGCACCGTCGGGGCTGAAGGCCAGGCCGTTCTGCGTGACCAGGCCTTCGACCTGGGGCACGGACAGGCCGCGCACATCCTGGCGGTACAGGCCGCCGGCCGGCTGTGCGAGCGCCATGTCGCGCACCATGGTGCCGGCCCAGAAGCGGCCCTGGCGGTCGCAGCGGCCGTCGTTGAAACGCATGCCGGGCTGCGGGTGCTGCACGGCCGAGATGAGGGAGCTGGCCAGCGTGCCGTCCTCGGCCGGGCGCAGGTGAAAGAGGCCGGTGTCCATGCCGGCGATGAGGCCGCCATCGGCATGCAGGGCGATGCAGGCCAGGCGCTCGGGCGTGGCCCAGCTGGTCAGCTGGCGGTCGGCCCAGCGCAGGCGGCGCAGGGCGCGGCCTTCGATGTCCACCCAGTACAGCGCCTGTTCGGTGGCAGACCACAGCGGGCTCTCGCCCACCTGGTCGCGGTGGTCGGGCAGCAGCAATTCCATGGCGGGGGTGCTCACTCGAACGGGCCGGTGCGCACGAAGGGACCGCCCTGGTAGATTACGGCCGGGTCGGAGAGGTTGGGCGACGGGTCGGCCGCCTCCACCTTGGCGCGGAAGGGCTCGGAGCTGTCCTGTGGCCGGTAGCCGATGTGGCGCGCCAGCGTGTTGTCCCACCAGGTGGTGGTGTTGTCGCCCATGCCGTAAATGGTGCTGTGGCCCACCACGGGCGCGGTGAGGCTGGCGACGACCAGGCGTTCCAGGTCGTCGTAGCTCATCCAGGTAGCGAGCATGCGGCGGTTGCGCGGCTCGGGGAAGGAGGAGCCGATGCGCAGGCACACCGTCTCGATGCCGTAGCGGTCGAAGTAAAAGCGCGACAGGTCTTCGCCGAAGGCCTTGGATAGGCCGTACAGGCCGTCGGGCCGGGCCGGGTCCTTGAGGCCCACGACCTCGTCCTGGCGGTAGAAGCCGGTGACGTGGTTGCTGCTGGCAAACACCACGCGCTTGACGCCCTGCTTGCGCGCGGCTTCATAGAGGTTGTACACGCCGACGATGTTGGCCGGCAGGATGGCGTCCCAGGGTTGTTCGGTGGACACGCCACCCAGGTGCACCACGGCGTCCACGCCGGCCAGCAGTTCGTGGATGGCGGCGGCGTCTTCCAGCTTCGCGGGGCGCACTTCCTCGCCCGCGGCCTCGGCACCCAGTTCGGCGATGTCGGACAGGCGCAAGGTGGTGCAATAGGCCTTCAGGCGGGTGCGCAGCTCACGGCCCAGACCCCCGGCGGCACCGGTGAGCAGCAGGCGGTTGAATCGGATCGGTGTCGGGTGACAAGGCATGGAAATCGAGGAGGTTCTTGGTACAGTGTGGGATGCGCGGTTGCACGTCATCAGTTGTCGTACAACGAAAAGCAATGTACCCCCAAGAGCCCCTGGATCACATAGGGATAACACCAAGAAATGAACACCGCCGTCGCCTTCCGCCGCAAACCCCGTACCCTGGCCCTCGAACTGGTTGAATCCCTGGGTGACCGCATCCGCGATGGCCGACTGGCGCTGGGCGACAAGTTGCCCACGGAGGCGGCGATCATGGCGGAGTTCGAGGTCAGCCGCACCGTGGTGCGCGAGGCGATTTCCAAGCTGCAGGCCTCAGGCCTGGTGGAAACGCGCCACGGCATCGGCACCTTCGTGCTGGGCCTGGGGCAGGCGCCTGGCTTCAAGATCACGCCCGACCAGTTCAGCACGCTGCGCGACGTGATCGCCGTGCTGGAGCTGCGCATCGGCGTGGAGACCGAAGCCGCGGCGCTGGCCGCGCAGCGCCGCACCGACGCCAACATCGCCGCCATGCGCGTGGCGCTGGACGCCGTAACAAAAGCCGTGGACGAGGGGCGTGACGCCGTGGCGTCGGACTTCCAATTCCACCTGGAGATTGCGCGCGCCACGCAGAACAGCCACTTTGCCGAACTCATGGGCACGCTGGGCAGCATGATCATTCCGCGCGCCCGGCTGGACACCGGCGAAGGCACCCACGACGACCTGCGCCAGTACCTGCGCCGCGTGAACGGTGAGCACGAAAGCATCTACGACGCCATCGTTGGCCAGGACCCCGATGCCGCGCGCGCGGCCATGCGCACCCACCTGGCCAACAGCCGCGAGCGCCGCCGCCGCGCCCAGGCTGAGGCGGGCTAAGAACGCGTTCACGATCTAAGAACCTCAACCAGCCCCAACCACCAATGCCCACCACCGCTGTGGGCACTGCGGGTGGCAGGGTCTCACTGTTTTCGCCACGCTGGCGGCTACTGCCGAGTCAGTAAAAACCCTTGAAATGGATTGTTCAATTTGTTGTACGATGACATACAACAATGTTTTCTGTTTTCTGTTTTCTGTTTTCTGTTTTCTGTTTTCTGTTTTCTGTTTTCTG
>JADMJR010000141.1 GCA_018780365.1 Acidovorax sp. | reverse complement strand
CGTGATGCCCTACACCTCGGGCACCACGGGCCACCCCAAGGGCTGCATGCACACGCACCGCAGCGCCATGAGCACGCTGGTGGGCGGCGTGCAGTGGTTTGCACGCACGCAGGACTCGACCTACCTCACGGTGCTGCCGCTGTTCCACGTCACCGGCATGTCGGGCAGCATGAACGGACCGCTGTTTGTGGGCGCCACCGTGGTGGTGCTGCCGCGTTGGGACCGTGATGCGGCTGCCCAGCTCATCCAGCGCTACCGGGTCACCATCTGGCAGGCCATCTCGACCATGGTGGTGGACTTTCTGGCCAACCCGCGCATTGGTGACTACGACATCAGCAGCCTGCAGGCCATGCGCGGTGGCGGTGCCGCCATGCCCAAGGCCGTGGCGCAGCGCCTGAAGGACCTGACCGGGCTGGACTACGTGGAGGGCTATGGCATGTCTGAAACCATGGCCGCCACCCACATCAACCCGCCCCACCGCCCCAAGCCGCAATGCCTGGGCATCCCCGTGTTCGACGTGGATGCGCGCGTGGTAGACCCGGCCACCTTCGCCGAACTGCCCCCGGGCGAAATCGGCGAGATCGTGGTGCACGGCCCGCAGGTCATGCTGGGCTACTGGAACAACCCGCAGGCCACGGCCGACAGCTTTATCACGCTGGACGGCAAACGCTTTCTGCGCACGGGCGACCTGGCGCAGGTGGACGAGGACGGCTACTTCTTCATGGTGGACCGGCTCAAACGCATGATCAACGCGTCGGGCTTCAAGGTCTGGCCCGCCGAGGTCGAGGCCATGATGTACGCCCACCCCGCCATCCAGGAGGTGTGCGTGATCGCCGCGCACGACGAGCGCCGGGGCGAGACGGTGAAGGCCCTGGTCGTGCTGCGCGACGGCTTCAAAAGCCAGGTGAGCGAGCAGGCCATCATCGACTGGAGCCACGAACACATGGCTGCCTACAAAAGCCCGCGCATCGTGCAGCTGGTGAACAGCCTGCCCAAATCCGGCACGGGCAAGGTGCAGTGGCGCGAGCTGCAGGAGCAGGAACGCAGCCGTGCTGCCGGGGCTGCGGCCTGAGCGGCTGCTCATGGCAATTCATGCAGTCACTACTATTTTTATAGCTATCAGCGCTTGACTGGTGCGCGCAAACGGCCCAAAAAGCTTCAAAATTTCATTGCCCCGCCCCATGCACCCCACCGCCCTCGCCCGCCTGCGCTCCGTGCTGCAAACCCATGTGGACCAGGGCCTGCTGCCCGGCGCCGTGGCCCTGGTGCGCCACGGGGGCCACACCGTGCTGCACACGGCCGTGGGCCACCAGCGCCCGCCCTCTGCCGAATCGGCGGTGCCCGCCATGGCGCCCGACACCCTGTTCCGCATCTACTCCATGACCAAACCCATCGCCTCGGTGGTGGCGATGATGCTCATGGAAGAAGGCCGCCTGCTGCTGTCGCACCCCGTGGCGCACTACCTGCCCGCGTTTGCAGGCCAGCGCGTGTACGACACAGCCACCGGCACCACCGCTCCCGTGCAGCGTGAGGCCACGGTGCACGACCTGCTGCGCCACACCGCCGGCCTGAGCTACGCCTGGGAGGCAGGCACCGTGCCGGATGCCTACCGCGCCGCGCGCATCGGCTCGCGCCGCCACAGCAATGCCGAGCTGGCCGCCGCACTGGGCCCGCTGCCCCTGGTGTACCCACCCGGCACCCGCTGGGAATACAGCCGCGCCACCGACGTGCTGGGCGCGGTGCTGGAGGTGATCGAGGGCGAGCGCCTGGGTGCGATCCTGCAGCGCCGCGTGTTCGGCCCGCTGGGCATGCACGACACCGGCTTTGTCGTGCCCGCCGCGCAACAGCACCGCCTGGCCGAAGCCTTTGCGCGCGACCCGCAGACCGGGCTCGGCATGCCGCTGATCGACGTGACCGCGCCGCCCGTTTTCGAGTCGGCCGGCGGCGGGCTGGTGTCTACCGCCAGCGACTACGCGCGCTTCTTGCAGCTCATGCTGGGCCGGGGCACCGCCCCCGGGCCCGACGGCCTTGGCGCCCCTGTTCGCCTGCTGGGCCGCGCCACCGTGGACTTCATGACCGCCGACCACCTGGGCACTCTGCCCGTGGCGGGCGACATCCTGCCCACCGGCTACGGCTTTGGCCTGGGCGTGGCCGTGCGCACCGCCACCGGCCAGGCCACCCGCCCCGGCTCGGCCGGGCACTACAGCTGGAGCGGCCTGGGCGGCACCTGCTTCTTCGTGGACCCCGACGAGGACCTGTTCGCCATCCTGCTCACCCAGGCGCCCGGCCAGCTGCGGTATCTGTGCGAGCTGTACCCGGCGCTGGTGTACGCGGCATTGTGATCAACGTTCAGGCCCCATCCACCCCAACCCCACCCGTTCGGGCTGAGCCTGTCGAAGCCCTGCGCAGCGCTTCGACAAGCTTGAACGGATTTGTCGTTTGGAACGCGAATCGGTATGACAGGCCCGCCCCTCGGAACACAGCGCCCTGCGGCGGCGGGCGCCAGAGGCCCCACAGACCCCCACAGGCCCCGGCTTACACTCAACGCCCAGTCACGGCACGCAACACAGCTCCATCCGCAGTGCGCAGGCCCGTCGTCCCCCAGACCTCTTTTTTGAACCTATGCAGATTCGCTGCGCACTGGTCGGCATGCCCGGCTCGGGCAAATCCACCGTCGGCCGGCAACTGGCCCACCGCGCGGGCGTGCCCTTCATCGACCTGGACCACCGGCTGGAACAGACCCTGGGCACCACCATCCGCAGCTTTTTCGAGGCCGAGGGTGAAGCCCGCTTTCGCGACCTTGAAGCCCAGGTGCTGGCCGACGTGGCCCGCCAGCCCGGCGGCATGGTCCTGTCCACCGGCGGCGGCGCCGTGCTGCGCCCCGAGAACCGCGAGGTGCTGCGCCAGTTCGGCAACGTGCTGTACCTGCGCGCCTCGCCCGAAGAAATCTTCAAGCGCGTCAAACACGACAAGACCCGCCCCCTGCTGCAAGGCGGCAACCCCATGGACAAGCTGCGCGACCTCTACGCCCAGCGCGACCACCTGTACCGGGAGACCGCCCACTACGTGATCGAGACGGGGCGACCTTCGGTGCACACGCTGGTCAACATGGTGATGATGCAGTTGGAGATGGCGGAGAGTGCGGGTGGGGCGGGGCCGCGCTGAGGGGCAAGACAATTTGCGGCTCCAAGCACGGTAAAGGCCTATTGGTTCAGACAACCAACGGCAGACAACGGCCAATAGCGGCCCTCCGACCGTAGCATCAACTTCGCTTAGCACTGTATATGACCAAGTTAGCCTATCGAGCCAGAAAGCAGCGTTGGTTTTGGAATGTCATCGTGTCGGCTTTTACGCTGTCTACGTGTGCTGCTTTCGCCCAAACGGAGCCCGCTGAATTTTCAAGTTTTGTAGCAGCAAAAAGATGGTTTGCTCAGGCATATCCGCACTATGAAGTAGAAAGTAACCCAGTCGGAAAGGGTGAGACGGGACAAATAGTCGCGTTCTACGGTATGCAAGGGTCCGGAATTATCAGAGCTGTTGGTTGGTACTACGCATGCGGGTCTCTCAACGGCGACTGCCAATTGCTTACTGTTGTCCATCTTGGGGAAGTCAAGTCGATGAAAAGTAAGCCGACTGCTATCTGGTCTGGAACACACCTCATCGTGCGCGTCGACGGTCGGGAGGTTGGTAGAGTGAAAGTGCCTAACTAAGGCCACATGCGGATAAAAGCTGAAGACTGCATAGGGCCCGTTCCAGCCCAATCACAAAGAGCTATTCGACACCGCACAAACTATCAAAATATCGGCTCCATCCCGCTCAGCCCGATCATCCTCCGGTTCCCAACAGGAGCACCCCATGCCCCCCAAAATCACCCTCTGCCTCTGGTTCAACGGCACGGCGCTGGAGGCGGCGACGTTCTACGCGGCCACCTTTCCCGACAGCGCCGTGGG
>JADMJR010000126.1 GCA_018780365.1 Acidovorax sp. | reverse complement strand
CACCCGTGCCGCGCTTGAAGCCGATCACGCGCTCCACCGTGGTCACGTGGCGGAAGCGCCAGAGGCGGAACGCGTCTTCGAGGTCGGTGAGTTCCTCGCCCAGCTGGTACAGATCCCAATGTTCCTTGGGGTTGCGGTACACGGTCAGCCAGGCCTGCTCCACGCCATCGCTTTCGGCGTAGGGCTGGGTCCAGTCGCGCTCCAGATGGCTGGCGGGCACGGGGATGCCACGGCGCGCGAGCAGGCGCAGGGCCTCGTCGTACAGCGAGGGCGCCTCGTAGGCGGCCTGCACCTGGGCCAGCAGGTCGGCGCGGTGTTCGTGCGGCTTGAGCATGGCGCGGTTCTTGTTGCCCAGCGCAAATTCAATGCTGCGGTACTGGTAGCTCTGGAACCCGCTGGACTGGCCCAGGTAGGGGCGCATGGCGGTGTATTCGGGCGGCGTCATGGTGGCCAGCACGTCCCAGGCGTGCACCAGCTGTTCCATGATCTTGGAGACGCGCGCCAGCATCTTGAAGGCCATCTGCAGCTCATCATTGGCGATGTGCGTGATGGCGGCGCGCAGCTCGTGCAGCATGAGCTTCATCCACAGCTCGCTGGTCTGGTGCTGCACGATGAACAGCATCTCGTCGTGCGCGGGCGACAGCGGCTTTTGCGCGGTGAGGATGGCGTCGAGCTGCAGGTAGTCGCCGTAGCTCATCGACTGGCTGAAGTCGAGCTGGGCGCGCTCCTCTTGCACGATGGATTCGGGCAGGGCGGCGGCCGGCGTGTCGCTGGCGGGAACGGTGGTTTGGGAAAAGGGGCACATGGTGGTCTCCTGCGTTCGCGCCGTGTCACACGGAGCGCTCGATCAATCAGAGCCGTTCGGGCTAAGCCTGTCGAAGCCTTGCGCGGCACTTCGACAAGCTCAGTGTGAACGGGTTGAGGTGTTTTTTGGCTACCGACAGGCCTCAGGTCACCGCGTGGGTCTGGTTGAACTCCGGCTTTTGCCAGTCGCCACTCTCCAGCACCTTGCGCAGATGCTCCACCGCATTCCACACGTCTTCAAAACCGATGTACAGCGGCGTGAAGCCAAAGCGCAGGATGTCCTTGTGCGGACCCTTGCCGCCGTCGCCCTTGCGGAAGTCGCCAATCACGCCGCGTGCGATCAGCGCCTGCACGATGGCGTAGGCGCCGCTGCCCTGGCCGCCCACGCCTGCCCCTTCGTCGCGGGTCAGGCACACCTGCGAGCCGCGCTGTGCATGCTCGCGCGGGGTGGCCAGGCCCAGGCCGTGGCCTGCGCAGCGCTCCTCCACCAGGCGGATGAACAGGTCGGTGAGCGCCAGCGACTTGGCCCGCAGTGCGGCCATGCCGCCCAGGTTGTCTGCCGCCGTGAACACATCCAGCCCGCATTGCAGGGCCGACAGGCTGATGATGGGCTGCGTGCCGCACAGGTAGCGCGTGATGCCAGGTGCAGGCTGGTAGTCGGGCGTGAACTGGAACGGCGCCGCATGGCCCCACCAGCCCGACAGCGGCTGCCAGAAGCGGTTGGCATGGCGTGGGTGCACCCACACAAAGGCCGGTGCGCCGGGGCCGCCGTTCAGGTACTTGTAGCCGCAGCCGATGGAGAAATCAGCGCCCGCACCATTCAAGTCGACCGGCACCGCGCCCGCGCTGTGCGCCAGGTCCCACACGCACAAGATGCCCTGGGCGTGCGCGGCGGCGGTGATGGCGGCCATGTCGTGCATGGCGCCGGTGCGGTAGTTCACGTGCGTGAGCATCAGCACCGCCACGTCGGTGGTCAGCGCGGCGGCGATCTCTTCGGGCTCCACCAGCACCAGCTCCAGGCCGCGCTCCTTGCACAGGCCTTCGGCAATGTAGAGGTCGGTGGGGAAGTTGCTGCGCTCGCTCACGATGCGCTTGCGCGCGGGGCAGTCCTCGCGGGCGATGTTCAGCGCCGCGCTCAGCACCTTGTAGAGGTTGATGGAGGTGCTGTCGGTGCACACCACTTCATTCGGGCCCGCGCCGATCAGCGGGGCCAGCTGGTTGCCCAGGCGCTGGGGCAGGTCAAACCAGCTCGCGGTGTTCCACGATTGGATGAGGTCCGTGGCCCATTCGCGGGTGACCACGTCGGCCACGCGGGCGGCGGCGGCCTTGGGCGCCACGCCCAGCGAGTTGCCGTCCAGGTAGATCACGCCCGGGGGCAGGGCGAAGTGGCCGCGCAGCGGCGCGAGGGGGTCTTGCGCGTCGAGCGCGCGGCAGTCTTGCAAGGTGGTGGTCATGGTGTTCAAGGTGGTTTGCTTCTGTTTTGATAGCTGCTAGGGCATGGTGGACGCGCGGTAACGGCCAAAAAAGCTTGAAACTTTTGGGCTACAGCGCACGCAGCACGGCCCGCACGGGTGACGCGTCGGCCGTGGTCAGCTTGAGGGGCAGGGCGATGAGTTCGTAGTCGCCCTCGGGCACGGCGTCGAGCACCAGGTTTTCCAGCACGCGCAGGCCCCGGCGGCGGATGACCTGGTGGCTGTCGAGTGTCTTGCTGTCGGCCGGGTCGATGCTGGCGGTGTCGATGCCCACCAGCAGCACGCCCCGGTCGGCCAGGCGCTCGATGGTGTCCGGGGCGTAGGCGGCGAGCTGGCCGTCCCACTGCTCGGGGGCCTTGGCGTAGGTGCGCACCAGTACACGGGGGGGCAGGGTGCCGTCCACCGCGTGGGCGATGTGTTCCCAGGTGATGAGCGGGCCGCAGCCGATGGCGTGGATCACGCGGCAGGGGCCCAGAAAGGCGTCAAGCGACACGTCGCCAATCGTGGCGCCCTGCGCGTCGTAGTGCAGCGGCGCATCGGCATGCGCGCCCACATGGGGCGACATGGTGATCGCGCTCACGTTGACCGGGCAGCCGGGGCCGATGGTGGCGCACCACTGCTGGCTGTAGGCCGTGTCGCCGGGGAACACGGGGCTGCCCGCATGCACGGGCGGCGAGATGTCCCAGAGCCGGCGGGCGGTGGGGGAAGAGGGCGTTGACATGGGACAAAGTTTGCATGTCCCGAAAAACCCGTGGTGTCGGTTATTTACAACACTTTCGATGTTTTTGTTGAAGCTTAAACTATTTTGATCGACCAGTAGCCGGGCTGCGGGTGTGCTGTGGCCCCGGGGCCATCAGGCGCTGTGGGGGAGCGGAATGCTAACGAAAAACCCCACGCCCCGGCCGTTCAGGCCCGCACCGATCTGCACCTGCCCGCCCATGCGCAGCACCGCCTGCCGCACGATGGCCAGGCCCAGGCCCGAGCCGTTGGCGGCATGGCCCAGGCCCCGGTAGAAGCGCTCGAACACATGCGATTGCTCGGTGGCCGCGATGCCCGGCCCGTCGTCCTGCACCGACAGGTGCAGCGCCGTGCCCTCGCGCCAGAGTGCCACCGCCACGTTGCCGCCGTTGGGCGTGTAGCGCACCGCGTTGTCGATGAGGTTGTGGGCGATGGATTCGAACGCGGGCAGGTCCAGCCGGGCGCGCAGGGTGTCGGGTGCGTCCAGCGACAGCTCGATCTGCCGTTCCATCGCCTGCGGCACGGCCTGCGCCAGCACGCCACGCAGCCACTGCGCCACGTCGAGGTCGCGCGGGGCGGGGCGCTGGGCGTCGTCCAGCGCGGCCAGGTCCAGCAGCTGCTGCGCCAGGTGCGAGGTGCGGGCGATGGCCTGCTCCAGGTGGGCCTGGGCCTGCATGCGTTCTTCTTCGATGGGCGAGCGGGCCATCACATGGGCCTGGGCGGTGATCACGGCCAGTGGGGTGCGGATCTCGTGCGCGGCGTCCTGCACAAAGGCGCGCTCGCGTTCCACCTTTTGCCGCAGCTGGGCAAAGAGGTGGTCCAGCGACTGCTCCAGCGGTTTGAGTTCGCGGTGGCGGGCGTTGAAGCCCACCGATTGCAGGTCGTCCTGGCCGCGCTGGGCGATGCGGCTGGCCAGTTGCTGCAGCGGCCGCAGGCCGT
>JADMJR010000324.1 GCA_018780365.1 Acidovorax sp. | reverse complement strand
CGCTCGAAACCTTTGGCGGCGCCATCACCATGGACGACCAGAGCCCCGAGGGCCGGGCCGCCATCTTTGACCTGCTCACCGACATGCAGGCCACCTTCACCCGCATCGAGAGCCTGCGCATCCCGGTCATCATGGCCATCCAGGGCGGCTGCATCGGCGGCGCGGTGGACATGGTCACCACCGCCTGTGTGCGCTACGCCACGGTCGACGCGTTCTTCTGCATCCAGGAGATCAACATCGGCATGGTGGCCGACGTGGGCACACTGCAGCGCCTGCCCAAGCTCATCCCGCTGGGCGTGGTCAAAGAGCTGGCCTACACCGGCCGCCGCCTGAGCGCGCAAAAGGCCCTGGGCTACGGCCTGGTCAACGAGGTGTTCGACACACCCGAAGCCATGCTCGCCGCCGCCCTGCAGTGCGCGCAAGAGATCGCCAGCAAGCCCCCCGTGGCCATCTGGGGCACCAAGCAGGCCGTGAACTACGCGCGCGACCACAGCGTGGAAGACAGCCTGCGCCAGATGGGCTGGCTGCAAGGCACCATCTGGAGCAACCGGCATGTGATGGAGTCGGTCACGGCGATGAAACAAAAACGCGCGGGCGAGTTCCCGGCGCTCACGCCGCTGATCCGGTTCAGCGAACAAGGCTGAGAGACGGGGTGAACAGCGCCGGGTCGGGCTGCGCCAGCGCATCAAAATTTATAGCACCTCAGGCACACGGGACAGGCGCTGGCAGGCATTTTTGCTTGAAATCACAAGGCGAAGGGCTATCATCTGGTTGACAGGGAGCCGGGCCACCGCCCGGCCCTCGCCACCAGGATGCCGCCACCATGACCTTGCCCAGCCTGACTCCCCCCACCTACGACGACGTGGCCGCCGCAGCACACCGGCTCCGGGGCATGGTGCACCGCACGCCCGTGCTGCGCTCCAGCACCGCCGACACCCTGCTGGGTGCACAACTCTTCTTCAAGTGCGAGAACCTGCAGCGCACCGGCGCCTTCAAGTTCCGGGGCGCGTTCAACACCCTGGCCCAGTTCACCGACGAGCAGCGCGAGCGGGGGGTGCTCGCTTTTTCGGCCGGCAACCATGCCCAGGCGATCGCGCTGTCGGCCCGGCTGCTGGACATGCCCGCCGTCATCGTGATGCCCGAAGACGCCCCCGCCTCCAAGATGGCCGCCACGCGCGACTACGGCGCCCAGGTCGTCACCTACAACCGCTACACCGAAGACCGCGAGGCCATCAGCCGCCACCTGGCGCTGGAGCGTGGCATGACCCTGGTGCCGCCCTACGACCACCCGCAGGTCATCGCGGGCCAAGGCACGGCCGCCCGGGAGCTGTTTGAAGACGTGCCCGACCTCGACTACCTGTTTGTTTGTGTGGGCGGCGGTGGCCTGCTGGCGGGTAGCCTGCTGTCGGCCGAGGCCCTGGCACCCCACTGCCGCGTGGTGGGCGTGGAGCCCGCTGCGGGCAACGACGGCCAGCAGTCGGTGCGCGCAGGCCATGTGGTGCAGATTCCCACGCCCCACACCATTGCCGACGGTGCGCAAACCCAGGCGCTGGGCCAGCTCACCTTCCCCATCATTCAGCGACTGGCCGACGACATGGTCACCGCCACCGATGAACAGCTGGTGGAGGCCCTGCGGTTTTTCGCCGAGCGCATGAAGATCGTGGTGGAGCCCACCGGCGCGCTGGCCTTTGCGGGCGCACGGTACGGCAACGTGGACCTGCACGGAGCGCGTGTGGGCATCCTCATCAGCGGCGGCAATGTGGATATGTCGCGCTATGCACGGTTTCTGGCAGATTGAACCGTCTCCCCCCCGATGCGGCGGCATCGCCTCCCCCTCAGGGAGCGGCCCCAGCGGCCCGGCAAAGCCGGTTCCGCAGGGCCAGTAGCCAGGGCCAGTAGCGTTGGAGCGCTCCAGTTTCCGCGCCCCGAGGGCGAAGGGGCGTCAAAATACGGCCACCGCTTTTCATTCACCCCTGCAGACCAAAGGCCGCGCCATGAGCACCGCTACCAACAACAACGTCACCGTCATCACCCACCCCCTCGTCCAGCACAAGCTCACGCTGATGCGCAAGAAGGACGCCAGCACCAACAGCTTTCGCCGCCTGCTGGGCGAACTCTCCACGCTGATGGCCTATGAGGTCACGCGCGACATGCCACTGCAGGACGTGCAGATCGAAACCCCGCTGGAGACCATGACCGGCCAAATGATCGACGGCAAGAAGCTGGTGCTGGTGTCCATCCTGCGCGCAGGCAACGGCTTTCTGGACGGCATGCTCAACGTGGTGCCCGGCGCCCGCGTGGGCCACATCGGCCTGTACCGCGACCCGGCCACGCTGCAGCCCGTGGAGTACTACTTCAAGATGCCAGCAGAAATGGACGAGCGCGACATCATCGTGGTCGACCCCATGCTCGCCACCGGCAACTCGGCCGCAGCCTGTGTGGACCGCCTGAAAAAGCTCAACCCCCGCTCCATCAAGTTTGTGTGCCTGCTGGCTGCGCCAGAAGGCATTGCCACCATGCAAAAGGCCCACCCCGACGTGCCGATCTTCACCGCCGCCATTGACCGCGAGCTGAGCGACCATGGCTACATCCTGCCGGGCCTGGGCGATGCGGGCGACCGGATCTTCGGCACCAAATAAGTGCCCCGCCTTGCCACCAGCGGCCGCCTTCGGGCGGCTTTTTTGTGCCTGCCCCATCCCACAACCCCGTGGCGACGCACCACCCGCCCAGCGCAAAATTTTTACCACTTGGTTCAATCCTCTGGCAGACTGCAGCAGGCCCAGCCCTCGCTTTTGGCGCGTTAATTGCTTGTGTGCATGCACCGGCTTGCCGGGCCCCACCCCTTTGCCTGATTGAACCGACTGAAGGAACCACTCCATGAGCTCTCGCCGCGTCTTCACTGGCCATCTGCTGTCCACCTCGCTGGCCCTGTCCGCCCTTGTCGGCCTGGCACCCAGCGCCGCTTTCGCGCAAGCCAAGCTCAAGGTCGCGGCGATCTACACCGTGCCCTTCGAGCAGCAATGGGTCAGCCGTATCCACAAGGCCCTCAAGGCCGCCGAAGCACGGGGCGAGATCGAATACAAGGCCAGCGAAAACGTGAGCAACGCCGACTACGAACGCGTGATGCGTGAGTACGCCACGGGCGGCAACCAGCTCATCGTGGGCGAGGCCTTTGCGGTCGAAGCCGCCGCCCGCAAGGTGGCCAAGGATTTCCCCAAGACCTCCTTCCTGCTGGGCTCGTCGGGCAAGCCCCAGGCGCCCAACTTCAGCGTGTTCGACAACTACATCCAGGAGCCCGCCTACCTCAGCGGCATGATCGCGGGCGGCATGACCAAGTCCAACAAGATCGGCATGGTGGGTGGTTTCCCCATCCCCGAGGTGAATCGCCTGATGCACGCCTTCATGGCGGGCGCCAAGGAGACCAACCCCAAGGTCGAGTTCACCATCACCTTCATCAACAGCTGGTTTGACCCACCCAAGGCCAAGGAAGCCACCTTCGCCATGATCGACAAGGGTGCCGACGTGCTCTACGCCGAGCGTTTCGGCGTGAGCGATGCGGCCAAGGAAAAGGGCAAGCTCGCCATCGGCAACGTGATCAACACCCAGGACAAGTACCCCGACACGGTGGTGGCATCGGCCATCTGGCACATGGAGCCCAGCATCGACCGCGCGCTCAAGCTGGTCAAGGAAGGCAAGTTCACCCCCGAAGACTACGGCCCGTATTCGATGATGAAACACAAGGGCTCTGAACTCGCGCCCCTGGGCACGTTCGAGAAGAAGATCCCCGCCGACATCGTCGCCAAGGTCAAGGCCAAAGAAGCCGACATTCTGGCGGGCAAGTTCACCGTGAAGGTGGACGACAGCCAGCCCAAGTCCACGGCCAAGTAAGCACCGGATGCAGCGGGCGCCGTGCCCGCGTCCTCAACTTCTGTGCACAGGCCACCCCAGCAAAGCGGTGGCCTGTTTGTTTTGATGCTCACCGCTATTGCACCCCGACAAGGCTCACCCACCATGTTTTCACACCACACCACCAAGCCGACTCTGACAACCCGGTGCACCCGCCTGCTGGGCGCCCTGGCCCTGGCCGCCGTGGTCGCGGGCTGTGCCGCCACCGCGCCTGGCAAAACAGCCGTGCGGCTGGACGACACCCCGCGCATCGCCGTCATCTCCGCTTTTGCCCCCGAGCTGACCGTGCTGCTGCCCCAGGTGCAGCGGCCCGCCAAGCACCGCATCAACGGCGTGGAGTTCACCACCGGCACGCTCGAAGGCAAACCCGTGGTGGTCTTCCTCTCGGGCATCAGCATGACCAACGCGGCCATGAACACGCAGTTGGTGCTGGACCGCTTCAATGTGAGCCATGTGGTCTTCAGCGGCATTGCGGGCGGCGTCAACCCCAGCCTGCACATTGGTGACGTCACGGTGCCCGCGCAGTGGGGCCAGTACATGGAATGGCTGATGGCGCGTGAAGACAAACCCGGCCAGTACAGCGCCCCCGCCTGGATGAAAAGCGAGCTGACGATGCCCGCCTTCGGCATGATGCACCCGCGCCCGGTGGAGGTGCGATCGGCTGCCAACCCCCAACTCAGCAAGAAGTTCTGGTTCGAAGCCGACCCCAAGATGCTGGCCACCGCCCGCAGCCTGCAGAACGTGGGCCTGGGGCACTGCCTGGCCGCCACCTGCCTGAAGCAGCGCCCGCAACTCGTGGTGGGCGGCAACGGCGTGTCGGGCCAGGCCTTTGTGGACAACAAGGCCTTCCGCGAGTACGCCTTCAAAACCTTCGAGGCCAACGTGCTCGACATGGAAACCGCCGCCACCGCGATGGTGGCCCACAGCAACGGCGTGCCCTACATCGCGTTCCGGTCGCTGAGTGACTTGGCCGGTGGGGGCGAGGGCGAGAACGAGATGGGCACCTTCATGGGCCTGGCGGCGGCCAATTCTGCCAAGGTGCTGCGCGCGTTTCTGGCGGCCTGGAAGTGAGCGCGATGAACCTACAGTGGCCTTTGCGATGCGCTGGTAGCCCCTCCCCCCTCGTGGGGGAGGGGTTGGGGAGAGGGGGCGCGTGGAAACCGGCGCGGTGCTTGACGCCAGCGCAAAGCCCCCTCTCCCCCACCCTCTCCCGCGAGGGGAGAGGGAGTCATACCCCGCTGCGGGCAACGCGCAGTTCACAGCACGCCGAAAGCCCCTCCCCCCTCGTGGGGGAGGGGTTGGGGAGAGGGGGAGCACGGAAACCGGCGCAGTGCTTGACGCCAGCGCAGAGCCCCCTCTCCCCCACCCTCTCCCACAAGGGGAGAGGGTGTCACAGCCAGCTGCGGTTAGCGCACTGCACCATCAAGGACTGACATGCCCCCCGTCCTGCGCCTCACCGGCATCACCAAACGCTTCGGCAAGCTCGTCGCCAACGACAACATCAGCCTGACTCTCTCACGCGGCGAGGTACTGGCCCTGCTGGGCGAGAACGGCGCGGGCAAGTCCACGCTGATGTCGATCCTGTTCGGGCACTACGTAGCGGATGAGGGGCACATTGAGGTCTTTGGCAACCCCCTGCCCCCTGGCCAACCACGCGCCGCGCTGGCGGCGGGCATTGGCATGGTGCACCAGCACTTCACGCTGGCCGACAACCTCACGGTGCTGGACAACGTGCTGCTGGGTAGCGAGCCGCTGTGGCAGCCCTTCTCGCGCCGCAGCGAAGCGCGGGCCAAGCTGCTGGCCGTTTCGCAGCAGTTTGGCCTGCCAGTGAGCCCCGATGCGAAGGTCGGCAGTCTCTCGGTAGGCGAGCGCCAGCGGGTCGAAATTTTGAAAGCGCTCTACCGGGGCGCCCGCATCCTGATCCTGGATGAACCCACTGCCGTGCTCACCCCGCAGGAGAGCGAGGCACTGTTCGACACCCTGGCGCAGATGGTGGCGCAGGGCCTGTCCATCGTCTTCATCAGTCACAAGCTCGCAGAGGTGCTGCGCGTGTCGCACCGCGTGGCGGTGCTGCGCCAGGGCAAGCTGGTGGCCGAGGCGCCTGCGCAGGGCACCACCCAGGGGCAGCTCGCGCAATGGATGGTGGGCCACGCGATCGAGGCCGCCCAACGCCGCCCCGCGCGGAACGTGGGCGAGCCGGTCTGCACGCTCAGCAACGTGGGCACCACGCCCACCAGCCGCGACCGGCTGCAGAGCGTGTCCCTCACCCTGCGCGCAGGCGAGATCGTGGCGATTGCAGGCGTCAGCGGCAACGGCCAGGTCGCGCTGGCCGATGTGCTGTGTGGCGTGCGCAGCGCCACCACCGGCCAGGTCACCCTGCGCGGCGCCCCCCTGCAAGCCCGGCCCGCATGGCTGGTCAGCCAGGGCGTGGCCCGCATTCCCGAAGACCGCCACGCCGTGGGCGTGGTGGGCGATTTGCCGGTGTGGGAAAACGCGGTTTCCGAACGCCTGCGCAGCCACTGGTTTGCGCACCCTTGGTTCAGGGCCTTCTGGGTCAAGCGCCGCGCTGCGCGCCAGCACGCGCAGCGGGTGGCCGACACGTTCGACGTGCGCGGGGGCGGGCCGGATACGCCTGCACGCTCACTGTCGGGCGGCAACATGCAAAAGCTCATCCTGGGCCGGGCGCTGATGCCACCGAAGGACGGTGCGGGAAACACGGCAGCGGCACCCCAGCTGATCGTGGCCCACCAGCCCACCTGGGGGCTGGACATTGGCGCGGTGATGTTTGTGCAGCAGCAGCTCATCAACGCTCGCGATAGTGGTGCTGCGGTATTGCTGATCTCCGACGACCTGGACGAAGTGCTGGCGCTGGGCGACCGCGTGGCAGTGATGCATGACGGGCAACTGAGTAAAGCTCAGCCATCTGAATACTGGTCTCGTGAATCGATTGGCCTAGCAATGGC
The DNA here is from genome assembly GCA_018780365.1 of Acidovorax sp. GTDB lineage: Bacteria > Pseudomonadota > Gammaproteobacteria > Burkholderiales > Burkholderiaceae_C > Acidovorax. The sequence goes on along the minus strand of JADMJR010000324.1, from coordinate 13,691 downwards.
GGGGATAGTGGAGGCATGAAATGGAATTAAATTACCCCGATTATTTTTACAAATATCTGCCAAAAACTACGCAATTTTTTGACAGTCCAGCATTAAGAGTTACCCAGCGTGAAGCACTTAATGATCCCTTTGAGCAATCGCCTAGCGATGAAAAATTCTTTAATGAACTCACCACAGAAGAATTCCATTCACTTAAATCCCCTTTCAGAGATAACAACAAATATTCAAAATCACTGATTCAAAAATTCATATCAACAAAAAATTCACAACCTTCTACAACTGAGTTCGAGCACGGAACAATATGTTTCTCAGAGACTTATGACAACTTACTCATGTGGTCTCATTATGGATCCGAGCATCAAGGATTCGTTGTCGCCATCGATCCTCATCACTTTTTAAAAAAACAAAAATCTGAGGAGCTTCCAAGTGGACTAAAAATCAGAAGAGTCATGTATCGGGAGAGTAGACCGACAAAACAGTCCTTTGGCTACCATGATTATTTTTTTGGACGCTCACACAAAATATTATCAACAAAAAGTACGCACTGGAGCTATGAACAGGAGTGGCGTATACAAAATTTCACTAACGAAAATTTACTTATCGCGAAAGATGAAAAAAATCAAATTAAAATAGACCCATACAACAAAAAAATACAGCTGTACGAAATTCCAAAAAAAAATATAAAGCTCATAATTATCGGAGCGCGATGCCCTATTTCAAAAATGGCAGCACTAAGAGCATCTTTAAGCAAAAGCGAAGACTGGGACCATGTGCACCTTAAGTTAGCAGTTGCAGATCCTTTGGACTTTAGGCTTCGATTCCTTAATATGAAAATCGAAGATTTGCCAGAAATCCCCGACGCATGAGACTCGAAAAACGCAACGACACCTCCCCCGCCGTCTATGTGCTGGCGCCCGTGGGCGCGGTGGTCTTCACGCTGCTCGTCAGCGGCCTGCTGGTGCTGTGGGCGGGCGCACCCGTCGGCCAGACCTACGCGCTGCTGCTGCAAGGCGCGTTCGGCTCGGTGTTTGCGCTGACCGAAACCCTCACCCGCGCCACGCCACTGATCCTGACCGGGCTGGCGGCCGCCGTGGCCTTCCGCGCCCGGCTGTTCAACATTGGGGCTGAAGGTCAGCTCTATGCAGGCGCGCTGGCCGCCGTGGCCGTGGGCGGCATGCACGGCGGCACGGGACTGGAGTGGTCGCCCTACCTGCTCTTCCCGCTCATGATGCTGGCGGCTGCGCTGGCCGGGGCCGCGCTGCTGCTGGGCCCGGCGCTGATGAAGGCGCGGCTGGGGGTGGACGAGGTGGTCACCACGCTGCTGCTCAACTTCATCATGCTGTTGCTCGTCTCGGCCCTGCTGGATGGCCCGATGAAAGACCCGCTCTCTATGGGCTGGCCGCAGAGTGTGGCGTTGCAGGGCGACATGGAACTGGCCAAGCTGGTGCCGCAGACACGGCTGCACACGGGGCTGCTGTGGGCCATCTCTCTGGCTGTGATGCTGTGGGCGCTGCTGGCGCGCACGGTGCCGGGGTTTGACATTCGCGCGGCCGGGGCCAATGCGCGGGCAGCGGCCTTTGCGGGTGTGCCCATCACCCGCACGGTGGTGCTGGTGGCCCTGCTCTCGGGCGGGCTGGCGGGGCTGGCGGGGGCTATCGAGGTGGCGGGCCGCACCGGTTATGTGACGCTGGACATGTCGCCCGGCTACGGCTACAGCGGCATCGTGATTGCCATGCTGGCGGGGCTGCACCCGCTGGGCGTGATTGCGGCGGGCACCTTTGTGGCGGGCGTGCTGGTGGGGGCCGACAGCATGAGCCGCGCGGTGGGCGTGCCCACCTACATTGCCGATGTGATCGTGGCGACCTCGTTGATTGCGGTGCTGGTGGCCGGGCTGCTCACGCAGTACCGCGTGCGCTGGAAGTGAGGGCGGAATGAACCTTCATTCGCACCAGAATTTCAAGAAAAATGGGCCGTTACCGCGCGTCCATCATGCCTTTTTAGCTATCAAAAACAAAGCAAACCATGCCAGAGCAGCCACATGACCGAACTGCTCGACATCCTCGCCAACCCCGCGTTCTGGATCGCCACGCTGCGGGTGGCCACCCCGCTCATCCTGGGCACGCTGGGGGTGCTCATGTGCGAACGCGCGGGCGTGCTCAACCTGGGTATTGAAGGGATCATGGTTGCAGGCGCCTTCACCGGCTGGCTGGCGGTGTACGCGGGCTACGGGCTGTGGACGGGCGTGCTGGTGGCGGCACTGACCGGGGCGGCATTCGGGCTGCTGCATGCGTGGCTGACGGTGGGGCTGGCGCTGTCACAGCATGTGTCGGGCCTCGGCATCACGCTGCTGGCCACGGCGCTCAGCTACTACGGCTACCGCGTGAGCTTCCCCAAAGTGAACACGCCGCCCACCATCGAGCCGTTTGCGCCCATGGAATGGCTGGGCATCCCTGTCCTGTCAGCACAGACGCCGCTCACACTGCTGGCGCTGCTGCTGGTGCCGCTGCTGGCCTGGGTGCTGCTGCGCACACCGCTGGGCCTGGCGGTGCGCATGGTGGGCGAGAACCCGCAGGCGGCCGAAGGCCAGGGCATCCCGGTCGCAGCCACGCGCACGGGCGCCATCGTGGCAGGGTCGGCGCTGATGGGCATGGCCGGGTCGTTCCTCACGCTGTCGGCCTTCAACGCCTTCTTCTTCAACATGATCAACGGGCGCGGCTGGATCTGCGTGGCGCTGGTGGTGTTCGCCTCGTGGCGGCCGGGCAAGGCGCTGCTGGGTGCGCTGCTGTTTGCGTTTTTCGATGCGCTGCAGTTGCGTTTGCAACAAGCGGGCGATGCCTGGCTGCCCTACCAGGTGTATTTGATGCTGCCCTACCTGCTGTCCATCCTGGCGCTGGTGCTGGTGGCGCGCAAGGCGGCCTATCCGCAAGCTTTGATGAAGCCTTACCGCAAGGGGGAGCGTTGATCGGACCACACCGCAAACTCGTTGCCGCTGGGCTCGGTGAAGTGAAAGCGCCGCCCACCCGGAAAGTCGAACACCGGCTTGGCGACGCGGCCCCCCGCTGCCTCCACCTTGGCCAATGTGGCTTCGAGGTCTGCGCTGTAGAACACCAGCAAGGCGCCGCCAGTGGCCGGGGTGGAACACAGGCTGGCCTGGAAGAAGCCACCGTCCAGCCCCTGGCCCGAAAAAGCCATGTATTCCGGGCCGTAGTCCACGAAGGCCCATGCAAAAGCTTTCTCGAAGAACGACTTGGTGGCCGGCAGGTCGCGTGCCGCAAATTCGACGTAGTTCAATTTTTCATGCGCGTTCATCGGATGGACCTCCTCTTTTGAAGAAAACATGGCACAGCGGCGCAATCTACACTCATCTCCATGCTCGACCTTCTGATCCACCACGCCACCCTGCCCGACGGCCGCCAGAACATGTCGATTGCCGTGCAAGACGGCCGCATCACCGAAGTGACCGAAGGCCTGCAGGCCCCCGCGCACGAGACGGTGGATGCCGGTGGCCTGCTGGTGAGCCCGCCGTTTGTGGACGCCCATTTCCACATGGATTCCACGCTGAGCTACGGCCAGCCGCGTGTGAACGAGAGCGGCACCTTGCTCGAAGGCATTGCGCTGTGGGGCGAACTCAAGCCCATGCTGACACACGAGGCCATCGTCGAACGGGCCCTGCAGTACTGCGACATGGCCGTGGCACGCGGGCTGCTGGCCATTCGCTCGCACGTTGACACCAGCCATCCCAGCCTGCTGCCGGTGCAGGCGCTGCTGGATGTGAAACAGCGCGTGGCGCCCTATCTGGACCTGCAGCTCGTGGCCTTCCCACAAGACGGCGTGTTGCGCGCCCCCGGTGGCCTGGCCAACCTGAAACGCGCACTGGACCTGGGCGTGGATGTGGTGGGCGGCATCCCGCACTTCGAGCGCACCATGGCCCAGGGGGCCGAGAGCGTGAAGATCCTCTGCGAGCTGGCGGCCAGCCAAGGCAAGCGTGTGGACATGCACTGCGACGAGTCCGACGACCCACATTCACGCCATGTGGAAACCCTGGCCTTTGAAACCCAGCGCCTGGGCCTGCAGGGCCGCGTGACGGGCTCGCACCTCACCTCCATGCACAGCATGGACAACTACTACGTGAGCAAGCTCATCCCCCTGATGGCCGAGGCCGACCTGGGCGTGGTGGCCAACCCGCTCATCAACATCACGCTGCAGGGCCGCCACGACACCTACCCCAAGCGCCGGGGCATGACCCGCGTGCCCGAGCTGATGGCCGCCGGCCTCACTGTGGCCTTTGGCCACGACTGCGTGCTCGACCCCTGGTACAGCGGCGGCAGCGCCGACATGCTCGAAGCCGCGCACATGGGCCTGCATGTGGGCCAGATGACCAGCCAGGCCGCGATGCGCCAGTGTTTTGATGCGGTGACGGTGAACCCCGCGCGCCTGCTGGGGCTGGAGGGCTACGGCATCGTGCAGGGTGCCCATGCCGACTTGGTGCTGCTGCACGCACACAATCCGGTCGATGCCCTGCGCCTGCGCGCCGCGCGCCTGGGCGTGTGGCGGCGCGGCAAGCGGCTGGCGCACCAGCCCGCCCCCCAGGCGCAGCTGCATCTGCCAGGGCGGCCAGAGAGCGTGAATTTTCTATAAAAATAGGCGCTACCGCCCGTCCATCAAGCGCTGATAGCTACAATTTTAGGAGCAATCAGTTCATCCAGCACGCCGTGCGGGTGAGGGTCTGGCAAAACCGCGCCAGTGCCGCTCCAGCACCGCTCCAGCACCGCGCCAGCACAGTGCAATAAGGCCCCCACCAGTGCAGCAACGCGCTGCCGCTGGGCCTGCCCCCACCCCAATTCGCCGGCCATGCACCGCAGGCAGCCCACAGCGGCAGTGCACTGCCGTGGCCGCAGAAGACAAACCTCACCCCTGGCTGCGCCCGTCAAACGCTGACAGGTGGTTGGCCAGGTGCATGGCGTGCGCCTGCTCATACTGCGCACGGCTCAATGCCCCATAGGCGAAGTGCGGGTGCAGGGTGCCTGTATAGGCGGCAAAGTCTTGCACGGCCTTGCGCAGGCGGGCCAGTGCGGCCGTGGCATCGGGCGCCAATCCGTCGAGCGCGGGGGCGCCAGGAATCGGCTCCGCCAGGCTGTGGCTCATGCGGCCACGCTGTGCAAACACGCTGAAAGCGGCAGCACCCAGGGTGCGCTGGAACAGCGCCGACTTGGGCGCAGGGAATCCCTGCAGCGAGTATTCAATGCTTTGCGCGCAGTGCTCCAGGGTCTGCGACCAGTTCCACACCGTGGCGGGCGCCAGCGCATGCACCGAGGCGGCGTTCAGGCGCTCCACCTCCCCCAGGGCCTCGCGGAGGGAGCCAAAGACCAGTTGCCGGTCATTGCCCGGCCGGTGCCAAAAATAACCCGCCCCAACCACCACCACCGAGCCCACGGCGGCCAGGCCCACACCCGACCGCAAGAGGGATCTGCGGGAGGGTGCACTGGGCAACGCCGAGGGCTCCCGGGTGTTACAGGTACTACGGGTATCGCGGGTATCGCGGGTCGTGGGGATATCGGGGACGTCAGGGATGTCAGGGTTGGGTGGGGCGCTCTGCACACCACGGTGGGGAGTCACTGCCATGGGTCTGCTCGTTTGTGCGTGAAGGAAAGGCGGAAATGACCATTCTGCGGCACCTGGGCCAGGCCCCGCCCCTGCCCGGGCCGCATCGGGTTGGCACCAGGGTCGGCCAGCCGACACAGGCCGCGTTTTCCGCAGGGCGGCGGCCCGGGGCACCGGTTGCGCGCCGTTCCCCCCCGGTCAGGCGGCTGCCATGGCCATCCGGGACAACATCTCCACCCGGTTACGCCCCCGCTCCTTGGCCAGGTACATGGCCTCGTCCGCCCGCTGCAGCGCTGCGTCGGCCGATTCGCCACCCGGGCACAGCGTGACCCCGACGCTCACGGTGAGCGCAATGGAGCGCTGGCCCGTGACCACCGGGTGCGCCTCGACCAAAGCGCGCAACCGCTCCGCCACGGCAATGGCGCCGCCCCCGCCCGCGTTGGGCAGAAAAATGGCGAACTCCTCGCCGCCCAGGCGGCCGATCACGTCTTCCTTGCGCAGGCAGCGGTTGGCCAGCATCACAAAATGGCGCAGCACATCGTCGCCGGCACGGTGCCCCCAGGTGTCGTTGACCTTCTTGAAATGGTCCAGGTCCATCACCAGTACCGGCAGCGCGGTCTGCGTGCGCTGCGCACTGCTGATGGCCTTGTCCAGCAGCGTGAGGAACGCCCGGCGGTTGAACACATTGGTGAGCGGGTCCACCTCGGCCAGGTGGCGCAGCTCGCTGGTGATGAATTCGTTGGTCAGCATCAGCGCGCCAAACGCCGTCAGCACCAACGCCAGCATGGCCTCCATCACCACAAACTGCGACAGCATCACCACCATGCCGGATTCGGGATCGACCGCCCCCTCGGGCAATGCCAGCCTGAACAACAAGGGCCGCAGCAGCACAAAACCGCCATGGAAAGCGAGCACGCCAGCAAACAGATAGCGCAGGGGCACCTTGCGGAAACCGCCATGGGCGATGGTGTGCGCGGTCAGCAAAAAACACACGCCCGACATCAGACCCGAGAGCACAAAACGGGCCCCCAGATGGGGCTGCACCTCGGTGAAATACACCGACAGCGCCAGAACCACGGCCATGGCACAGCCCGCAATCCAGTGCGGCACGGGCGCCCTCCCCATGTAGGCGCGCCCTCCCTGAAAACACAGATAGGCCGCCAGCGCAATCGAGCCCTGCGTCAGCACCACCGACACCCACAGCGCCAGCGGAAGGTGGTCGCGCACCAGCAGGTTGACGCAGTACACCGACGCACACAGAAACGACAGCATCCACAGCCGCAGGCCGGGTATGTGCTTGTTGAAATACCAGACCGCGTAGAGCACGACGGTCACCAGCGTCGAAAGAATGGCCGCAACGATGACAAGAGTGGGGCTGTGCACTGAGGGGGCGTGGGCTGGCAGGTCGGGTTGAACGGTGCGGCTCCGCCAGGAAGTCTGGGGGCCTCACGGCCCCCGCAAACCCGGCAGGAAAGCGGGCTGAATGTTAACCGGCCCTCCGCCAAAAGCGCAGGTCCCGTTGGGGTTCTTTGGGGGGCGTGACAGACAGCAACACAAGCCGAGCCCACTTGCCATGCCCACTTTGGACACCGTGCGACACCTTGTCGCCACACCCTACCCCGCGCGGAATCCCGCCGCAGCCGCCCTCATGCACCGACCAATGGGAGTCGTCCGTCGGACGAAAAACATACGAAACGCATATGTTTTGTATAATCTCACCATGGGTATCGTCAAAATTTCCGACCAAATGCATGAAAACCTCCGCGTGGCCAGCAATGCGCTGTCGCGCTCCATCAATGCGCAGGCCGAGCACTGGATGCGTGTCGGCATGCTGGCAGAGCTGCATCCCGACCTCGACCACCGCGAGATCTGCCAACTGCTGATCCGGGCCGAGCAGGCTGGGGGCTTCGACTTGGCAACAGTGGCTGCCGCGCTGGCCACTGCGTCCGGCCACTCGGGGCGGCGGGTTCAATGAAGTCCCGCGTCTCGCTCAAGTCCCCCGCCGAAATCGCCATGGCCCGGGAGGCTGGCCAGCTGGCGGCCGAGGTGCTGCGCATGATCGGCCCGCACGTACAGCCCGGTGTGAGCACCGAGGAGCTGGACCAGCGCTGCCACGATTTCATCGTGCACGAACTGAAGGTGATCCCCGCGAACGTGGGCTACCTGGGGTTTCCCAAGACGGTGTGCACCTCTGTCAACCATGTGATCTGCCACGGCATCCCGGCACCCGACAAGGTGCTGAAGGCAGGCGACATCGTGAACATCGACGTGGCCATCATCAAGGATGGCTGGTTTGGTGACACCAGCCGCATGTATTTTGTGGGCGAGCCCACCCCCCTGGCGCGCCGACTGGTCAACACCACCTACGAGGCCATGCGGGCGGGCATTCTGCAGGTGCGCCCCGGCGCCACGCTGGGCGACGTGGGGCATGCCATCCAGACCGTGGCGCACCGCGAGCGGTTCAGCGTGGTGCGCGAATACTGCGGGCATGGCATCGGGCAGGTCTACCACGACGAGCCCCAGGTGCTGCACTACGGCCAGCGCGGCCAGGGGCTGCGCCTGGAGGAAGGCATGGTCTTCACCATCGAGCCCATGGTCAACGCGGGCAAGCGCGAAACCAAGGAGCTGGCCGATGGCTGGACCGTGGTCACGCGCGACCGCTCACTGTCCGCCCAGTGGGAGCACATGGTGGCCGTGACGGCCGACGGCTTCGAGGTGCTGACCCCCTGGCCCGAAGGCACGGGGGCATACCCGGCCATCGCCTGAGAGCCCTGAAGAACCCACCTGACCAGTGGGATTCAGACGGACCACCCGTCAGTCCGCCAACACGTGCAGGCCACGGGCGTGGGCACCGGCCGGCGCCCCACCCCGATCACCCGGCGACGTGGCACTCCCTGCGCAACAGGGCCAGCGCATCGTGCATCTGGTAGTCCATGTCGCTGGCCAGCGTTTTTTCGGCATCCTGCACAAAACTGGCCCACAGCGCCAGATAGTCCTGCTGGTAGGCGCCGGGCGCATGGCCCCGGATGAAATCGCTGGCCAATGCAGGCTGCAGGCCGGTCTTGCGGATCTTGCGCACCAGGCTGGCGGCGGTCTTCTCGGTCAACAGCGTTTTCTTGGGCGCACCCGCCGCCAGGCACAGAAACAGCGTGAGCAGCGCGTGCTCGTCGTCGTTGCCCGCCGTGGTCTTGATCCAGGTCTTGCTGGCGGGCTGGGGGGGCTCCGCCCCGTCTTCTTCCAGCGCATCCAGGCTGCGGTGGTAGTCGTCCACCTCGGCCAGCGGGTCGTCCCGCAAAAAGTACCGTGCGCGGAAGGCGCCCGTGGGGCGCAGCAGCATGCGCAGGGCCGCTGTGGCATCCAGCAGCTTGGGCAGATCGGACAGCACGGTGGCGCACTGGGCCAGCATGGCCGCACGCAGATCTGCAGGCACGCCCGCTGGCAGCCGCAGCTGGGCCGGAACGGCCAGCTTTTTCTTGCGCAAGGCGGTGACCAGTTTCTCGAACGCGGTGGCATGGGGCCATTCGCCCAGCGCCATGGCTTGGGGTGCCAGGGCCTGCATGAGCAGGCCGGTGCGGATCACCGCCTCGGCGTCGGCGCCTGCGGCCTCCAGGTCGTCCGTGTCCAGCGCGTACTGTTCGGCCAGCCATTGGGCCGCATGCAGGGCCTGGGCAATGTGCGTGCGGCGCGCCAGCTCGGCCCGGTAGTCGGCGTGGCTGCGCAGCGACCACACCGCCAGCAGCGGTGTCTCGGCATCGGCATAACCGGCCATGCCGAAATTGCTGCTCTCGGGCAGGGCGATCAGCCGCTTGAGCATGTCAGAGCCCCCCTTGGAGCGCGACAGGAAAGAATGGTCGCGCAGCGAAATGGCCGCTCGGGTCAGGTCGCCCTCGGTGGTGTCCAGCAGGTACAGGCTGATGAGGTTGACCATGCGGTCACGGGCTTTTTCCAGCTCAGGCCGCAAAAACTCGCTGCCAAAGTAGCGCGCAATCTGCACCATGCCCTTGGGCGCATCGGCGTTGATGGCCGCGAGCCGGTCCGCACCGAGGATGCCGTGCTGCACGCCATGCACCAGCGCCTTTTCAAAAAATGGGCGGGCGTCGTGGAGTTGCAGGGCATTGGCGCCCGCTGGCGAATCAGAAGCAGTCGTAGGGGGCAAGGTCATGCAGGTACTCCATCGCGTTGCTCACGCTCTTTGCAACTGGCGCGGCACCAGGCCAGGACCGCCGAGCAAGGGCCGCCCCGCAGCGAAGGCGGTGTCCCCCTTCCCGAATCACGCAGTGATCCGAGAGAAGGGGGAAGGCGCGCAGCGCCACAGGGGGATGTTCTCTAGATCGCAGATTCTTCGTCAGAAGTGCGGGCGGCCGGCGTGGCCTTGCCGCGGTCGGTGTCGCTGGTTTCAAACTTGCCGTCGTCTTCTTCCGCAGGCTCGTCGCCCTCTTCCAGCCCCAGGTCAAAGGCGCGGGCCTTGGCGCGCAGCACCAGCAGCATCTCGATGAACAAATCGCGGCACTCGTAGCGCAGCAGCCAGGCCATCTGCATCCAGTCGCGGTCGGCCACCTCGTCCAGATCCACACGGGGCTGCACATAGCCCGAGGCGAGCAGCTCGTCGTCGGTGAGCGTGAGGCCGTAGTCTTCCACCGCGTCGAAGGTGCCGGTGCGGGCAAAGGCTTCGATGCGGCTCCACTTTTCTGCAAAGTAGTTGGCCAGTGCCTCGCTGCCGCCTTCCAGGTTGCCAATGGCGGTGAGGAACTCCACCGGGTCGGCGTCGTCGCGGAAAACGACGGCGTTGACCATGTTGCGCAGGTGGGTGTGGGTGAGGTCCTTGTACTGCTTCTCCAGCACCATGGCACGCGCGAACTGCTCGGGCGTGACCAGCAGGTTGACCACCGAGGCCTTGGAGTCGTCGTACTCGCGCATCACGGCCAGGATGTCCTTGGGCGCGAGCTGGTCCAGCACCACCATCAAGGCGTTGTCACCGTCCGTGTCGGCCAGCTCGGCCAGCGCCGATTCGGCGCCCACGATGTCGCCGGCAGCGATGAGGCTGGTCGTTTTGGTGATGAGGGCGAGATGGGTGTTGCTGCTGCTCATGGTCATTCCTTGCGGTCGAAACCGGCATCGGCCAGCCAGTTGGAGCTGGCTTCTTCGCGGCTGCGGCTGTTTTTCGGATCAGCGGCGTCGTCAGCACTCAACGCGTTGTAATCGTCATCGTGCTCTGCGGCGTCTTCACCATCTTCCGCATCGCCCTCGGCATGGGCAGCCGCTGCGGGTGCCATGCGCGCGTGTTGCTGCAGGTACTCCAGCCCTGCGGCCACGGCCATGAAGCGCGCGCCCTGGGGCTCGCGCAGAACAGTTTGCGCCAAGCTCATCGCCCAGGGCTCCAGCCCAATGGCATGGGTCAGGCTGTGCCAGTCGGGCAGGTCATCCACCGACAGGCCCAGCAGGTGCTCGACCGCAGCGGGCTTGGTGAAACGGAACCCCCGGTGGAAAACCACGGCCACCATCTCGGGGGCCAGTTCCATCATCTGCACCAAAAAGGCAATCTCATTGCGCTTCTCCGCCAGGCGCTTGCGCAAAACGTCGTTGCCTTCGGAGTCGGAGACCAGATCATCAAGCTCGGCCTGGTAGGCGGAGCGCAGGTCATGAAAGTAGGGAGAAAGTTTCACGAAGAAGAGGACGGAGAAGAAGAGGAAGAAGAAAAAATGCGCGCGGAATAGGCCTGCCAGATCTCTTGCGCGGTCTGCAGTGGGTCGTCCAGCAGGTTGCGGCGGCGGTTGTCGTCGTAGGCCTGGCGGGCCTCGTCGTCCGACAGCACCTCATAGGCCTTTTGCACCTGGGCAAAACGCTGGGCTGCGTCCGGCGCGTCATTGCGGTCGGGGTGGTAGAACGAGGCCTTCTGCCGAAAGGCCTTCTTGATGTCGGCCAGCGACGCATTGGCCGCCAGCCCGAGGGCAGCGTAGTGGTCTGCAGTCATGAAAAGGTGGGTGGTGTGAGAGCCGGTGGCCATGGCGCAGGCCGCAGGGGCCAGCAGCCGTGCATCACCCCCCCAGGCTCACAAACACGTTCTGCACATCGTCGTTGCCGTCGATGGCCGCCAGGAAGTTCTCGACCTCTTCGAGCTGCTCTGCCGTGAGGTTGGCGGGGTTGACGGGGTTCTTGGGCTTGTAGCCCAGCTTGACCGACAACACATTGAACCCATGGGCTGGCAGCGCACGGCTGACCAGGTCGAGGTCGGTGGGGTCGGTCCAGAAGGTGGTGGTGCCTTCTTCATCGCCCGCTTCAAAATCCTGCGCACCGGCTTCAATCGCGGCCAACTCGGGGTCGGCGTCGCCACTGGCGGGTTCGGCTTCGATCATGCCGACATGGTTGAAATCCCAGGCCACCGAGCCCGAGGTGCCCAGTTGGCCCTTGCGGAACAGCACGCGCATTTCGGGCGCCGTGCGGTTGACGTTGTCGGTCAGGCATTCGACCATCACGGCCACCTGGTGGGGCGCAAAACCTTCGTAGATCACGCGCTCGTAGTTCACGGCATCGGCCCCGGTGCCCGAGCCCTTCTTGATGGCGCGCTCCAGCGTGTCCTTGGGCATGGAGACCTTGCGGGCCTGCTCCACCACCAGGCGCAGGCGCGCATTGCCAGCCGGGTCGGCACCGCCGCGTGCGGCCACGGTGATTTCCTTGACCAGCTTGCCAAACAGCTTGCCCTTGGCATCGGCCACCTGTGCCTTGCCCTTTGCTTTCCACTGCGCGCCCATGATGGATCTCTTTTCTTTGGTGGTGTTGCGGCGCGCCAGGGCGCCTTGTAATGGGAACCTGTGGGTGGCCTTGCACAGGCCACCCACAGGTTCGGGGGCCCGTCAAAGCGCTCAGATGCCTCCTTCAAGGCGTTGGCGCAAATTCAGACCGAACCCTATAGGATACCACCGACCGTTTCGTTGCCTTCCAACCACGCTGCCCACAGCGCACGGACTGCAGGGCGGGTAACCTCGGCAGCATGAGAATCCCCTCCCCCCTCTGCTTGCAGGAACGCTGATGCTCAACACCCTGTGGCTGGGTTTTTTCCTCACGGCGGCGGTGGCCGCGCTGGCCCAGTGGCTGGTGGGCGGCAACGCCGAGATCTTTTCGGCCATGGTGCAGGCGCTGTTCCAGATGGCCAAGCTGTCGGTCGAGGTGATGGTGCTGCTGTTTGGCACACTCACACTGTGGCTGGGGTTCTTGCGCATCGCCGAGAAGGCGGGCCTTGTGGACGCCATGGCGCGCTGGCTGGCGCCGCTGTTTGCCAAGCTCATGCCCGAGGTGCCGCGCGGCCACCCCTCGCTGGGGCTGATCACGCTGAACTTTGCTGCCAACGCGCTGGGGCTGGACAACGCAGCCACGCCGATGGGGCTGAAGGCCATGAAGTCGCTGCAGGAGCTGAACCCTGAGCCCGACACCGCCACCAACGCGCAGATATTGTTTTTGGTTCTCAACGCGTCCTCGCTCACGCTGCTGCCGGTCACCATCTTCATGTACCGCATGCAGCAAGGCGCGCCCGACCCGACGCTGGTCTTCCTCCCCATCCTGCTGGCCACCTCCGCATCCACCCTGGTGGGGCTGCTCAGCGTGGCCGTGGTGCAGCGCCTGCCGCTGTGGAGCCCTGTGGTGCTGGCCTACCTGCTGCCGGTGGCGCTGGTGCTGGGCGGTTTCATGGCGCTGCTCACCACGCTCAGCGCCGCCGCTCTGGCTTCGCTGTCGTCGCTGCTGGGCAACCTCACGCTGTTTGCGCTGGTGGTGCTGTTTGTGGCCCTGGGTGCGTGGCGCAAGGTGCCGGTGTACGAAGCCTTCATCGACGGCGCCCGGGAGGGCTTTGACGTGGCCAAGGGCCTGCTGCCCTACCTGGTGGCCATGCTGTGCGCCGTGGGCGTGTTCCGCGCCTCGGGGGCGCTGGGCTATGTGCTCGATGGCATCCGCTGGTGCGTGACCACGCTGGGCGCCGACGCGCGGTTTGTGGATGCCCTGCCCACCGCCCTGGTCAAACCGTTTTCAGGCAGCGCCGCACGCGCCATGCTGATCGAGACCATGCAGACCCAGGGCGTGGACAGCTTTGCCGCCCTGGC
>JADMJR010000264.1 GCA_018780365.1 Acidovorax sp. | reverse complement strand
GCCGCGAGTTCGGCAATGGCTTCAGCGAACTGAACGACGCCGAAGACCAGGCCGCACGCTTTCACGCCCAGGTGGCCGCCAAGGACAGCGGCGACGACGAAGCCATGTTCTACGACCACGATTTTGTGCGCGCGCTGGAGTACGGCATGCCCCCCACAGGGGGTTGTGGCATTGGCATTGACCGCCTCATGATGCTGCTGACCGACAGCCCCAGCATCCGCGACGTGATTCTTTTCCCCGCACTGCGCCGCGAGTCCTGAGGCCAGAAGCCAGGGCACCGGGGACAACGCCCCGGGAGACCCGAGACCGCGCCCTTTGACGGCCCCAAGGAGACACCCCGTGCCATTCAGTTCCAGCAACGCCCCCTACCCGGCCACCGAACCCCTGCCCTCGGGCAATGCTTTCTCGGTGCTGGTGGTCGAGGACCAGGGCTCGGTGCGTGCCGCGCTGGTGGCCGAGCTGCGGCGGGCCGGGGTGTCCGACATCGTCGAAGCCTCCGAGGGCCATGCAGCGCTGCAGCTGTTCAAGACCCGCCGCCCGGATCTGGTGTTGCTGGACATCCGGCTGCCCGGCAAGGATGGCTACTGGGTGGCGCAACAGATGCGCGAGAGCGAGGCCGGGGACTGGACCCCCATCATTTTCCTGTCGGGCCTGGACAACGAACTCGATGTGTGGCGCGGCATCGAGGTGGGGGGCGACGACTACCTCGTCAAGCCCGTCAAGCCCATCGTCCTGATGGCCAAGCTGCGCGCCATGCGACGCCTGCTGGACATGCGGCGCAGGCTGGTGCTGATGTCGGCCGAGCTGCATGCGGCCAATCAGCGGCTCAACGAAATGGTGGAGATCGACGCCCTCACGGGCCTCGTCAACCGCCGGGGCTTTGACCGCATCCTGCACAACGAAATCCTGGCCGCACGCCGCGACGGCATGCCGCTCACGCTGATGCTGTGTGACCTGGACCACTTCAAGCTTTTCAACGACGCCAGCGGGCACGTGAAAGGCGATGCCTGCCTGCGGGAAGTAGGTCGCCTGCTGCGCGACGTGTGCGTGCGCCCCCGCGACGTGGCGTCGCGCTATGGCGGCGAGGAATTCGCGCTGATCCTGCCCAACACACCGCGCTCAGGCGCCATGACCTTCGCGCGGGCCCTGGGGCAACTGCTCAGGGTGCGGGCCATTGAACATGCCAACTCGCCACTGGGCAACCTGCTGACGCTCTCGGGCGGCATCACCACCTGTGTGCCCGACGACAGCACCAATGCCGAAAGCATGATCATGCGGGCCGACCAGGCACTGTATGCCGCCAAGGCGCAAGGCCGCAGCCGCTTCTTCAGCTTCGAAATGCAGATGGACACCCTGGAGCAACTGCGCAATTGAGTTTCTTTTCCGCCTTCTCGTTTGACGCCACCGAGCGCAACGCGCGCACCGTGGCTTCCCGCATGCAGCTGCTGAAGACCCGCCTGCCCGACTGGGTGCAGGACTGGCTGGAAGTCATCATCCCCGGCACGCAGATCCTGCTGATTCTGTTCGTAGCCTGGCTGCTCCAACGGGTGCTGCGCCGCATCGTGCGCCGCGCCAGCGCGCACTACCAGGTGCCCGACGAACTGGTTGTGCCCATGAACGGGCTGATCCGCTGGATCATCGTGGCCAGCGCGCTGCTGCTGGTGCTGGAGCGCATGGGGGTTTCGGCCACGGTGCTCTGGACCGCATTCACCGGGTTTGCCACCGTGGGGGCCGTGGCCTTTTTCGCGGCCTGGAGCGTGCTCTCCAACCTGTTCTGTGCGCTGCTCATCTTCACGGTGCGGCCTTTCCGAATCGGTGACTACATCGAGGTGCTGGACACCGCCGAAAAACCCGGCGCCAAAGGGCGTGTGGTGGACATCAACCTGCTCTACACCACGCTCGAAGACCATGGCGCGACGGCCGAGCATGTGGCCTGGCTTCAGATCCCGAATTCGCTGGTGTTCCAGCGGGTGGTGCGGCGCTTCCAGGGCGTTCCGCCCACCCCGGCCTCCACATCACAGTCGGCCGAGCAGCCCACACAAACACCAGCCACCCAAACGCCAATGGCAACAGCAGCGGGAGCCAGCCCCGCCAGCAGCACTCAGGCCTGATCGGCCGCGAGGGACTGGCAGGCCGAGCGCAGCCAGGCAAGAACGGAGGCAAAGACCGCCCCGTCTCCCGCCGCCACTGGCGCCATGAGCAGGTAGCGGGTGCCATCCGCCACAAAACCACGCGGTGCACACAACACACCAGCGGCCAGGTCGTCGGCCACCAGGGCTGCCGGGCCAATGGCGACACCCGCGCCTGCCACTGCCGCCTGCAGGCTTTGGTAGAAGTGCTCAAAACGCACCTCCCGCACGGCCTGCACCCGCGTGTGGGTCAACCCCGCCCACCCCTCCCAGGCCCCAGGGCGAGTGGCCGTGTGTAGCAGCACGGCCTCCAGCGCCCCTTGCTGGGCCCAGGTGGTAGCCAGATCAGGACGGCACACGGGGCCGATGCGCTCATCCAGAAACGGCTCGGCCACCATATCGGGCGACAGCGGAAAGTCATTGCGGCGAATCGCCAGGTCGATCCCGTCACGGCCGAAATGCACCGCCCCGCCGGCCGACACCAGCCGCAGCTCCCGCTCCGGCGCCACAGCCTCCTGCAGCAGCGCCAGGCGCGGGATGAGCCAGCGGATGAGGAAAGTGGGCTCGCACGAAAGCACCAGCGGCCTGCCCACGCCTTCGGCGCGGCGGGCGCGGTCCATGGCCGCACGCAAACGGTCCAGCGCCGCGCCCACATCGTCGGCCAACACCCTCGCCGTAGGGGTGGGCACCACGGCACGATTGCCACGCTGAAACAGCTCAAAGCCCAGGCTGCCCTCCAGATCACGCACGGCACGGCTCACCGCCCCATCGGTCAGATGCAGCTCCCGCGCCGCGCGCGAAACGCTGCCATGGCGCACGGTTGCTTCAAACGCACGCAGCGCCGAGAGATGGGGAAGCCTGGGAATCCACTCCATAAACCACTTTTATTTGATTTTTACTCAACCGATTTCTGCGTCGATATCGATTTTTTTATTCTTTTCATCCAAGCATAGTACCCAGAGTTCAATTGAGAAAAAAGAAACCTTCATGATCGCCATCCTGGCCGATGACCTGACCAGCGCCCTCGACGGTGCGGCGCCCTTCGCCGCCTGCGGGCGGTCGGCACGTGTCCTGTTGCACCCCTGTGCCTTGGGGCAGCAACACACCACCGACGTGCTGGCCATCGACCTTGACACCCGGTTTCTGCCACCCCACCGGGCGCAGGCAGGGTTTCGCCGTGCCGCACAGGCACTGCGGCACGTGCCGGTGCTTCTCAAAACCATCGACTCCACACTGCGCGGCCACCTGGGTGCCGAAACCCTCGGCGCCCTGGATGGGTCGGGCCGGCAGCAGGCGCTGGTGGCGCCCGCGTTCCCGGCGGCCGGGCGCACCACAGAACAAGGATGCCAGCGGGTGCACGGCATGCCGCTGGAGCAAACCGTGTTTGCCAGCGACCCACGCACGCCGGTAACGTCCAGCGTGGTCATGGCCCGGATGGGTGGCGCGCATGGTGTGCACGCGCAGCGCCTGAGCATCCACGACGCCGCCACCGATGCCGACCTCGACGCCATCGTTGCCACCACCGGCCTGTATCGGCCGGACCTTCTCTGGGTGGGATCGCCAGGCCTGGCCGGTGCACTCGCCCGCGCCCATGGGGCACCCACACGCCCGGCGGCCCCCACAAGCCCACCGCGCCTGCGGCGTCCCCGGCGCACCCTGGTGGTCGTGGGCAGCCTGCACCCCGCCAACGGCGATCAGGTGGAGGAACTGCGGCGCGCGGGCATCCCTGTGGTGCGACTCCTGCCCCCGCTGGGCGAACCCGGTCTGGCCACGGCAACACTCCAGGCCCTGCTGACCACCTTGGCCCAGGCCCTGACAGCACACCCCGTCGTGTGCCTGACCAGCACCCCGGCGCCCGGCCACCACCCGCCACGCCGCACCGGGTTCTCAGCCCAGCCCGCCCAGCAGCTCGCGTGGCTGGCCAAGCAATGCGCAGCGCAGTGGGACGGGTTGGTGGCAACCGGTGGCGACACGGCCCGCCGCGTGATCGAGGCGCTGCAGGCGACCCACCTCGACCTGCTGGGCGAAGTAGCGCCCGGCGTGCCCTACGGAGCACTGCAGCTGCCCACACGAACACTGGCCTTTGCCACCAAGGCCGGAGGCTTTGGCCAACCAGACACCCTGCGCCGCTGCATCGAACAGCTGCACACCCTGCCACCCACGGAGTTCTCCACCCCATGACCCACACCACCATCCCCCCGCAGCCACCAGCCCCCAACGCCCTTCCCTTCGCCATCACCATGGGCGACCCGGCGGGCATCGGCCCAGAGATCATCGCCAAGCTGGCGCAGGACACACGCCGCTCCAACCTTCCCTATGTGGTGATCGGCAACACCGCGGCCTTGCAAAAGGCGGTAGACACCGTGGGCGCACGCTGCCCGGTGCTGCCCATCAACGAAAGCTTCGACGGGCTCGCGCAAGCGCTGGCCCAGGGCGCCATCCCCGTTCTGCCCGCCGGGCCACCCCTGCCCCACGACCTGGCCCCGGGCCAGATCGATGCACGGGCCGGAGCCGCAGCGCACGCCTATGTGCAACGCGCCATCGACCTGGCACTGGCGGGGCGGGTGCGCGGCATCGTGACCGCCCCCATCCACAAGCTGGCCCTGCGCGCTGCAGGCATCACCCACCCCGGCCACACCGAGATCCTGGCGGCCCGCACCGGCACCCGCGACTTCGCGATGATGCTGGCCAACCCCGAATTGCGGGTGGTGCTGGTGTCCATCCATGTGGCCTTGCACGATGCCATTGCCGCCGTGACGCCCGACAACGAGCTGCGCGCGATCCGCCTTGCACACGCAGCCTGCCAGGGCCTGGGCATGGCCCACCCGCGTGTGGCCGTGGCCGGGCTCAACCCCCACGCGGGGGAAAACGGACTCTTTGGCAACGAAGACCAGCAGGTGATTGCACCCGCCATTGCCACTGCGCGCGCCGAGGGCATCGACGCATCCGGCCCCTGGCCCGGGGACACGGTGTTCATGCGCGCGCGCCGGGGCGACTTTGACGTGGTGGTGGCGCAGTACCACGACCAGGGCCTGATCCCGGTGAAGTACCTGGGCGTGGAGCAAGGCGTGAACATCACACTCGGCCTGCCTTTCGTACGGACCTCCGTGGACCACGGCACGGCGTTCGACATTGCCGGAACGGGCCAGGCCAGCGCCTGCAGCCTGGTGCAGGCGCTGCAGTACGCGGCGTCCATGGCCTCCACGGCCAGCGCACCAGCCCCCACGCCGGAGCTGCCTCGCCGCCCTCCAGCCGCGGCCCAACGCCCGCGCCCCAATTTCATCTTCATGCTGACCCGCCAGGACCGCACCGTCACCAACGCCCTGGACCTCGTGCCCGAGGTGCTGGCCGCTGGCGTGCAACACATCGGCTTCAAGGATGTGGGCCTGCCGCTGCCCGGCCTGCGGCAGCTGGCCGACGCCATCCGCACCGCCGGGGCCGTGAGCTACCTGGAGGTGGTCAGCCTGGACGCGGCCAGCGAAGCCGCCTCGGCAAGGGCCGCCGTAGCGCTGGGCGTGGATGTACTCATGGGTGGCACGCGGCCCGAGGTGGTGCTGCCCCTGCTGCGGGGCACTCCCATCCGCTACTACCCGTTCCCCGGCTCCGTGACCGGGCACCCGAGTGTGCTGGGCGGCTCCATCGACGACATCGTGGCCAGCGCAAGGCGCATGGCAGCACTGGAGGGCGTGCATGGGCTGGACCTGCTGGCCTACCGGTTTGTGGGCGATGTGCCAGCGCTGATTCGCCGCGTGGTTGCGGCGGTGGACAAGCCCGTGGTGATCGCGGGCTCTATTGACCGGGCCGAGCGGATCGAAGCAGCCGTCGCGGGCCAAGCCGCCGGGCTGACCGTGGGCACGGCAGCGCTGGACGGCGTGTTTCCGGCCCCGGCACCCGGGCTGGCTGCGCAGTTGCGCAGCATCCAGACCCTGCTGGAGGCAGCGGGCCAGGAGCACCGCCACATGGCGTGCTGACTGCTGCTGGCGACTTGCGAGCGGCGCGCACGCCGTGCGGGCCCGCAGTCCATCCAGCACGCCCCGGGGCCGCGAACAGGCCCTCAGGGCAGCAGGTCGAGCGCCTGCAGGTAGGCAGGCTGGTACATCAGCTCGTCCCAGGGCTGGGGCAAAGTTTCGGGCAGCAGCGCCAGGCGGCGCGATTCGCTGTCCACGCTGGGCTGCCAACGGCCCTGCTCGCGGGCTTTTTCCAGGCCGTCGATGAGTTCATCCACGGCCTGGCCGTCGCCCAGGCTCTGGTTGCACAGCAGCACCAGGTCGCAACCCGCCTCCAGCGCCGCAATGCCGGCGTCGGTGTAGCTCACCACCTGGCCGTCCAGGCGGCGGGCGCCTTCCATGCTGAGGTCGTCGCTGAAGATGGCGCCGTCAAAACGCATCTGGCGGCGCAGGATGTCTTGCAGCCAGCGCTGCGAGAAGCCTGCGGGGCGGCTGTCCACCTTGGGGTAGATCACGTGGGCGGGCATCACGCTGGTGAGCGTGCTGCTGAGCCAGGGGTACGGCGCGGCGTCGTCGGCCAGGATGGCCTTGAGGCTGCGCTTGTCCACAGGCACCTCGGTGTGCGAGTCGGCCTTGACGAAACCGTGGCCGGGGAAGTGTTTGCCGCAGTTGGCCAAACCCGCCTGCAGCAGGCCGTGCATCAGGCTCTTGGCCAGCAGTGCGACCACACGCGGGTCGCGGTGGAAGGCGCGGTCGCCGATCACACCGCTCTCGCCCCAATCGATATCGAGAACCGGGGTGAACGAAAAATCGACACCACAGGCGCGCAACTCGGCCCCCAGCACATAGCCCGCTGCCGTGGCGGCGTTGGTAGCGCGCAAGGCGCCGCTGCCGGGCACGGCCTTGGCGCCTTGGCCGTCGTCCATCCACATCTCGCCCAGGGCGCGCATGGGCGGCAGGTGGGTGAAGCCATCGGTGCGAAAGCGCTGCACGCGGCCGCCTTCGTGGTCCACACAGATGAGCAGGTCGTCACGCACGGCCTTGATGCTGCTGGTGAGCTGCAGCAGCTGTGCGCGGTTGTCCCAGTTGCGGGCAAACAGGATCACGCCGCCGGTCAGCGGGTGGGCCAGGCGGCGGCGGTCCACGTCGGTGAGTGTGGTGCCCGCCACGTCGAGGATCAGGGGTGCGTGTTCAGTCATCAGGGTCCGTCAGAATTTACTATCAAAAATATAGCTACCAAGGAATACCAGTCGCGCGGTAGATGCCTATTTTCTTTAAATTTTCTCGACCACACAGAAGCTGGCGGCGTAGTCGGTCTCGTCGGTCACGCTCAGGTGCGCCTTCAGCCCTTGGGCATCAAACCATTCCTTGAGCGCGCCGTGCAGCACGATCACCGGCTGGCCGGTGGGGAGCTTGGCCACTTCGCAGTGGCGCCAGGTCATGGGCATGCGCAGCCCCAAGCCAATGGCCTTGCTGAACGCTTCCTTGGCCGAGAACCTGGTGACCAGGTAGCGCAGCCCCCGGTCGGGCCAGCGGCTGCTGCGCTCGCGCCAGGTGGCCAGCTCGCCGTCGGCCAGCACCTTCTGGGCAAAGCGCTCGCCATGGCGCTCCAGGCTGGCGGCGATGCGGCGCACGTCGCAGATGTCGGTGCCAATGCCGTAGATCATGAGAATTTTTGAATAAAAATGGCGGCTACCGCCCGTCCATCATGCCTTTTAAGCTATCAAATCAGGAGTTACTGACCGAGCCCATAAACCCTGCCTGGATGCAGCCCAGGTAGGCCAACACCGTAGCGGCGTAGCCCAGCTCCAGCGCGTCGGCAATGAGGGCGTGGCCAATCGAGACTTCGAGCACGCCGGGCACCTCGCGCACAAAGGCCGCCAGGTTGTCGCGGTTGAGGTCATGGCCTGCGTTCACGCCCAGGCCCGCGTCCAGCGCAGCCTGGGCAGCGGCGGCGTAGCGCTTCAGCTCGGTGGCGTGCTGCGGCGTACCCCAGGCGGCGGCGTAAGGTTCGGTGTACAGCTCCACCCGGTCGGCACCCACGGCCTTGGCGGCAGCCATCTGCTCGGGCACCGGGTCCATGAACAGGCTCACCCGCACGCCCAGCGCCTTGCACTCCGCGATCAGGGGCGCCAGGCGCTCCGCATCCTGCGGAAAGCTCCAGCCGTGATCGCTGGTGAACTGGTCTTCGCTGTCGGGCACAAAGGTCGCCTGCTGGGGCCGCACCTGGCGGATAAAATCCATCAGGTTCTGCGACGGGTTGCCCTCGATGTTGTATTCGCGGTCGGGCCAGGCTTTCATCAGCGTGGCCAGCTCGAACACGTCTTGGCTGCGGATGTGCCGTTCGTCGGGCCGGGGGTGCACCGTGATGCCCTGTGCGCCCGCCTGCAGGCACAGCGTGGCCGCGCGCGTGACGCTGGGGATGCCCAGGTGGCGCGTGTTGCGCAGCAGCGCGACTTTGTTGACGTTGACCGACAGGGCAGTGGTCGGATGCGAAGCGTTGGATGGCTGGTTCATAGGGCCTGCAGATCGATCATGAGCTGGCGGGTGCGCAGCATGGGACTGCCGCAATGGTATTGCAGCACGGTGCGCAACTGGGGCTTGAGTTCCGCCGCGACGGGGGCACAGGCGCGCAGCGTGGCGGTGTAGCTGGCAGCGTCGTCATCCAGCGCGCGCTGCAAGGCGGTCCACTGGCGGCCCGTCAACCCCGCGCGGTCGGCCGCAGAGGCCGCCCGCAAACCGCCTTCGGCCACCAGCGTGTAGCGGGCGTCGGCCTTGAGCGGCTCCAGCGTCATGGTCTGTACATCCAGGCTGGGCAAAAGGCCGATCTCGCGCAACAACAGCAGCTCGAAGCTGCGCAGTACGGGCTCCAGTGCGTCGCCGTGTTCGCTGGCCAGCACGCGCACCACGCCCGCATAGGCATCGAACAGCGCGGTGTGTGCATCGGCCCGTGCCAGCAGGCGCAGCAGCAGTTCATTGAGGTACATGCCCGAGAGCAGCGCATCGCCCGTGGGCATCACGTGACCACCCACCCACTCGGCGCCCTTGAGGGTGTGGATGTCGGCCGTGCCGTCGCCCGCCAGGGTGTAGGTGAGCAGCAGGGGCTGCAGCGGCAGCAGCACGGGACGAAAGTTGGATGTGGGCTTCTTCGCCCCCTTGGCCACCAGAGCCACACGCCCCTGGCGGCGGCAGAAGACTTCCAGGATCAGGCTGGACTCGCTCCAGTCGTAGCTGTGCAGCACAAAAGCGGGCTCATCGGAAATGCGCTTGGCGGCTGCCACGGTACGGTTTGGAGGATGGTGCGAGGGGGTTGCAACAACAACCTGCCACCAGGCGGGCAGCAGGCACGCCGGTGGGCAGGTCGATCAGGACTCGCCGCAGGTCACTCGTAGCCGAAGGAGCGCACGCGCGCTTCGTCATCGGCCCAGCCGGAGCGCACCTTGACCCAGAGTTCCAGGAACACCTTGGCATCCATGAGCTTTTCCAGCTCCTGGCGGGCTTCGGTGCCAATGCGCTTGAGGCGTTCGCCCTTGTCGCCGATGACCATCATCTTGTGGTTGTCGCGCTCGACCACAATGGTGGCGGCGATCTTCACCAGGCGTTTGTGCTGCTTGCTCGCCTCTTCCTCGAACTTGTCGATCACCACGGTGGAGGTGTAGGGCAGCTCATCACCGGTAAAGCGGAACAGCTTTTCGCGCACGGTTTCGGAGGCCAGGAACTTCTCGCTGCGGTCGGTGAGTTCGTCTTCGGCATACCACCAGCCCTGCTCGGGCAGGTACTTGGCGCAGATGCCAAAAAGGCGCTCGATGTCGCCCTTGTTCTTGGCCGACATGGGCACGAACTCGGCAAACGGGTGGCGCTCCTGCATGCTCTTGAGCCAGGGGGCCAGTTCGGCACGGCGGTTGACCATGTCGAGCTTGTTGGCCAGCAACAAGGTGGGAATGCCGGGCTTGAACAGCGACAGCACCTTGGCGTCGGCCAGCGTGAAGTTGCCTGCCTCGACGACGAAGAGGATCAGGTCCACGTCACCGATGGCACCCATCACGGTCTTGTTGAGCGACTTGTTGAGCGCCGTGGCATGGCGGGTCTGGAATCCTGGCGTGTCGACGAACACAAACTGGGTTTGCTCGCGCGTGCGGATGCCGGTGATGCGATGGCGCGTGGTCTGCGCCTTGCGGGAAGTGATGCTGATCTTCTGCCCCACCAGGGCGTTGAGCAGCGTGGACTTACCCACATTGGGCTTGCCCACAATGGCGATCACGCCACAGCGCTGCCCCGGCACGGCCGCAGGCACCGCAGCGGCCGCCAACATGGCTTCGAGGTCGTTTTGCACGGAGGCGCCTTCTGTGCCATCGTCACCAGCTACATTTTTAGTAGCATCATTCATAAATTCTTTGCTTTCAATGTGGCAAGCATGGCCGCTGCAGCCGCCTGCTCGCCTGCCCGGCGCGAGCCACCGATGCCACGCTCGGTCAGGCCCAGTTCGGGAATATCGCACTCGACATCAAAGGTCTGGCGGTGGGCGGCCCCTACCGTCGCCACGACCTTGTACTGCGGCAGCTTCATTTTGCGGCCCTGGAGCCACTCCTGCAACGCGGTTTTGGCATCCTTGGACGCCGCCTGCATCTGGGGATTGATTTCGACCCCTTCAAACAGCCGGTGCACCAGCGCCTCGGCACTGGCATATCCTGCATCGAGGTACACCGCACCAATCAAGGCCTCCAGGGCGTCGGCCAGGATAGAGGGGCGCTGCTGCCCCCCGGACTTGGCCTCGCCCTCCCCCAGGCGCAAGACATCGGAGACTTTCAGCCGCACGGCGAGCTGGTGCAGGGTGTCCTGCTTGACAAGGTTGGCGCGCACCCGCGAGAGATCGCCTTCCGGCAAGGCAGACAGCCGCCTGTACAGCAGGCTGGCGACCGCCAGATTCAGGACAGAGTCGCCCAGGAACTCGAGCCGCTCGTTATGGTCCGCAGAAAAGCTGCGGTGCGTGGTGGCACGCTGAAGCAGCGAAGGATCGACAAAAACATGCTGCAGGCGGCCCTGCAGCGCGACGAGACCGGCGTGCACCTAGTTGGTCTGCGCTTCAAAGCGGTAAACCAGATAGGCCGGCCCCGCCAGAGGAATTTCGCGCGAATACTTGAACGACACCACCACCTTGTCACCACGCTTGGTCACATCCAGATCGGAGCCCTTGATGGACGAGATGTCGTCAATCGCCGCCGCGCGGTCAAACGCAGCGCGCACACCCGGCACCGTGCCTTCTACCTTGGCCTTTTCAATGGCCTTCTTTGCGGAGGTGTACTCCAGGAAGATAGGCACGGACTGCCCTCCGATGGCGAACGTGGCCACCGCAATGAGTCCGATAAAAATCAGTCCAAAAAAAGACAGCCCACGTTGGCGCGAGCGGCTTGCGGTGCGATACATCTTCATAAATTACCCCCTCAATGTTGTGTGCAACGGCAATCGCTCAGTGGAATGAGCCGATGCGCTTGAGATTACCGAAGTTCATCCAGACGAAAAAGGCCTTACCTACGATATTGCCCTCTGGAACGAAGCCCCAATAGCGGGAGTCCAGCGAGTTGTCGCGGTTGTCGCCCATCATGAAATAGTGGCCTTCAGGGACCTTGCAGGTGACCCCTTCCACACTGTAGCGGCAGTTTTCGCGATAGGCAAAATTGCTGGCGCCTTGCACGAAGGCAGGCACATCCGGGTTGTTCAACAAGCGGTGGGGCTTCTCACCCAGTTGCTCCTCGAACTGCTTGAAGTAACGCATCGCGTCTTCCTCGAAAAAGTCCGGTACGGCTTTCGTGTCCAAGGCCTTGCCATTGATCGTGAGGCGCTTGTTGATGTAAGCAACCTCGTCTCCGGGTACCCCCACCACACGCTTGATGTAGTCCAGGCTGGGCTGCGGCGGATAACGAAACACCAGCACATCGCCACGCACCGGCTTGTTGCCCTCGGTAATCCTGGTGTTGATGACCGGGAGGCGGACCCCGTAGGTGAACTTGTTCACCAGAATCAGGTCGCCCACAAGCAAGGTCGGAATCATGGAGCCGGACGGAATTTTGAAGGGCTCGAAAAGGAACGAACGCAGGAAGAACACCGCCACGATCACGGGGAACAATCCAGCGGTCCAGTCCAGCCACCAGGGCTGCATGAGGATCTGGCCCTTGGCCTCCTGCACATCCACATCGATCTTCTGGATGCCCATGCGGTCCAGCTCGGCACGGCGCGCCACCGCAGCGTCTTCTATCGCTTGTGCCGCGCGGCGCCGAGCCGGCAAGAAGTAGAACCGCTCCGCCAGCCAGTACGCACCGGTAATCACCGTGGCCAGAAACAGCAGCAGCGCAAAGTTGCCCTCGATGGCACCAAAGTACCAGGCGCCGACATAGCCTGCGAACCCGGCCAGCACCAGGGACGTGAGAATTTGCATGAACTGCATCAATCTTCCACCTGCAAAATGGCCAGGAACGCCTCCTGGGGCACCTCGACCGAACCGATCTGCTTCATCCGCTTCTTGCCCGCCTTCTGCTTTTCGAGCAGCTTGCGCTTGCGGGAGATATCGCCGCCATAACACTTGGCCAGCACGTTCTTGCGCAGCGCCTTGATGGTCTCGCGCGCAATGATGTTGGCGCCGATCGCTGCCTGGATGGCCACGTCGTACATCTGGCGACTGATGATCTCGCGCATCTTGGCGACCACGGCTCGGCCGCGGTACTGCGACTGCGAGCGGTGCACGATGATGGACAACGCATCCACTTTTTCGCCGTTGAGCAGGATGTCCACCTTCACCACGTCGGAGGCGCGGTACTCCTTGAACTCGTAGTCCATGGAGGCATAGCCACGCGAGACGGATTTGAGCTTGTCGAAGAAATCGAGCACGATTTCACCGAGAGGCATTTCGTAGGTCAGCATCACCTGGCGGCCGTGGTACGCCATGTTCATCTGCACACCACGCTTCTGGTTGGCCAGCGTCATCACTGGGCCCACGTAGTCCTGGGGCATGTACAGATGCACCGTGACGATGGGCTCGCGGATTTCCTCCAGCCGCCCCTGGTCGGGCATCTTGGAGGGGTTCTCGACCATGATCACTTCACCGTCGGCCTTGACCACCTGGTAGACCACGCTGGGCGCCGTCGTGATGAGGTCCTGGTCGAACTCACGCTCCAGGCGCTCCTGCACGATTTCCATGTGCAAGAGACCCAGGAAGCCGCAGCGAAAACCAAAACCCAGCGCCTGGCTGACCTCGGGCTCGTAGTGCAGCGACGCATCGTTGAGCTTGAGTTTTTCCAGGGCATCACGCAGCGAGTCGTACTCGCTGGCTTCCGTGGGGTACAGGCCCGCAAACACCTGGGGCTGGATTTCCTTGAAGCCGGGCAAGGCTTCTGCGGCAGGCCCCGCATTGTTGGGCAGCTTCTTTTCGAGCGTGATGGTGTCGCCCACCTTGGCGGCCTGCAGCTCCTTGATGCCGGCGATGATGTAACCCACCTGCCCGGCATCGAGTGAGGCGCGCGGCTCGTTGGCGGGCGTGAACACCCCAAGGTTGTCCGCGTTGTACACCGCACCACTGGCCATCATCTTGATGCGCTCGCCCTTGAGCAGGCGGCCATCGACCACCCGCACCAGCATCACCACACCCACATAGCTGTCGAACCAGCTGTCAATGATCATCGCGCGCAGCGGGCCGTCGGCATTGCCGCGCGGCGCGGGCACCTTGGCCACGATGGCTTCGAGGATCTCGTCAATGCCCATGCCGGTCTTGGCCGAGCACGGAATGGCATCGGTCGCGTCGATGCCGATCACGTCCTCGACCTCGGCCTTCGCATTCTCTGGATCGGCGTTGGGCAGGTCCATCTTGTTGAGCACGGGCACTACTTCCACACCAAGGTCCAGCGCGGTGTAGCAGTTGGCCACGGTCTGCGCTTCCACCCCCTGCGAGGCATCGACGACAAGCAGTGCGCCCTCGCATGCCGACAGCGAACGGCTCACCTCGTACGAAAAGTCAACGTGACCCGGCGTGTCGATCAGATTGAGGTTGTAGACCTGCCCATCCTGGGCCTTGTACTGCAGCGCAGCGGTCTGCGCCTTGATGGTTATCCCACGCTCTTTTTCGATGTCCATCGAGTCCAGAACCTGGGCCTCCATATCGCGGTCTGCCAGGCCGCCGCATCGCTGGATCAAGCGGTCAGCCAACGTCGACTTGCCATGGTCGATGTGCGCAATGATGGAAAAATTTCTGATGTGATTCATCAACGGAAAGCGTCAAGTGATTGAATTAAAACGGCGCCCACAAGAAAAAAGGGCGCGTCGAGTGGCGACGCGCCCTGAACCAACAATCATTGGCAACTGCGATAGTTGGAGCTTCATTGTAGGCAAAAAGGCCGCCTGGAAAAGCCCGCCCGACTGCATCCAAGGGGAGTTGCCGGTCTGCAACAGGGATTTTATACACAGTTTATTCACAGTTGGCACAACAACAACGCTGGACAACTTGTGGGTGAGCTGTGGATCAGCTGTGCATTGCACCAAAACATCCCGCATCGTGAACCCGATGCCAGTCAATATGCAAATAAACGTTGAACAGAAGCCTCTATTCTATCGAATTTGGTTGATAGGCCCTCAAAAAGTTAGCAAAAGCTAACATCTAGACTTTGAAATGAGGCGCTCGCAAAAACACAAAAAAAGAGCGCCCCCTCAAAAGGCCCATTCTCCAAAAGGGGGAATCGGCCGCTTTGCGGCCATCTTCATGCCCCTGTCATCTTTCAACGGCCAGAACGGATCAGGGCGTATTGGGCCCACTCACCACGCCGGTACAACACGTTGATGGACTTGCCTTTGTCCGCCTTGGCCAGCACGGACTCAAACTCCTTCACGCCTGCGATTTCAGTGTTGGCCACCGACAGAATGATGTCCCCTTCGCGCAGGCCCGCGCGGGCCGCCGCATCGGTGGCTGTGGCCACCACCACCCCGCCCTTGATCTTGAACTCCTTTTTTTGCGCGTCTGTCAGCTCCGTCACCGACAACCCGACCTGCTGCGCAACGGCCGAAGCCTTGGGCTTCTCTTCACGCTCGGCCACCTTGGTGGCTGGCTTGTCAGGCTCGATCTCAGCGATGGTGATGCCCAGGTCGCGCGAGGCCCCCCGCCGGAACACGGTCACCGAACTCTTGCTACCCGGCTTGGTGTTGCCGACCAGGCGCTGCAGGTCTGTCGGCTTCTCGACGGGCTTGCCATCAAAACGCGTGACGATGTCACCCGCCTCCACACCAGCCTTGTCGGCTGGCGATCCCCCCTCGACACCAGTGACCAGGGCGCCTTGCGCCTTGCCCAGGCCAATGGACTCGGCCACATCTTTGGTGACCGCGCCGATCTGCACGCCAATGCGCCCGCGCGTCACACGCCCCGATGCGCGCAACTGCTCGCTCACCCGCATGGCTTCATCCATGGGGATGGCAAACGAGATGCCCATGAAGCCGCCCGACCGGGAATAGATCTGGCTGTTGATGCCGACCACTTCGCCGCGCATATTGATGAGCGGCCCCCCCGAATTCCCAGGATTGATGGCAACGTCGGTCTGAATGAAAGGCAGGTAGTCACCCGTGTCGCGCTGCTTGGCGCTCACGATACCCGCCGTGACCGAGTTCTCCAGCCCGAAGGGAGAGCCAATCGCCATCACCCACTCCCCCACGCGCAGACGGCTCACGTCACCCACCTTCACCGCAGGCAGGCCCGTGGCCTCGATCTTGACCACCGCCACATCCGTGCGCTTGTCTGCACCGACGATCTTGGCCTTGAACTCGCGCTTGTCTGGAAGCGTGACGATGACTTCGTCCGCGCCATCCACCACGTGAGCGTTGGTCATGACAAAGCCGTCCGCCGTCAGGATGAACCCGGAACCGACGCCGCGCGGTTGTTGCTCCTCCTCTTGCTGCGGCTTCTGGGGACGCTGCTGACGGGGCTGGTTGGGAATGGGCACACCAAACCGGCGAAAGAACTCCAGCATCTCTTCATCCATGCCATTGGCACTGGCGCGACCTGCCGCTTTTTCAACCGTGCGGATGTTGACCACCGACGGCCCTACCTGGTCCACCAGGTCCGTGAAATCCGGCAAGCCGCGGACTGCCGCCGCCGGTTGGGCCAACACGGCATGGGGTACAACCATGACGCTGGCAACCCCAGTAAACATGCACGCTAGCGCCACGGAGCGCAGCTTCTTCCCATCGAACTTCGGCATCATCGACCTTTCGTGAATTGTGGCGACCGCTGTCAATCAGCTATGTGTCACTGTGAAGAGTGTGCCGCCAATTGGTTCCCGAGAGGGTGCCGTGTTTCCATGCCCCTCACCACGCAGCGGCGACGGCCAGACAGCGATCATCGGCCTGCAGCCCTGGTGCGCAGGGCACACAGACGCATTCAGCGCAGACGCTCCAGTTGGCCGGCAAAAAGACGCAGCGTCTGCTGCGGCACCTCGCCAACGACGGTGAGCCAGGCGTCTGGCTGCACGCGCTGAGCCAGCAGCTGCGTCGCCCCCATACCGGAGACCTGAGGTTGCGTTGGATGGCGCTGCGGGTCAAAGGATTCCAGAAACAGCGACACGGAAGCCAAACCATCGGAGTAGAGGCACTGCAGAACGCTTGGCGCATCGTCTGCGGCCGAAACTGCCCGACGGTGGCAGCTGACAGGAACAAACCCCGCCACCGGCTGCCGCAGCGCCCAGCCTTCGGCCTGGGCCGTCGTCTTCACCACGGCCGGGGCCACCACTTTGTAGCCGGCCGTGGCTTCCATCAATCGGGCGAGCTGGTCCACCCGCACCGGTGCGTTCAGATCCAGCTCCGAAAAGGCCGCCTGCTCCAGCACCCGGCCATCCAAGGCCAGCGTTTGCAATTTCACCACCAACCCCGTTTCACGCTCGACCCACAGGCGGTAGCCAAATCGCAATGCGTCCAGAGGCTTG
This sequence comes from Acidovorax sp., assembly GCA_018780365.1. Taxonomy (GTDB): domain Bacteria; phylum Pseudomonadota; class Gammaproteobacteria; order Burkholderiales; family Burkholderiaceae_C; genus Acidovorax. The sequence goes on along the minus strand of JADMJR010000264.1, from coordinate 3,536 downwards.
AACCACACCACATCGGCGACGAACCCAGCCACCCGCTCCTGCCCTGCCAGGTGGGCCGTATAGAACTTTGCGATGGACGTACCGCTGACCAGGGGGATGCGGGGGAAAATCCCTGCAGCGTCGCGACGGTCTGTGCGCACGATACGGGCCTGCGGAAGGAAGGTGCGCACCTCATCGTTACGCCGAAAGACAGTGCGCGGGGTACCGCTGAGGGACTCCACCCGCTCCATCTGCTGCGGCCCATCACAGGCATGCCAGATCCGCGAGCTGGACATCGCCCCATTGGCAGACATCACCACAAACACCCCGGCATAGGACCGGCGGCACGGCGCGCTGTGCATGCGCTCGATCCACTGCGCTGCATCACGCTCTGCGGGGGCAAACGCTGCCTCAGTGGCAGGCGAGGCCGCAGCACCACCCCCTCCACCCAGCGGGGCGCCCATGGCCAGGGAGCCCCCCATGCCACAGACAGCAGCCACCAGCATGGGCATGAGCCATCGATACCGAAGGATTCCGATTGCGCCGAAGACTCCCAATGTGTTCATCACGCGATCTCAATGCCAGAAACAGGCATCCCTACCCGCACTCAGCGACCCGGGGTTTCAAACGTCGCATTGCGCAGAAAACCCGCAGGCATCTGCAATGCCGACGTGCTACCAAACTGCTTGTGGGCAGCCAGCAGTTCGTCCAGGCGAGGATCCCGGAGCATGACCTGCTGCCCCTCGGCATCGGCGACCGCAATGACGGGAGCCCCCTGGGTCAAGGCGCGTTCCGGCGCAGCAGCCAACTGGGCGCCAGCACCCGACGGCCCCACCCCCTGCAAACCGGCCAGGGACGTCCAGCCAATGGCCGCCACAGCAGCCAGCGACGCAAAACCCGCCACCATCTTCCAACGGAAAACGGACGCATTGGCCGCCTCCGGCAACTGTGCGGCAACCACATCCACCCGCACCGGAATGTGAGGGCGCTCGGGAGGCGCTTCTTTGGCCAACTGCTCACGCAAACGGGACATGAACGCCGGATTGGCAGGCTGCGCCAGATCTGGAGACCGCAGCACATCCCCCACAAGGTGATAAAGCTGCCAGGTCTCGCGCCCTTCTTCATCCTCTGCGGCGAAAGCCAGCGCAGCCACTAATTCATCCCCCTGGAGCTGGCCATCGGCCAGGGCAGACAACCGCTCCCGGCGGTTCACGTCATTCGTCATGGGCCCACCTGCCAGTCCGTTGATACCTGTTTCAGCCTTGTTCATTCCATCACCTCACCACCGTTTGCCCGACTGGTTCTCAAGCAAGGGGCGCACTTTGGCCGATATGGCCTCGCGCGCCCGAAAAATCCGGGACCGCACCGTGCCAATAGGGCACCCCATGGCTGTGGCGATCTCCTCGTAACTCAGCCCTTCAATCTCGCGCAGCGTCACCGCCTGGCGCAAATCATCGGGCAATGCCTCCATGGCCGCATTCACCACCTGCGCAATCTCGCGGGCAGCCAGCACGGTTTCAGGGGTTTCGTCGCTGGTTAGTTCATGTCCGAGGCGGGAAGTTTCATCCTCGTCCTCACTGCCCCGAAAGGCGTTTTCAGAAATGACCGGATTGCGCTTCATGTCCATCAACGCCTTTTTGGCAGTATTGACGGCAATGCGGTACAGCCAGGTGTAGAACTGTGCGTCCCCGCGGAATTGATGAAGCGCCCGGTAGGCCCGGATAAAGGTCTCCTGGGCGATGTCCTGAACAATATCGGAGTCGCGCACCATGCGCCCGATCAGGCGCTCAATGCGGCGCTGGTACTTGATGACCAGTAACTCGTAGGCGCGCTGATCGCCCGCTACCGTGCGCTCCACCAATTGGAGGTCGCTGTCTTCGGAGGGGGAAGGCGAAATTACAGTCATGGATACTCAGGATTCACGCCCCACGGTGCTGGCCAGGGCGGTTTCGTCAGCGTTGTCAGCGCCCGGTTTGGCGCGCGAATATACCGCACGGCGCATGTCCATCCAGCGCTCTGGCTGGCTTGAACGCTCCAGCCACAACCAGATGCCACGGTGCCCCAAAGGGAAAGCGCGCACCCAAAGATGGGTTTGTAGATCGAGGATGACTTCCGGCGGACGGGAAAGTGCCCAGAATATCTTCCCCTCGGGGCCACCCTCCTGTGTCCAGGCCTGCCCATCCCACCGCAGCACCCCCACAAACTGCCGCAGCCAGAAGTGCAGTGCACACGCCGCCGCGGTCAGCCACAGGCCAGCTGCAGCAGTCCCGACAACTAAGGGAGATCTCACACCCCCAAGAACCCAGGCTGCCAACACGCCAGCCCCCGCCAGCAACAGGCCGACCAAAACAGCACCCAAAGCAAGGCTGCGCCGCAGGGGATACTGCACCGCAGGCGGACACCGTGCAAGCCGGGTCATCGGATCATGGCACCCCAGTCAGGGGAGATAAAACAGGCAGTGCGGTCAGCTGAATCAGACGCGCTTGAACACCAACGTCCCGTTGGTGCCGCCAAAACCGAAGTTGTTTTTGACAGCGACATCGAGCTTCATGTCACGCGCCGTGTTGGCGCAATAGTCCAGATCGCACTCGGGGTCCTGGTTGAACAGGTTGATGGTGGGTGGCACCTTCTGCTCGTACAGGGCCAGCACGGTGAAAACACTTTCAATCCCACCTGCGCCACCGAGCAAATGGCCCGTCATGGACTTGGTCGAACTGATCACGGTCTTGTAGGCATGGTCGCCCAAGGCCGCTTTGATCGCATTGGTTTCGTTGAGGTCACCCAACGGGGTGGATGTGCCATGCGCATTCAGGTAGTCGACCTGATCGGCATTGATGCCCGCATTGCGCAAGGCGCTGAGCATGGCCCGGCGCGGGCCGTCCATGTTGGGCGCCGTCATGTGACCGGCATCCGCACTCATGCCAAAACCGCTGAGTTCGGCATAAATCTTGGCACCCCGGGCCTTGGCGTGTTCGTACTCTTCCAGCACCATCACACCAGCACCTTCGCCCAACACAAAACCGTCACGGTCCTTGTCCCAGGGGCGCGAGGCAGTTTGAGGGTCGTCATTGCGGGTGGACAAGGCGCGCATGGCAGCAAAACCACCAATGCCCAGCGGCGACACCGTGGATTCCGTGCCACCGGCCACCACCACATCCGCATCACCGTATTCGATCATGCGGCCCGCTTCTCCGATGCAGTGCAAGCCCGTTGTACAGGCTGTCACGACCGCGAGGTTCGGCCCCTTGAAGCCGAAACGCATGGACACATGGCCGGCCACCATATTGATGATGGACGCGGGCACAAAAAACGGCGTGATGCGCCGCGGCCCACGGCTGGCCAGTTCCGCATGGGTATTTTCGATCAGCGGAAGGCCGCCAATGCCAGAGCCGATCACACACGCGATGCGTGTGGCGAACTCTTCGCTGAGCGCCTCGCCTGTAGGCAGGCCCGCATCCTGCACGGCCTGCGCAGCGGCGGCAATGCCGAAATGGATGAAAGCGTCCATCGCGCGCGCATCCTTGGCGCTGATGTACGACTCCAGGTCAAGACCTTTG
>JADMJR010000307.1 GCA_018780365.1 Acidovorax sp. | reverse complement strand
TGGCTGGGCCTGAACCGCAACACCCTGCGCAAGAAGCTGGTCGAGCACAAGCTGCTCTGACGCCATGGCGTCGTTTGCTATCTAATTTATAGCTATCAGCCCTTGATGGATAGGCGCAAGGGCCATTTTTTATTCAAAACCTCCCCACCACCACTGCCATGAACGCACTTCTCTCCGTCTCCGACAAGACCGGCATCGTCGAATTCGCACAAGCCCTGCATGCACTGGGCATCAAGCTCTTGTCCACCGGCGGCACCGCCAAGCTGCTGGCCGACAAGGGCCTGCCCGTGACCGAGGTGGCCGAGGTCACGCAGTTCCCTGAAATGCTCGACGGCCGCGTGAAGACCCTGCACCCCAAGGTGCACGGCGGCCTGCTGGCGCGCCGCGAGCTGCCCGAACACATGGCGGCTTTGAAGGCACACGGCATCGACACCATCGATCTGCTGGTGGTCAACCTCTACCCCTTTGAAGCCACCGTGGCCAAGGCCGGCTGCACGCTGGCCGACGCCATCGAGAACATCGACATCGGCGGCCCCGCCATGGTGCGCAGCGCCGCCAAGAACTGGAAGGACGTGGGCGTGATCACCTCGGCCGACCAGTACGAGGCCGTGCTGGCCGAGTTGAAGGCCACCCAAGGCCAAGGTTCTTGCAAGCTGTCGGACAAGCTGCGCTTCGCGCTGTCGGTGGCCGCGTTCAACCGCATCGCCCAGTACGACGGTGCCATCAGCGACTACCTGTCTTCGGTGACGTTTGAAGAAGAGAAACTGTCCGAGACCTATGTGCCCACACGCGCCCAGTTCTCCGGCCAGAGCAACGGCATCTTCACCAAGGTGCAGGACCTGCGCTACGGCGAAAACAGCCACCAGCAGGCCGCGCTGTACCGCGACCTGCACCCCGCGCCTGGCTCGCTGGTCACGGGCGTGCAGCTGCAGGGCAAGGAGCTCTCCTACAACAACATCGCCGACGCCGACGCCGCCTGGGAATGTGTGAAGAGCTTTGAAGCCCCGGCCTGCGTGATCGTCAAGCACGCCAACCCCTGCGGCGTGGCCGTGGGCCTGGATGCGCTGGACAGCTACAGCAAGGCCTTCCAGACCGATCCGACCAGCGCCTTCGGCGGCATCATCGCCTTCAACCGCACGGTGGACGGCAACGCCGCGCAGCAGATCAGCAAGCAGTTTGTCGAAGTGCTGATGGCCCCCGACTTCACGGCCGAAGCGCTGGACGTGTTCAAGGCCAAGGCCAATGTGCGCCTGCTCAAGATCGCACTACCCGCACACGGTGGCACTACCGACTGGCAGCGTGGCCGCAATGCCATGGACGCCAAGCGCATCGGCTCGGGCCTGCTGCTGCAGACGGCCGACAACCACGAACTGTCGCTCATCGACCTCAAGGTCGTGACGCAGAAGCAGCCCACGCTGGAACAGATGGAAGACCTGCTGTTTGCATGGAAGGTGGCCAAGTACGTCAAGAGCAACGCCATCGTGTTCTGCAAGGGCGGCATGACCATGGGGGTGGGCGCCGGCCAGATGAGCCGCCTGGACTCGGCCCGCATCGCCAGCATCAAGGCCGGGCACGCCAACCTGTCGCTGCAGGGCACCGTGGTGGCCAGCGACGCGTTTTTCCCCTTCCGCGACGGCCTTGATGTCGTGGTCGATGCCGGTGCCACCTGCGTCATCCAGCCCGGTGGTTCCATGCGCGACAACGAAGTGATTGACGCTGCCAACGAGCGCGGTGTGGCGATGGTGTTCAGTGGCGTGCGCCACTTCCGCCATTGAGCAAGACGCTGCGGGCTGGCCGCTGCTGCAACTGCAGCGGACCTTCTTGCTGAGCCACCGCGATGGCCCAGCCTTCTTCTGACGACGAGCAGGACGCCCCACGCCCGCGCTGGCTGGCATGGGCCATTGGCCTGTTGGCGGCCAGCATTGCGCTGGGCATGGTGAATCTTGCCTGGCTCATGCTCACGGGCGTGCTGGGGCCCACGGTCGACAAAAGCACCGAGGCGCCTGCGGCGCCGGCCGGGCCAAAGGGCGTGCCTGCTGTGCCCACGGCGTTGCCATTGCCGGGGGCCGCGAGCAGTTGCATGCGTTGCCATGGTGTCGAGCGCCCATTTGTCGGCCCCGCTTTTGTGAGCATTGCAGAGCGCTACCGCGACCGAGCCGACGCGCAGAAATATCTGGCCGGCAAGATTGCGAACGGGAGCGTGGGCGAGTGGGGCCGGGTCATCATGCCGCGCCAGGTGGGCGTGACAGACGCCACGGCACGGGAGCTTGCAGCGTGGGTCCTGCAACTGGCACCGCCCGCAGCCCCGGGCATGCAGAGCGGGCCGCAGCGGCCGCCCGACGGCAGCGCCTCGCAGTGAGCCCCCTATCGCTGCAGTGAAGGGTGACGGCGGGACCCCCTTCACCAGATGGATAAGTTTGAGGTTTTTTCAGGCCCTGGCGTGCAAGCATCAAGCGTTGATTGCTATCAATTTAATAGCTTTTATCTGCGGTGCACCTCTGCAACCCGCCTCCACAACCTGCTTCAGCGCGCTGTCGCCACCGCAAAATCCAGCGGCAAGCCCACATAGTTCTCCGCCAGCGAGGTAGACGCCGCGCGGGAGTTGACGAGGTAGTCCAGTTCGGCCTCCTGCATCTTCTGCCCGAACTCGCCCGTGTCCGGGAAGCGGTGCATCAGCGAGGTGAACCACCACGAGAAACGCTCGGCGCGCCAGACGCGGCGCAGGCAGCGGTCGGAATAGGTGTCGATGCCCGCGCTGGATTGGTCGCGGTAGTAGTCCGACAGCGCATTCCACAGATAGCCCACGTCGCTCGCCGCCAGGTTCAGCCCCTTGGCGCCAGTGGGCGGCACGATGTGGGCGGCGTCGCCCGCCAGGAACAGGCGGCCAAAACGCATGGGCTCGGCCACGAAGCTGCGCAGCGGGGCGATGCTCATCTCCAGCGCGGGGCCGGTCACGAGGTTCTCGCGCGCCTCGGGGTCCAGGCGCTGGCCCAGTTCGGTCCAGAACTGGTCGATGCTCCACTGCTCCACCTTGTCGGACGATGGCACCTGCAGGTAGTAGCGGCTGCGTGTGTTGCTGCGCATGCTGCACAGCGCAAAGCCGCGCTCGGTGTTGGCGTAGATCAGTTCGTGCGACACGGGCTTCACGTCGGCCAGCACACCCAGCCAGCCGAAGGGGTACACACGCTCGTAGGTGCGCAGGGCACCCTCGGGCACGCTGGCGCGGCACACGCCGTGGTAGCCATCGCAGCCCGCAATGAAGTCGCACAGCACCTCGTGCGTCTGGCCGTCCTTCTCATACGTCACGCGCGGCTGCTGGCCGTCGAAGTCGTGCACGCTCACGTTCTGGGCGTCGTACACCGTGGTCAGGCCTTCGGCGGAGCGGGCGTCCATCAGGTCGCGGGTCACCTCGGTCTGGCCATACACGGTGACCCGGCTGCCGCCGGTCAACGCGTGCAGGTCGATGCGGTGCCGCGCACCCTTGAACAACAGCTCGATGCCGTCGTGTGGCAGGCCTTCGGCATGGGCGCGGGCGCCGACGCCCGCCTGGTCCAACAGGTCCATGCTGACCTGCTCCAGCACGCCAGCGCGGATGCGGCCCAGCACGTAGTCGGGGCTGCGCTGTTCGATGATGACGGCGTCGATGCCGGATGTGTAGAGCAACTGGCCGAGCAGCAGGCCGGCGGGGCCTGCGCCGATGATGGCAACCTGGGTACGCATGGTGGACAACCTCACAAAGGCGTTAGAAAGCGGTAAAGGAACAGGGCCAAGCGTAGGTTGATCCATGTCAATTGAAGCCCCGCTCACGCCGCTAACGTGCGATTGATGGATGCAATGTGCGATCATCGCGCAATCTTCTGCAGCCTCGGCTCACCTCCAGTCTTCGACCAGGCGACCGACCCCAGGCGCCCCAGGCAAACCATGACCACCGTTCCCATCGCCAAGGCAGATTTCATCGAAGGCATGGCCAAGGGCATGGCGGTGCTGGA
>JADMJR010000275.1 GCA_018780365.1 Acidovorax sp. | reverse complement strand
GGCCTGATGGCGGCGGGGCAGTGCACCATGAACAACTTCACCTTTGGCAGCACGCGCTACCAGTACTACGAGACGATCTCGGGGGGCAGCGGCGCGGGCGGCGTGTGGGATACCAACGGGCAGCTCACCGGTGGCTTTGCAGGCACCAGCGTCGTGCAATGCCACATGACCAACTCGCGCCTGACGGACCCCGAGGTGCTGGAGTTCCGCTTCCCCGTGCGGCTGGAGGGCTACGAGATCCGCAAGGGCTCGGGCGGCGCCGGGCAGTGGAAGGGCGGTGATGGCGGCATCCGCCGTGTGCGCTTTCTGGAGCCGATGACGGCCAGCATTTTGTCGAACGGCCGCCACCATGGCGCGTTTGGCATGGCGGGCGGCCAGCCGGGGGCCGTGGGTATCAACAAGGTGGTGCGCAGCGATGGCCGGGTGGAGCTGCTGGACCACATCGGCCAGGCCGAAATGCTGCCGGGCGACGTGTTTGAAATCCACACGCCGGGCGGCGGCGGATTCGGGTCTTCAGGTCAAAAATAGGGGTGAAAATAGCCGCTAGCGCTTATCCATAAAGCGCTGGCAGCTATTAAATCAGGAGTCTTCGGTTTCGGATGGCGCCTTGGGCTGGCTCAGGCTCGGCGGCACATTCAGCCCCATCTGCCGCGCGCGGAACAGCGCCGCGCGCATCAAGAAGATCGACATGATCGGCACCGTGATCGCCACGAACACGGCGATCAACAGCGCATGCAGCGCCAGGCTGCGGTCGGCCACCGAGAAGTACAGCACCGTGCCGTGCATGATCAGCCAGCAGCCCAGCGTGGCGATGATGGCGGGCGCGTGCACACGCTCGAAGAACGTGGGCAGGCGCAGCAGGCCGGTAGAGCCCAGCAGCGCCAGCCCCGCGCCCGACAGCACCAGCACGGCCACGATGATTTCGAGCCAGAGCGGCAGCACGGCGGCGGCAGTGGTAGTGGCTTCGGTCATTCGATCACCTCGCCACGCAGCAAAAACTTGGCCATGGCCATCGAGCCGACAAAACTGAACAGCGCCAACAGCAGAGCGGCCTCGAAGTAGTTCTTGCTGCCGTACAGCAGGCCCAGCACCAGCATCACCAGCATGCCGCTCAGGTACATGCAATCGAGCGCCAGCACCCGGTCTTGTGCGGAAGGGCCCTTGAGCAGGCGGATCAGCGCGCAGCCCATGGCCAGGGCCAGCATGAACAGGGCGATGGGCAAGGCCCAGTCGAGGACAGGGGTCATTCAAAGATCTCCATCAAAGGGGCTTCGTAGCGCTGCTTCACATCAGCAATGACCGTGGCGGGGTCGTCCAGCTCCAGCACATGCAGCAGCAGCACGCTGCGGTCCAGCGACAGCTCGGCCCAGGCCGTGCCGGGGGTGATGCAGACGATCATCGCCAGCACGGCCAGCGCGTTGGGGTCGCGCACTTCCAGCGGAATGTGCACAAAGCCCGAGGGGTGCCGCCGGCGGCCCGGCGCCAGCAGCAGTCGTGCCACGGCCAGGTTGGAACGTGTGGTGTCGGCCATCACCGTGAGCGCCAGGCGCAGCACGGCGCCGGGTTTGCGGATGCGCACGGGCAGCGGGCGCAGCCCGGCCGTGAGCAGCGGGATGGCCAGCGCCAGTGCTGTGCCCAGCACGATGTGGCCCGCGCTCAGGCTGCGGTTGAGCAGCAGCCACAGTACCAGCAGCGCCAGCGAGAGTACGGGGGCGGGCACCAGGCGTTTGAACGGCCGCTGCACGGGGGTGTTGCGGGGCTTCATGGGGGCGTGGTTCCTTGGGGGGCAGGCGCGTCCGCGTGGGGCGGGTTGGGCACCGGGGTGGTGGTCATCACGGCGCGCACGTAGGTGGACGGCGCATGCAGCGCGTCGGCCGTGGCCTGGGTGTAGCGCATCACGGCGCCCGCCTGCCACACCAGGGCCGCGCTGGCCACCAGCAGCAGTGCGATGGGCAGGCCTTCCAGCACGAGCAGCTTGGGGGATGTGCGGTCGTGCGCCGCCCAGAAGTGGCGGATGCCCGCACGCGTGAGCGCCAGCAGCGCGAGCAGGCCCGACCCCACGAGCAGGGCCACCAGCATCCAGCCCGCAGCGCCCAGGTGGAACCCGGCAGAGGCCCCGAGCCCCAGGGGATTGAGCAATGCGTGGACCATGGCGAACTTGCCCACAAACCCTGGCAGGGGCGGCAGGCCCGCAATGACCAGCGTGCAGGCGATGAAGGCCAGACCCAGGAAGGCAGCAGCCGCAGGGATCACCTCGCCGATGAGCGCCTCCTCCTTGTCGTCGAGGTTCATGCCTTCGGTGGGCACCAGATCGGCCGACAGGAACGGCGCATCGTCCGTCTGCTCGTAGGGGGCGAGGTTCGAGCCATCGTTGCGCCAGCGGTCGATCAGGTCGGCCAGCAGAAAGAGCGCGCTCACGGCCAGCGTGGAGCTGAGCAGGTAGTACAGCAGCCCGGCCGTGAGCAGGGTCTGCCCAAAGCCGGTGGCCGCCAGCAGCGTGCCCGACGACAGGATGGCCGCGAAGCCCGCCAGATGCCCCAGGCGCTGCGAGCCCAGCATGCCGATGGCACCGAAGGCCATCGTGAGCATGCCGCCGCCCATCAGCCACTGGCTGCCAAACTGGGCCGAGTCTCCGGCCTCGGGGCCAAACAACAGCGTCCACAGCCGCAGCACGCTGTACACCCCCACCTTCGTCATCAGAGCAAACAGTGCGCCCACCGGAGCGGTGGCCGCGCTGTAGGCAGGCACCAGCCAGAAGTTGAGAGGCCACACGGCGGCCTTGATGAGGAAGGCCACTGCGAGCACGGCCGCTGCCGCGTGCAGCAGGCCTCGGTCTGCGGGCGCAACACCGGCGACGCTCTGGGCCAGGTCGGCCATGTTGAGGGTGCCGGTGATGCCATAGAGCATCGACACACCGATCAGGAACAGCGACGAGGCCGCGAGGTTGATGGCGATGTAGTGCAGCCCCGCCGATACACGCGGGCGGCCCGAGCCGTGCAGCAGCAGGCCGTAGGACGCGGCCAGCATGATCTCGAAGAACACGAACAGGTTGAACAGGTCAGCCGTGAGGAACGCGCCCGCCAGCCCCATGAGCTGGAACTGAAACAGCGGGTGGAAGTGCACGCCCGCCCGGTGCCAGCGTGCGGCCGAGAACAGCACGCTGGCCAGTGCCACGGTGCTGGCCAGCACCAGCATCAGGGCGGAGAGCCGGTCGATGATCAGCACGATGCCAAACGGCGCGGGCCAGTTGCCGGGAAGGTACACGCCCAGGCCACCTGGCAGGCCCGGGTCCTTGGCCTGCACCAGCAGCAGCACAGCCACCACCAGGCCCAGAAAGGTCGAGGTGATGTTGAGCGTGACCTTGGTGCGCTGGCGTTCTTCGCGCAACAGCAGCATGAGCCCGGCAGTGAGCAGGGGCAGCGCGATGGGGGCGAGGATCAGGTGCGGCATCAGCCACGCAATGACCGAGGCAGTGATGTTTGTGCCTCCTGTCATGGCATTTCCTGCACGTCTTTGCCTTTGGTGCCGTCCACGTGGTCGGTGCCGGCCATGCCGCGCGATGCCAGCAGCACCACCAAGAACAGGGCCGTCATGGCAAAGCCGATCACGATGGCCGTGAGCGTGAGCGCCTGGGGCATGGGGTCGGCGTAGTGGGCCAGGTCCTGCGGCAGGCCCGGCTGCAGCACAGGTTCCTTGTCGATGGCCAGGCCCAGGCGGCCCATGCTGAAGATGAAGAGATTGACGGCATACGACAGCAGCGACAGACCCATGATGACCTGGAAGGTGCGGGGCCGCAGCAGCAGCCACACGCCCGAGCCGGTGAGCACGCCAATGGCCAGGGCCAGAATCAGTTCCATGGAGTTTCTCCCCGGGTGGCGGGCACCGTGGCGGCTGCGGCCTGCTCTTGTGCTTCGTCGGCAGCGCGCGCATGGTTGTAGCGGTGGCTGCGCACCGACTGGTGGGCAATGCCGGTGAGGATGAGCATGGTGGAGCCCACCACCAG
>JADMJR010000276.1 GCA_018780365.1 Acidovorax sp. | reverse complement strand
AAGCTGGCGCTGGCCAAGGTGCTGCACCCCGGCCCCAGCGTGGTGGTGCTGGACGAGCCCACGCGCGGCGTGGACGTGGGCGCCAAGCGCGAGATTTATCACTTGGTGCAGCGCCTGGCAGAGCAGGGGCTTGCTGTTGTAGTGATTTCGTCTGAACTGATGGAGCTGATCGGCCTGTGCCACCGCGTGGCGGTGATGCGCGCCGGGCGGCTGCAGACCACGCTGCAAGAGCCAAATTTGACCGAAGAGGAGTTGATCGCCCATGCCACAGGCACCCGCTGAAAACGCCACCACCCCAGCGGGCCGCCACGGCGGCGCCACGGCCTGGTGGGGCAAGCTGCACGGGCTGGGCCCGGTCATCGGGCTGGTGCTGCTGTGTTTTGCCGGCACGCTGCTCAACAGCAACTTCGCCACCTACGACAACGTGATGAACGTGCTCACGCGCACGGCCTTCATCGGCATCATCGCGGTGGGCATGTGCTTTGTGATCATCTCGGGCGGCATCGATTTGTCGGTGGGGTCGATGGCGGCGCTGATCGCAGGCTCGGTCATCTTGTTCATGAACGCGATGGCGCCCGTGCTGGGCTCGCCCATGGCGGCCGTGGTGGTGGGCATGCTGCTGGCGGTGGTGCTGGGCGCGGTGTTCGGGCTGGTGCATGGCCTGCTCATCACCAAGGGGCGCATCGAGCCCTTCATCGTGACGCTGGGCACGCTGGGCATCTTCCGTGCGTACCTCACGTATTTTTCGAACGGCGGGGCCATCACGCTGGAGAACGATCTTTCGGACATCTACAGCCCCGTGTACTACGCCAACCTGCTGGGCGTGCCGATTCCGGTGTGGATCTTCCTGCTGGTGGCGGTGGTGGGCGGCGTCATCCTGAACCGCACGGCCTATGGCCGCTATGTGCAGGCCATCGGCTCCAACGAGCAGGTGGCGCAGTACGCGGCGGTGGACGTGCACAAGATCAAGATCCTCACGTACATGCTGCTGGGCGTGTGCGTGGGCATCGCCACGCTGCTGTACGTGCCGCGCCTGGGGTCCGCATCGCCCACCACGGGCCTGCTGTGGGAGCTGGAGGCGATCGCCGCGGTGATCGTGGGCGGCACGGTGTTGAAGGGCGGGGCGGGCAGCATCACCGGCACGGTGGTGGGCGCGATCCTGCTGTCGGTGATCAGCAATATCTTGAACCTGACCAGCATCATCAGCGTGTATTTGAACGCGGCGGTGCAGGGGTTTGTGATCATTGCGGTGGCGTTCATGCAGCGTGGAAAGAGGTGATGGCTGTGTCGCCACTTCATTCCTTTTACTCACCCCGCGAGGCCGCCCCGACCCCCGAACCGTTCGGGCTGAGCCTGTCGAAGCCGGGGCACTCGCGCCTTGTGGTGACAGCCCTTCGACAAGCTCAGGGCGAACGGGGGAGTGCGAGTGCACTGCGCTGGATTCCGGCCATCCCCCAACCGTTCGGGCTGAGCTTGTCGAAGCCAGGGCACTCGCGCCCCATGTTGGCAGCCCTTCGACAGGCTCAGGGCGAACGGGGCAGGGCGAGCGCACTGCGCTGGATTCCGGCAATCCCCCAACCGTTCGGGCTGAGCCTGTCGAAGCCTGGGCACTCGCGCCCCATGGTGACAGCCCTTCGACAAGCTCAGGGCGAACGGGGGAGTGGCGCAGGCCCTAGGTGCTTGCACCCGTTCCAAGGCGCTTCCACCGGTTTTTGATTTCGTCAGTGTTCCCCAGTCGGCCAGGCTTTCATGGCCATTTTCAGCAAAGCAATAGCAACAGGAGACAACGCATCATGAACAGCAAGATTTCTTCTTCTTTCACCCGCCGCCTGGCCCTCTCGGCCGTGGGCGCCGCCGCCTTCGCATTGGCCGCACCCGCCATGGCGCAGGCCAACAAGACGGTGGTGGGCGTGGCCATTCCGTCGGCCACGCACGGCTTTACCGGCGGCATCGTGTACTGGGCCAACCAGGCCAAGAAGGACCTGGAGAAGGCCCACCCCGGCCTGCAGGTCATCGTCAAGACCGCAGGCGGCGCGCCCGAGCAGGCCAACCAGTTGCAGGATCTGGTCACCGTGAACAAGATCAACGCGCTGGTGATCTTCCCGTTTGAATCGGCCGCGCTGACCAAGCCCGTGGCCCAGGTCAAGGCCAAGGGCGTGTACGTGACGGTGGTGGACCGGGGCCTGACCGACACCAGCGCGCAGGATGCATATGTGGCGGGTGACAACACGGCGTTTGGCAAGATTCCGGCCGAGTACATCGCCAAGGCGCTGGGCGGCAAGGGCAACGTGGTGGCCATGCGCGGCATTGCGACCACGCTGGACAACGAGCGCATGGACGCGTTCAACAGCGTGCTGAAGAACCACCCCGGCATCAAGCTGCTGGACGCCAAGTACGCCAACTGGAACCGCGACGACGCCTTCAAGGTGATGCAGGACTACCTGACCCGCTTCCCGCAGATCGACGCTGTATGGGCCGCCGACGATGACATGGCCGTGGGCGTGCTCAAGGCCATCGAGCAGGCCAAGCGCAAGGACATCAAGCTGGTGTTCGGCGGCGCGGGTGCCAAGGGCATGATCAAGACGCTGATGGACGGCAGCAACCCGCTGATCCAGGCCAACGTGTCGTACAGCCCCAAGTTCATCTACGACTCGATCAAGCTCACGACCGAGGCGCGGATCAAGGGCGAGAAGCTGCCCGCCAACACCATCATTCCGTCGGTGCTGATCACCAAGGAAACGGCGAAGGACTTCTACTTTCCTGATTCGCCGTTCTGATGGCGTCAAGGTGAGTCAAGTTGCCTGATCAGGAACATCGCTCAGATGAGGACATCAGCCCGTGCACCCGCAGCGGCGCTGGGGATTGACTCCCTCTCCCCTCGCGGGAGAGGGTGGGGGAGAGGGGGCTGCACCCGCGCCGCGCCCGTTTCACCCCCCCCCTCTCCCCGGCCCTCTCCCACCAGGGGAGAGGGGGTGAGGGGCGATCTGAGATGTGTGAAAAATCAAGCAAAATTGGCCTCTAGCGCCTATCCAGTAAGCGCTGGTAGCTATTGAAAATATAGCTGCTAGTCGCTTCGAACCTGCAACCCCACGCCCCTTGGAGCCGCCATGCCAAGACCCGTCACCCTTTTCACCGGCCAGTGGGCCGACCTGCCTTTGGCCCAACTCGCGCCGCTGGCCAAAAGCATGGGCTACGACGGCCTGGAGCTGGCCTGCTGGGGCGATCACTTCAACGTGCAAGAGGCGCTGTCGTCGCCCCAGTACGTCAAAGACAAACACGCATTGCTGGACCAGCACGGCCTGCAATGTTTTGCCATCGGCAACCACCTGGTGGGCCAGGCCGTGTGCGACCTGATCGACGAGCGCCACCAGTCCATCCTGCCGCCCCATGTGTGGGGCGATGGCGAGCCCGAGGGCGTGCGCCAGCGCGCTGCCGTTGAGCTGGCCGACACGGCGCGCGCCGCCGCACAGTTTGGCGTGAAGACGGTGACGGGCTTTACCGGCTCGTCGGTGTGGCATTCGATCTACGCGTTCCCGCCCACCACGCAGGCGTATTGGGACAAAGGCTTTGCCGATTTCGCCCAGCGCTTTGGCCCCATCCTCGATACCTTCGAGCAGCACGACATCAACTTTGCACTCGAAGTGCACCCCACCGAGATCGCCTTCGACATCGCCTCGGCCGAGCGCGCAATTGCTGCGGTGGGCGGCCACCAGCGCTTCGGCTTCAACTACGACCCGAGCCACCTGGCCTACCAGGGCGTGGACTACGTGAAGTTCATCCGCCAGTTTGGCAATCGCATCTACAACGCCCACATGAAGGACGTGTGGTGGGGCAAGGGCGACGGCACGGTGGGCACCTTTGGCGGGCACACCAGCTTTGGCGATGCGCGGCGGAACTGGGACTTTCGCAGCGTGGGGCGCGGGATGATCGATTTCGAATCCATCATCGTCGCGCTCAACGACATCGGCTACCAGGGCCCGCTCTCGGTGGAGTGGGAAGACAGCCGCATGGACCG
>JADMJR010000328.1 GCA_018780365.1 Acidovorax sp. | reverse complement strand
GCCAGCCACGCAATGATCTCGCCCATGATGCCCCGGCGGAAGGCCAGCACGCAGATCACAAAGATCAGGCCGGTGACCATGGTGACGGATTCGCCCAGGGTCTTGAACCATTCCACGCTGGTCAGGGCGGCCAGCAGGTTGCCGAATTCGCCGATCTTGTTTTCCAGCAGCACCACCACGGCCGAGCCGATGAGCGGGCCCGACAGCGTGCCCAGGCCGCCCACCAGCGTCATCAGGATGACCTGGCCCGAGGCGGTCCAGTGCACATCCGACAGCGTGGCAAAACCGAGCACCAGGGTTTTGAGCGAACCAGCCAGGCCCGCCAGCGCTGCCGACAGCACAAAGGCCAGCAGCTTGAAGCGGTGGGTGTCGTAGCCCAGCGAGATGGCACGGGGTTCGTTCTCCTTGATGCCCTTGAGCACCTGGCCGAACGGCGAGTGGATGGTTCGCACGATCAGCAGGAACGCCAGCGCCACGATCACCAGCGCCACGTAGTACATGACGAGGTCGCTTTGCAGATCGATCACACCAAACAGCTTGCCGCGCGGCACGCCTTGCAGGCCATCTTCACCCCCGGTGAACTTGGCTTGCAGGCAGGCGAAGAACAGCATCTGCGCCAGCGCCAGCGTGATCATGGAGAAGTAGATGCCCTGGCGGCGGATGGCCAGCCAGCCGAACAGCAGCCCCAGAAAGGCGCCCCCGGCCGTGCCCAGCAACAGGCCCACTTCGGGGGTAAGCCCCCAGACCTTGATGGCATGCCCAGCCACATAGGCCGCGCCGCCCAGAAAGGCCGCGTGGCCGAACGACAGCAGACCGGTGTAGCCCAGCAGCAGGTTGAAGGCTGAAGCAAACAGTGCAAAGCACATGAGCTTCATCACGAAGACGGGGTATGCACCGAGGAACGGTGCGGCAATCAGGGCCAGCAGCAGCAGGCTGTAGCCAATGGTGGCGGTGTTCTTGGAATTCATGCTGGCGGCCCCTTATTTTTCTTTGCCGAACAGGCCGGCGGGGCGAATGAGAAGAACGATGACCATGATGACGAACACCACGGTGGACGACGCTTCGGGGTAGAACACCTTGGTGAAGCCTTCGATGACGCCCAAGCCCAGCCCGGTGAGGATGGAGCCCATGATGGAGCCCATGCCCCCGATCACCACCACGGCAAACACCACGATGATGAGGTTCTGCCCCATGAGCGGCGTGACCTGGTAGACCGGCGCGGCGAGCACACCGGCAAAGGCGGCCAGCGCTGCGCCAAAAGCGTAGGTCAGCGTCACCATCACCGGCACGTTGATGCCGAAGGCCTCGACCAGGCGCGGGTTTTCGGTACCGGCGCGCAGGTAGGCGCCGAGCTTGGTTTTCTCGATCACATACCAGGTGGCCAGGCACACGACCACCGACGCCACCACGACCCAGGCGCGGTAGTTGGGCATGATCATGAAGCCAAGGTTGGTGGCGCCTTCAAGCAGCTCGGGCGTGTCGTAGCCCAGGCCCGACACACCATAGACGGAGCGGAACACGCCCTCGATCAGCAGCGTGAGGCCCAGCGTGAGCAGCAGCCCGTACAGGTGGTCGAGCTTGTAGATCCAGCGCAGCAGCAGGCGCTCGATCAGGACCCCGAACAGCCCCACCACCAGCGGCGCCAGCACCAGCATCAACCAGTAGTTGATGCCGAAGTAGTTCATGGCCATCCAGGTGATCAGGGCGCCGGTCATGAACAGCGCACCGTGCGCAAAGTTGATGACGTTGAGCAGGCCGAAGATCACGGCCAGCCCCAGGCTGAGGATTGCATAAAACGACCCGTTGACCAGCCCCAGAAGGAGCTGGCTCAACAGGCCCGGCAATGAGACACCAAAGATTTCCATGGGAAGCAGCAGGTGGAGAGGGTTCAGGTCAGGCGGTGCCCACGCGCCAGGCCAGCCCACAAGGGCGGCCAGGCATGTGGAGACCGTCTCAGGGGTTTACTTCCAGAGCGCGCACTTGCTCTCGGCCTTGGTGGTGAACACGGAGTCACCGGGCAGCTTCTTGATGAGCTTGTAGTAGTCCCAGGGCTTGGTGGACTCGGCAGGCTTCTTCACTTCCATGAGGTACATGTCATGCACATAGCGGCCATCGGGACGCAGCTGGCCAGAGCCGAAGAAGTCGTTCATCTTCATGCCGCGCCAGGTGGTCATGACCTTGTCGGCGTCCACCGTCTTGGCGGCTTCCACGGCCTTGAGGTAGTTCATGGTGGCAGAGTAGTCGGCCGCCTGGATTTCGGTGGGCATGCGCTTGGTCTTCTCGAAGAAGCGGGCCGAGAACTTGCGCGTGTCGTCGTTCAGATCCCAGTACCAGCTGGTCGTGAACTGCAGGCCTTCGGTGTTGCGCAGGCCCAGGCTGTGCACGTCGCTGATGAAAATCAGCAGGCCGGCGAGCTTCATGGTCTTGCCGATGCCGAATTCCTTGGCAGCCTTGATGGCGTTGATGGTGTCACCACCGGCGTTGGCCAGGCCCAGGATCTGGGCCTTGGAGTTCTGGGCCTGCAGCAGGAAGGACGAGAAGTCCGACGCGTTGAGCGGGTGGCGCACGGCGCCCACCACGGTGCCGCCCTTGGCCTTGACCACCGTGCTGGTGTCAGCCTCCAGCGCGTGGCCGAAAGCGTAGTCTGCCGTGAGGAAGTACCAGCTCTTGCCACCGGTGTCGATGATCGCGGAGCCCGTGCCCTTGGCCAGCGCAACCGTGTCATACGCGTAGTGCACGGTGTAGGGAGAGCATTGTTCGTTGGTCAGTGCCGAAGAGGCTGCGCCATTGTTGATGTACACGCGCTTCTTCTCCAACGCGACCTTGGCCGTGGCCAGTGCTGTGCCGGAGTTGGTACCGCCAAAAACCATGGTCAGGCCTTGGGTGTCGATCCACTCGCGGGCCTTGGAGGCGGCGATGTCGGCCTTGTTCTGGTGGTCGGCCGTGAGCAGCTCGATGGGCATGCCCAGCACCTTGCCGCCGAAGTCGTCGATGGCCATCTGGATGGCCACCGCACCGTTTTTGCCTTCCAGGTCGGCATACAGGCTGGACATGTCGGTGATAAAGCCGATCTTGACCTTGTCCTGCGCATGCGCGGCCGTCGTGGCCAGGCCTGCGGCGGCCAGCATCAAGGCCAGCAGTGTGAGTTGTTTCTTCATGGATTTGTCTCCTGTGGGTGTGGTGGTTGAAGAAAGCGAAAAATGGGGGCGGGCTGCGTTCAGACGCCCAGCAATTCGTTGAGCACGGGCATCTTGGCGTCCAGTTCGGACGCCCCGAACTTTTCGACGATGCGGCCATGCTCCATCACGTAGAAGCGGTCGGCCAGCGGTGCGGCAAAGCGGAAGTTCTGCTCGACCATGACCACCGTGTAGCCCTTTTCGCGCAGCATCTTGATCATGCGGGCCAGGGCCTGCACGATGACGGGCGCCAGGCCCTCGGAGATTTCATCGAGCAGCAGTAGGTTGGCCCCCGTGCGCAGGATGCGGGCCACGGCCAGCATCTGCTGCTCGCCACCCGACAGGCGCGTGCCCTGGCTGTTCTTGCGCTCAGCCAGGTTGGGGAACATGGCGTATATCTCTTGCACCGACATGCCGGGCGTGCCGGTTTTCAGCGCGGGCGGCAGCAGCAGGTTTTCTTCGCAAGACAGGCTGGAGAAGATGCCACGCTCTTCCGGGCAGTAGCCCACGCCCAGGTGCGCAATGCGGTGCGTGGCCATGTTCACGGTTTCCACGCCGTTGATCTTGACCGAGCCCTTGCGCGCGCCGGTCAGGCCCATGATGGCGCGCATGGTGGTGGTGCGGCCCGCACCATTGCGGCCCAGCAGCGTGACCACCTCGCCGGGCTGCACGACGATGTCCACGCCATGCAGCACATGCGACTCGCCGTACCAGGCTTCGAGGTTCTTGATTTCGAGTGCGGGGGTACTCATCTCAATGCGCCCCCTGGAGTTGGCCGTCGGTCGTGCCCATGTAGGCTTCCATCACTTGCGGGTTGTTCGAGACTTCTTCGTAGGGCCCTTCGGCCAGCACGGCGCC
>JADMJR010000038.1 GCA_018780365.1 Acidovorax sp. | reverse complement strand
CGGCGCGAGATGCCGCCGGTTTCCATGAGGTTGCCCGCCAGGATGAAAAACGGAATGGCCGCCAGCGGAAACTTGTTGATCGATCCAAACATCTCCTTGACGGAAATGAGCATGTTCGCGTTGGATGCCTGGATGCCCAGGATGGACGCAAGGCCGATGGACACAGCGACCGAGATGGTGAGCGCAAAGCAGATCACCATGGTTGAAATCATGACCATGCTCATGGGTGCACCCCCACGCTCGGCATTGCATGTCCTCGCTGCCCCCCGAGGGGGCCGTTCACTTGCTTGAGGCGGCTCGGCGCGGCGCAGATGCTAGCCCCCACGCTCGGCATTGCATGTCCTCGCTGCCCCCCGAGGGGGTCGTTCACTTGCTTGAGGCGGCTCGGCGCGGCGTTCATTGGGCGGTCTCCAGTTCCATGCGCAAGGGGTCGATGAGGTTGCCGATGATGCCGACAACACAGAAGAGGCCACCCACCGGCATGGCGAGGTAGGCCCAGAACATGGACACGGACTCCAGCCCCGCCATGCTTTGCACACCGCCGCGTTGGGCGTAGTCCCAGCCCCACCAGATGATGATGCCGATCAGCGCCAGCGCAGCCAGAGACACCACCCAGTCCAGCACCCGCCGTATCTTGGGCGGGCTCCAGCGGTACAGCACATCCACGCTCACCATGGCACCCTGGCGAAAGGCCGCTGGGATGGCCAGGAACACCATCCAGATGAGGCTGAAACGGATCAGGACCTCCGTCCATTCAGCGGGCTGTTCGAGCACGAACCGCGTGACGATCTGGAACATGCCCAGCGAGGCGGACAGGGCCAGCATGGCGCAGGCTCCCAGCATGGCGATGAACGTGGTCCATCGCTCAAAGGTGAGAAAAACATTTTTCATGGAGTGGTGCCAACCCGGAGGCAACAGGTGAAAAAACAGAGGGGCAAGAATAAAAACGCCCGATAGCGCTTGAGCTACGGGCGTTTATTGCTACTACAACGATAGTAGCGAAGGGCTTACTTGACGTCGCGGATCTTGTCGAGCGTGGCCTTGCCGAACTGCTTTTCAAACTCGGCATTCACGGGTGCCAGGGCCGCCACAAACTTGGCCTTGTCCGGGTTGTCCACCACCGTCATGCCCTTGGCGCGCAGGTCGGCCACGCCCTTGGCATCGTCTTCGTCCACGCGGGCGCGGTTGGCCTTGGTGCCTTCCTTGGCAGCATCAATGAAAGCCTGCTTGTCAGCGGCCGGGAGCTTGTCGAACGAGCCCTTGTTCATCACGAAGATCGCGGGGGAATACACGTGGCCAGTGAGCGTCAAGTGCTTTTGCACCTGGTCGAACTTGGCCGAGATGATCACGGGCAGCGGGTTCTCCTGGCCGTCCACAGTGCCTTGTTGCAGGGCCGTGAACACTTCGGGGAACGCCATGGGCGTGGTGATGATGCCAAAGCCCTTGTATGCGGCGATGTGCACGGGGTTTTCCATCGTGCGCATCTTCAGGCCCTTGAGGTCTTCGGGCGTGTTCACCGAGCGCTTGCTGTTGGTCATGTGGCGAAAGCCGTTCTCGGCCCAGGCCAGCGCCTTGAAACCCTTGGCGTCGAACTTGGTCAGCATCTCCTGGCCGATGGCGCCGTCCAGCACGGCGCGGGCGTGGGCTTTGTCGCGGAACAGGAAGGGCACGTCCAGGATCTTGGTTTCTGGCACGAAGTTGGGAATAGGGCCGGTGGAACTGAAAGCCAGCTCCTGGGTGCCCAGCTGCACGGCTTCAATCGACTCGCGCTCACCGCCCAGTGCACCGTTGTAAAAGGTCTGCACCTTGTAGCGGCCGCCCGTGCGCTTTTCGACTTCCTTGGCAAACGTGTCGATGGCAATCCCCTGGTGGGAGTTTTGGGCCGTCGAAATGCTGATGCGCATGGTGGTCTGCGCGGCAGCCGTGGCCACAAAGCCGAGCGCGAGGCTCAAGCCGACGACGAGTTTGGTCAATTGCATGGTGTCTCCTGTTGATTTTGGGCTGGAACCTGGTGCGGATGCACCGGTTGGCAAGCGGGGTGCGCAGGGCCCAGCCGCCGCCAAATTATGGCGGTGCAGCATGCCCACAGGCATCGGGGTTTGTGCTGGTAAGCGTGCTTATTAACTGCGCAGAACAGTGTTCACAGTTGCATGGGTGACACCCACGGCCTGGATGGCAACCTGGTCTGTGCCGGTTTGCGCCCTGTGGCTGCCGTTGCCCTGTGTTCTGCAGGTGCCGGTGTGGGCGAGCGCCAGAAATGCCAAGGGCCCCGTGCTGGCGGTAACCAGCCGGGGCCTTGTCAATTTGTGCGCTCCGGTAAGAGCGCCTTGATGGAAGAAGTATGCGCCGCGTGGCAGAGATGAATTTGCTGAATTCGCTTTGATTGGCTTTGATTGCAGAAAAATATTCTGCATAAGCAGGTTTTTGTGAATAATCCAAATGATGGATCGCCTCGACAGAAAAATTCTCGCCGTGCTGCAGGGCAACGCGCGCGCCAGCTTGCAAGAGATTGGTCAGGCCGTGGGCCTGAGCCCGTCGCCCTGCTGGGGCCGCATCAAGAAGATGGAAGAGGCCGGTGTCATCCAGGGTTACACGGTGCGCATCAATCCGCAGTCGCTGGACTTGGCCGACACCGTGCTGGTGCAGGTCACGCTCGACAGCCATTCGGACAACACGCTCGAAAAATTTGGCGAAACCCTGGCCAGCATCCCTGAGGTGATCGAGGCGCACCTGGTGTCGGGCGACTACGACTACCTGCTGCGCATCGTGGTCAAGGACACGCGTGACTACGAACGCCTGCTGCGCGAGAAGCTCTACAAGATCAAGGGCATACGCCACAGCCGATCCAGCTTTGTGCTGCGCACGCTCAAGAAGGCCGATCTACCGCTTTTTGTGGGGTCGATCTGAATAAAAATGGCCGCTTCCGCGCTATGGTTAAGCGCTTTAAGCTATCGAAATAGGAGCATTTGGCGTTTGCTGGAATGCGCTTGGGAGCCTCCACCATGAACCTGCGATTTGTCGAAGCCTTCTACTGGGTGGCCTCCCTCAAGAGCGTGACACGTGCGGCCGAGAAGCTGTTCCTCACGCAGTCGGCCATGTCCAGCCGCATCGCGGCACTCGAAGAAGAGCTGGGCGTGCTGCTGCTCGACCGGCGCGACAAGCACTTCAAGCTCACGGTGGCCGGGGCCCGTTTTCTGGTCTACGCCAAGCGCATGCTGGAGCTGCAGCGCCAGCTCAAGGCCGAGATGGGCTCGGGCGGGCCGCTGGAGGTGTCGATCCGTCTCGGCGCCATCGAATCGGTGCTGCACTCGTGGCTCATTCCGTGGGTGGAGCAACTGCGCAAGGACAACCCACTGCTGGAGCTGGAGCTGACGGTGGAGACCACGCCCGTGTTGCTCGACCAGATCCGCCGGGGCACGCTGGACGCCGTGTTTGCCGCGTTGCCTGCCGCAGCCGACGGCATTCGCAGCCAGGCCGTCACGCCGATGGAGATGGTGTTTGTGGGCAACAGCAAGACGCACCGCAAACGCCGCTATGCGCTCCAGGATTTCGCGGGTGCCGACATCCTGACCTTTCAGCGCGGCTCTCAGCCCCATGTGTTTTTGCTCGACACGCTGCGCCAGGCCCAGGTCGAGCCACGTTGTGTGCACACCATCTCGTCCATCTCGGCCATGGTGCAACTGGTGCAGGGCGGCTTTGGCGTGGCGACGCTGCCCCGGCTGGCGGTGCAGCGGCTGCTGGCGTTCCCGGACCTGCGTGCGCTGGCCTGCGATACCCCGCTGAAGCCTCTGCCCATCCACGTGAGCTACCGCGAAGACCCCTCGTCACCGGCGATGGAGGCCGTCGTGCGTTCAGCGCTCAGTTTTATCGACACCCAACAGCCGCCATCCAAGGCGCGCAAAGCCCAAGCCTGAGCGATCCCCGGCGTTGCACGCACCGGCGCGGTGCGTGCAACGCCGCACGTTCAGCGTTCTGCCCCTCACCTGGTGGGCTCTGATCGAGAACTGGGTCGAACCGCCCGGCAGGGCAAAACACGCCATTGCGCAGCGGTTTTTGTATGCCATCCACCATGCTCGGGTTAACCCTTAAAACGCCTGCAAGGGTTAACCCTTGGCACCAACTTGGTTCTCCTCGCCCCAATGGTGTGCATCGAAAAAATCGATGAGCTAAGAGAAAATTTTTGAATTTGCCAGCAGGCAGCGCAGCCCAACACAATCCGCCCAACGTCATGCAATTGACATTTCTCAATGCAAGGAAACACGGTGGATTCAGTTCAAGACAAAGCGCTGGCAGTGTTTGGTGCCGAGGGCATCAACCACCCCGGCCATGTGCGCAGCATCATCCGGCAAGGCGCCTGGGCATCGCACACCAGCGGCCTGGCGCATGGCCGGGTGCAGGGCAACCTGGTGATCCTGCCGGAGGTGCAGGCGGGTGATTTTCTGCGCTTTTGCCAGCGCAACCCCAAGCCCTGCCCGGTGCTGGCCGTGAGCGAGCCCGGCCAGGTCATGCTGCCATCGCTGGGCGAGGGCATCGACATCCGCAGCGACGTGCCGCAGTACCGCGTCTGGCGCCATGGTGAGCTGGCGCAAGAAGTGACCGACATCACCGACCTCTGGCGCCCCGACCTTGTGACCTTTGTGCTTGGCTGTTCGTTCTCGTTCGAGTCGGCGCTGCAAGAAGCCGGTATCAGCCTGCGCCACATCAACGAAGGCAAGAACGTGGCCATGTACCGCACCAACATCGCCACCGAACCCTCCGGGCCCTTTGGCGGCGCCATGGTGGTGTCCATGCGGCCCATGCCTGCGGCGGATGTGATTCGTGCCGTGCAGGTCACCTCGCGCTTTCCCAACGTGCACGGCGCGCCAGTGCACATCGGCGACCCCGCGCTCATCGGCATTGCCGACATTGCCAAGCCCGACTACGGCGATGCCGTGGCGCTGCTGCCCGATGAGATCCCCGTGTTCTGGGCCTGTGGCGTCACGCCGCAGTCCGCCATCCTCAATGCCCAACCGGCGTTCTGCATCACCCACGCGCCGGGCTGCATGCTGGTGACCGACCTTTTCAACCATCAACTGGCCAGTTTCTAAGGCCCAAGGAGTTTCCCCATGAAGAAAATCGCTTTCGGTATGTGCGCCCTCGCTGTCGCTGGACTTTCGCAAGCCCAGACCAAATGGGATCTCCCGTCCGGCTATGCATTGAACACCTTCCAGGTGCAGAACCTGCAGCAGTTCGTGCAGGACGTGGACAAGGCCACGGGCGGCAAGCTCAAGATCACCGTGCACCCTAATGCATCGCTGTTCAAGGCCAACGAGATCAAGCGCACCGTGCAGTCGGGCCAGGTCGCTTTGGGCGAATTCATCCTGTCTGGCGCAGCCAACGAGGCGGCTGCCTATGGCGTTGACTCCATTCCTTTTCTGGCCACCAGCTATGTTGAGTCCAAGCGGCTGGATCAGGCATCCCGTCCCTTGCTGGTCAAGACACTGGGCGCCCAGGGCATGAAGCTCCTGTACACCGTGCCATGGCCCGCGCAGAGTCTGTACTCCGTCAAGCCGGTGACGGCGCTCAAGGACCTGAAAGGCACCAAGATGCGCGCTTACAACCCCGCCACCTCGTACATCGCGAGTGCGGTGGGTGCCCAGCCCGTCACCATTCAATTGGCCGAGCTGTCTGCCGCACTGAGCACCGGCACCGTGGACAACTTCCTGACGTCCAGCGCCAGCGGCGTGGACAGCAAGCTCTACGAGAGCGTGAAGTATTTCTACGGGGTGGCCGCCTGGCTGCCACGCAACGCGGTGGTCGTGAACCAGAAGGCATTTGACGCGCTGGACAAGGCCACGCAGGAAGCGCTGGTCGCGCAGGCTGCCGTCGCCGAGCAGCGCGGCTGGGCGATGAGCGAGAAGAAGGACCAGGAGTACCTCAAGGAACTGGCCGCCAAGGGCATGCAGGTGGATGTGAGTGCCGAGAACCTCAAGAAGGAACTCAAGGCCGTGGGTGAGCGCATGACCGCAGACTGGATCAAGACCGCAGGCGACGAAGGCAAGGCTGTCATCGACGCCTACAACAAGAAGTGAGACCGGTATGACCCATATCTCTCACACGTCGGTGGTGGCGGGCAGCGCCGCCGCTCCCGACCTGCCGCCGCACCTGCTGCGGCGCGCACTCGATGCCGCCTACCTGGCTGCCGGCGCAACAGGTGCGGCGTGCGTTGCGCTCATCTGCGTGCTGATGGTGGTGCAGTCGCTGGGGCGGCAGCTCGGCTTTCCCACGGGCGCCATCAACGATGTCGTGGCCTGGTTGTGTGCAGCGGCAGCGTTCCTGACGATGGCACATGCCTTCAAGCACGGTGATTTTGTGCGGGTGACGCTGGTGCTGGAAAAACTTTCCCCCTCTGCGCGCCGCAGGTTCGAGCTGGCCAGCCTGAGCGTGGCCGTGGTGGCTATCAGTTACCTGGCGTGGTGGGCCTGTGTCTTCACCTACGAAAGCTGGCTGTTCCATGAGCTGGCGCAGGGCCTGTGGGCCATCCCTATCTGGATTCCGCAGATCAGCTTTGCGCTCGGTGCGGTGCTGTTCCTGGCGGCTGTCATCGATGAATGGTGGATCGTGGCGTGCGGCGGGGTGCCGACCTTTGTCCGGCTGGTGGAAGAGCGCCATGCCAAGGGCGATTTTTCCTCCGATCTTTGAAGGAGCATGAACATGGACATTCTTTCTGTGGGCGCTGTCTTGCTGCTGCTCATGCTCCTGATGCTGTCCGGTGGCGTCTGGATCGCCATGACGCTGGCCATCTGCGGTTGGGTGGGGCAGGCCTTTTTTACCAACAGCCAGCCCGGGTTGAATCTGTTTTCAGCGTTCTGGGAGAGCAATGCCAGTTGGGAGTTGGCGGCCTTGCCGCTTTTCATCTGGATGGGCGAGATCCTGTTTCGCACCAAGCTCAGCGAGGAGATGTTCAGCGGGCTGGCACCCTGGCTGGGCAAGGTGCCTGGGCGGCTTTTCCACACCACCATCCTGGGCTGCGGCATTTTCGGCTCCGTCTCGGGCTCGTCGGCGGCCACTTGCGCCACCATTGCCAAGGTCTCGCTGCCCGCCCTCAAGAAGCGCGGCTACAACGAGAGCATCGCCATCGGCTCGCTGGCCACGGCCGGCACGCTGGGCATCCTGATCCCTCCGTCCATCACCATGGTGGTGTATGCGGTCGCGGCCGATGCCTCCATCATCCGCATCTTCCTGGCGGGCTTCCTGCCCGGGTTGCTGCTGATGCTGCTGTTCTCGGGCTACATCGCCTGGTGGTCCATGCGCAACAAGGCGCTGATGCCTGCGGACGAGCCTGTCCTGAGTTTTCGCGAAAAACTCCATCTGTCGCGCAACCTCATTCCCTGCGCCCTCTTGATTGTCTTCATCTGCTGGTCCCTCGTGGCCGGGTGGGCCACGGCAACCGAATGTGCGGCCTATGGGGTGGTGGGGGCACTGGCCCTGGCCGGATGGAGCCGGGCGCTGACCTGGCAGAACTTCAAGGAAGGCCTGGCGGGCGCGGCCCGCACCAGCTGCATGATCATGTTCATTCTGGCGGGTGCCGCCTTTCTGACCAAAACCATGGCGTTCACCGGCATACCCCGTGAGCTGGCGGAATGGGTGGATTCGCTGCACCTGTCGCCCTATGCATTGATCGCCTGCCTGGTGGCCTTCTACCTGGTGCTGGGGACGGCGCTGGACGGGATCAGCATGATCGTGCTGACCGCTGCCGTGGTGATGCCCATGATCGAAAAAGCCGGTTTTGACCTGATCTGGTTCGGCATCTTCGTGATTCTGCTGGTGGAGATTGCCGAGGTCACGCCACCCGTGGGGTTCAACCTGTTCGTCCTGCAGAACATGACAGGCAAGGACAGCAACCTGATTGCCAAGGCTGCCATCCCTTTCTTCATGTGTCTGGTGGTGTGCATTGCGCTGATCACCATGTTCCCGCAGATCGTCACCATCGTCCCGGACCTTGTCATGGGCCAGGCCAAGTAGTTCCCGGCCTTTTCGCCCCGCATCTGCCGGCGGGTGTTCTGCCGGCGTCCACCCCCCGTTCAGGAGCCTGCCATGAAGATGGTGTTGCTGGCCGCGCTTGCCGTGGCCCCGATGGCGCACGCCCAGACCCAGTGGAAACTGGCCACGGGCTACCGCGCAGAGTCCTTCCACACCCGCAATGTGGTGCAGTTTGCGCAAGACGTGGAGCGCGCTTCGGGCGGGGCGCTGCGCATCGAGGTCCATGCCAACAACACGTTGTTCAAGCTGGGCGAAATCCCCCAGGCCGTGCAGGACGGAAAGGCCCAGGCGGGCGAAACCATCATGACCAGCCTGGTGCAGGGCATGCCCATTGCCGGGGCCGACACGGTGCCTTTTCTGGTGCGCAGCTACGCCGACGCGCGCCGCCTGTGGGATCTGCAGCGCCCGCTGATCGACGGGCACTTTGCAGCCAAGGGCCTCAAGGCCCTGTATGCCGTGCCCTGGCCGCCCCAGGGGCTGTTTTCCATCGGGCCGGTGCGCTCGTCGGCCGACTTCAAGGGCACGCGCATGCGCACCTATAACCCGGCCACCGTGCGCATTGCCGAGCTGCTGGGCGCCACCCCGGTGGACGTGCCCATGGTCGAGGTCAACAAGGCGCTGTCGGCGGGCAAGCTCGACTCCATGGTCACCTCGGCCCTGACCGGGGTGGAGAACCAGGTCTGGGGCCAGATCAAGCAGTACTACGGCATCAACGCCTGGTTGCCCAAGAACATCGTGTTTGTGAACCAGCAGGCGTTTGATGCGCTGCCGCCGGCCGCGCGCCAGGCCGTGACGCAGGCTGCGGCAGAGGCTGAAACCCGCGGCTGGGCCCTGAGTGCCGCCGTGGCCGAAGAGTCGGTGGGCGAGCTGCAGCGCAAGGGCATCAAGGTCGAGCGCGCATCCGCCGAGCTGGACACCGAACTCAAGCGCCTGGGCGAACGCTTTTCCCGGGAATGGGTGCAGTCGGTGGGCAACGAGGCCAACAAGATTTTCATTCCCTACTACTTCCAACGCTAGTCCGCTAGTTCGTTAGTCCGTCAGTTCATCCGTTAACCAGTGAGTCCTATCACCATGCAAGCACCCTCCACCATGACCACCGCACCGGCCGGCAACCGCTGGCAGTTCTGGATTGACCGGGGCGGCACTTTCACCGACATCGTGGCCAAGCGGCCCGACGGCTCGCTCACCACCCACAAGCTGCTGTCTGAAAACCCCGAGCAGTACAAAGACGCGGCCGTGGCGGGCATTCGCCACCTGCTGGGCTTGAAGCCCGGAGAGCCCGTCACCCCCGCGCTGGTGGAATGCGTGAAGATGGGCACCACCGTGGCCACCAATGCGCTGCTGGAGCGCAAGGGCGAGCCCACGCTGCTGGTCACCACACGCGGTTTTCGCGATGCGCTGCGCATCGCCTACCAGAACCGCCCGCGCCTGTTTGACCGCCATATCCAGTTGCCTGAGCTGCTGTACACCGAGGTCATCGAAGCCCGCGAGCGCATGGGTGCCCATGGCGACTTGCTGCAGAACCTGGACGAAGCCACCCTGCGCGGTGACCTGCTGGCGGCCTACGGGCGCGGCCTGCGCAGCGTGGCCATTGTGTTCATGCACGGCTACCGCTACACGCAGCACGAGCAGGCGGCAAAGCGCATTGCCAAAGAGGTGGGCTTTACTCAAGTCAGCACCTCGCACGAAACCAGCCCCATGATGAAGTTCGTGAGCCGGGGCGACACCACGGTGGTGGATGCCTACCTGTCGCCCATCCTGCGCCGCTATGTGGAGCAGGTTGCCAGCGAGATGCCAGGCGTCAAGCTGTTTTTCATGCAGTCGTCCGGCGGCCTCACCGATGCGGGTACCTTCCAGGGCAAGGACGCGATCCTGTCCGGCCCGGCGGGCGGTATTGTGGGCATGGCGCGCACCGCAGGGCTGGCGGGGCATGAAAAGGTCATCGGCTTTGACATGGGCGGCACCAGCACCGACGTGAGCCACTACGCAGGCGCCTTCGAGCGCGAGTTCGAGACCCATGTGGCCGGTGTGCGCATGCGCGCGCCCATGATGAGCATCCACACGGTGGCGGCAGGCGGTGGCTCGGTGCTGGCGTATGACGGCTCGCGTTTTCGCGTGGGCCCCGAGAGCGCAGGCGCCAACCCCGGCCCGGTGAGCTACCGCCGGGGCGGCCCGCTGGCCGTGACCGACGCGAACGTGATGGTGGGCAAGGTGCAGCCGCGCTATTTCCCCAGCGTGTTTGGCCCGGCAGCCAATGAAACGCTGGATGCCGATGCGGTGCGCGCACGCTTCCAGGAGATCGCCACTCAGACCCTGCGCCAGCCCGAAGAAGTGGCCGAAGGCTTCATCCAGATCGCTGTGCAGCAGATGGCCAATGCGATCAAGAAGATCAGCGTGGCCCGTGGCTATGACGTGACGCGCTACACCCTGCAGTGTTTTGGCGGCGCGGGCGGCCAGCACGCCTGCCTGGTGGCCGACGCTCTGGGCATGTCGCGTGTGTTCGTGCACCCACTGGCGGGTGTGCTCAGCGCCTACGGCATGGGCCTGGCCGACCAGACCGTGATCCGCGAACAAGCCGTGGAGATGCCACTGGCCGCTGCCTCGCTACCCCTGATTGCCGAGCGGCTGGAGGCCCTGGGCGCTGCTGCCCAGGCCGAACTGGAGCGCCAGCAGGTCAGCGCCAACCCGGTGCAGGTGCGCCACAACGTGCATGTGCGTTACGAAGGCACCGATTCGGCCTTGGTGGTGCCGTTTGGCGACATGACAAGTATCCAGGCCGCCTTTGAGACGGCCTACCGCCAGCGCTTTGCCTTCCTGATGGCGGGCAAGGGCCTGGTGGTGGAGGCCGTATCGGTCGAAGCCATGATTGCAGGCGATGCCCCCGCCGAGCCGCGCCTGCCCGTGCACCCGCACCGCAAGCACCCTCAGAGCGAAAGCGTGCGCATGTATTCGGGCGGTGAATGGCACACCGCCGAGCTGGTGGTGCGCGAAGACCTGCACCCCGGCGACGTGATCCCGGGCCCCGCCATCATTGCCGAGAAGAACACCACCACGGTGGTCGAGCCCGGCTGGTCTGCCCGCCTGACCGACCTGGACCACCTCGTGCTGGACCGCGTGACGGCCCGCAAGGTGCAGTACGCCGCAGGCACCACGGTGGACCCGGTGCTGCTCGAAGTGTTCAACAACCTGTTCATGAACATCGCCGAGCAGATGGGCCTGCAGCTGCAGAACACGGCGTACTCGGTGAACATCAAGGAGCGCCTCGATTTCAGCTGTGCGCTGTTTGACGCCACTGGCAACCTGATTGCCAACGCGCCCCACATGCCCGTGCACCTGGGCAGCATGGGCGAGAGCATCAAGACCGTGATCCGCGAGAACGCGGGCAAGATGCTCCCGGGCGATGTGTACATGCTCAACGACCCGTACCACGGTGGCACCCATCTGCCTGACGTGACGGTGATTACTCCTGTCTATGTGGCCGATGGCAACGAGCCCACGTTCTACGTGGGCAGTCGGGGCCACCATGCCGACATCGGCGGCACCACGCCGGGTTCGATGCCACCGTTTTCCACACGCATCGACGAAGAGGGCGTGCAGATCAACAACGTGAAGTTGGTGGACCGGGGCATCTTCCTGGAAGAAGAGGTGCGCAGCCTGCTGACCACGGGCGGCGGCACCACGGCGTACCCCAGCCGCAACCCCCAGCAGAACCTGGCCGACCTGCGCGCGCAGATCGCAGCGAACGAGAAGGGCGTGCAGGAACTCTCGAAGATGGTGGACCAGTTTGGCCTGGACGTCGTGCAGGCCTACATGTGCCATGTGCAGGACAACGCCGAAGAATCCGTGCGCCGTGTGATCACGCAGCTGAAAGACGGCCATTTCACCCTGCCGCTGGACAACGGCGCGCAGATCAGCGTGTCGGTCAAGGTCAACGTGGCCGAGCGCAGTGCGGTGATCGACTTTGCGGGCACCAGCGCGCAGCAGATGAACAACTTCAACGCCCCGCGTGCCGTGTGCATGGCGGCGGTGTTGTATGTGTTCCGCACGCTGGTGGACGACGACATCCCGCTCAACGCGGGCTGCCTCAAGCCCCTGCAGGTCATCATTCCGCAGGGCTCCATGCTCAACCCCAACCCACCGGCCTCGGTGGTGGCGGGCAATGTGGAGACCTCCACCTGCATCACCAACGCGCTGTTCGGTGCATTGGGCGTGATGGCGGGCAGCCAGCCCACCATGAACAACTTCACCTTTGGCAATGCGCAGTACCAGTACTACGAAACCATTGCCGGCGGCAGCGGTGCCGGTGCAGTGTTCGATGCTTCGGGCCGCACGGTGCGCGGGTTTGACGGCACCAGCGTGGTCCAGACGCACATGACCAATTCGCGCCTGACCGACCCCGAGGTGCTGGAGTTCCGCTTCCCGGTGGTGCTCGACAGCTACGAGATCCAGCGTGGATCGGGCGGTGCAGGCCGCTGGGCGGGGGGCGATGGTGGCGTGCGCCGGGTGCGGTTCCTGGAGGCGATGACGGCCAGCATCCTCTCCAACGGGCGCCTGAACCCCGCCTTCGGCATGGCGGGCGGCCAGCCCGGGCGCGCGGGCGCCAACCGGGTACTGCGCGCCAATGGCCAGGTCGAGGAGCTGGGCCACATTGGTGCCGCGCTGATGGAGCCGGGCGATGTGTTCGAGATCTCCACGCCTGGCGGTGGCGGGTTTGGAGAGTGCGTGGCGCACTGACCGCTGCGATGAAGGCGGGGCGCTGGCTGCACTTGCCGCCAGCGCCGCCTTCGGCCCCGCCGGGTGCGGGGCATGGATGAACCAGGAGAACACGCATGAACTACTTGCCCGCTACATCTGGTGTGTCTCAAGGCACCTCCCTGTCTGGAGCGCGCGTGGATGCCATCCATCCGGGGCCACGGGCCGATGCGGCCCAGGCGCCCGCTGTGCCCCGGCGGCGCGGCCGCAGCCTGAGCGTGGGCCAGAAGCTCGCCGCGAGTTTTGGCATCCTCGGCCTGGCCGTGGCGCTGCTGGGGGCCACCACCTGGATGACGGGCGAGGGCACAGGCCGCCAGGCCGCGCTGCTGACGGCCGAGCAGCTGCCCATCGAGCGCTCGGTGCGCGACTGGAAAACGCAGTCGGTGGCCATCGGCCAGATTGCGCTGCGCGCCACGCTGTCGTCGGACGTGTTCCCGCTGGTGGCCGAAATGCGCACGCAGCTGGCTGCCGAAAATGCCCAGCGCAAGCGCATCGAGGCGGCCTTGGCCCAGGCATCGACCGCCGAAAGCACCAAACCCCTGTGGGCCCAGGCCCAGGCGCAGCGGCAGCGCTATGCGGTGCTGCGCGATGCGCTGGTGCAGAACGCGCTCGAAGCCAAGATCATCAGCCAGAAGGAGCTGCAGGAGCATGCCGCCGCCCTGGCCCAGTACCTCCAGGCCATCGACCAGTTGCTGGCGGCGTCGGAGCAGGCGTCTTTGCGGGCGGGCGACAGCATGATCAGCGACGCCTCGCGCGCGCAGTGGATCAGCGCAATTGCCGTGCTGGTGGTGGTGGGCCTGTCGGCGCTGTTTGGCTGGCTGCTGCGCCGCTCGATCGTGCTGCCGCTGCGCCAGGCGTCCGACGCCGCTGCCCTGGTGGCGCGGGGCGATCTCACGGTGCGCATGGATACACAACGCACCGACGAGATCGGCCAGCTGCTCACGGCGCTCAACAGCATGGTCGAGTCCTTGCACTACGTGGTGACCGAGGTGCGCGACTCGGGCGAGTCCATCCATGTGGCCAGCTCCGAGGTGGCGGCGGGCAACACCGACCTGAGCGCCCGCACCGAACACGCCGCCAGCAATCTGCAGCAGACGGCGGCCAGCATTGCCCAGCTGGCGCAGATGGTGGCTGCCAATGCCGACAGCACGCGCCAGGCCAACGCGCTGGCCCACAGTGCCACGCAGGTGGCCAGCAGGGGCGGCGAGGTGGTCCACCAGGTGGTCAAGACCATGGAAGAGATCAACGCCAGCAGCAAGAAGATTGCCGACATCGTGGGCATCATCGACGGCATTGCGTTCCAGACCAACATCCTGGCGCTCAACGCCGCCGTGGAGGCCGCGCGCGCAGGCGAACAGGGGCGTGGCTTTGCCGTGGTGGCCAGCGAGGTGCGCGGCCTGGCCGGGCGCAGTGCCAACGCGGCGCGCGAGATCAAGGCGCTCATCTCCGACAGCGTGGCCAAGGTGAGCGATGGCGCCAAACTGGTGGTGACTGCGGGCTCCACCATGGGCGACATCGTGCACAGCGTGGAGCGCGTGACCACGCTGATGTCCGAGATCAACGAGGCCAGCAGTGAGCAGAGCACACAGATCGGCCAGGTGAGCCAGGCGGTGGACCAACTGGACCACATGACCCAGCAGAACGCCGCGTTGGTGGAGCAGGGCGCTGCGGCAGCGCAAAGCCTCAAGGACCAGGCCAACCGGCTGGCCGGGGCCATGGGGCAGTTTCAGCTGGCCCGGGTGGCGTAAAAATCAATAAAAAAGGGGCCCTGCGCGGGCCTCTTAAGCATTGTTTGCTATCAATTTTGATTACATGCCCGCGTAGTTCGGGCCGCCGCCGCCTTCGGGCGTGACCCACACGATGTTCTGCGTGGGGTCCTTGATGTCGCAGGTTTTGCAATGCACGCAGTTCTGCGCATTGATCTGCAGGCGCTGCGCATCTCCGCCCTTGGCCACGTCGGGCACAAACTCGTACACCCCCGCAGGGCAGTAGCGCGCCTCGGGGCCCGCGTACTTGGCCAAGTTGATGTTGACCGGCACGCTCGCGTCCTTGAGCGTGAGGTGGGCGGGCTGGTTCTCTTCATGGTTGGTGTTGCTGATGAACACGCTGCTCAAGCGGTCGAACGTCAGCTTGCCATCGGGCTTGGGGTAGACGATGGGCTTGCACTCGGCGGCGGGCTTCAGATACGCATGGTCGGGCTTGTCGCGGTGCAGCGTCCAGGGGATGTGGCCGCGCAGCACGAACTGCTCAAAACCGTTCATCAGCGTGGCCGTGGTCAGGCCGTACTTGAACCAGTTCTTGAAGTTGCGGTCCTTGTTCAGCTCGGTGTGCAGCCAGCTCTTTTCGAAGGCCTCGGGGTAGGCGGTCAGTTCATCGTGCTGGCGGCCCGCCACGACGGCGTCGTAGGCAGCCTCGGCGGCCAGCATGCCGGTCTTGATGGCGGCGTGGCTGCCCTTGATGCGTCCCACGTTCAGGTAACCGGCATTGCAGCCCACCAGTGCGCCACCCGGGAACACCGTCTTGGGCAGGGCGTTGATGCCACTGGCGTTGATGGCGCGTGCGCCGTACGACAGGCGCTTGGCCGTGATCTCGCCGTTTTCGTTCTCGAAGTAGTAGCGGACGTTCGGGTGGGTCTTCCAGCGCTGGAATTCCTCGAACGGGCTGAGGTACGGATTGCTGTAGCCCAGGCCGGTGACGAAGCCCACGGCCACCTTGTTGCCCTCCAGGTGGTACAGGAAGGCACCGCCGTAGGTGTCGTTTTCCATGGGCCAGCCAGCGGTGTGCATCACAAAGCCGGGCTGGTGCTTCTTGGGATCGATCTCCCACAGCTCTTTGATGCCGATGCCGAAGCTTTGGGGGTCGCGGTCCTTGTCGAGGTGGTATTTGGCGATCAGCTGCTTGCCCAGGTGGCCGCGTGCGCCTTCGGCAAACACGGTGTACTTGCCCAGCAGCTCCATGCCCAGCTGGAAGTTCTCGGTGGGCTCGCCCTCTTTGCCAATACCCAAGTTGCCGGTGGCCACGCCCTTGACGGAGCCGTTGTCGTTGTAGAGGACCTCGGCGGCCGTGAAACCGGGGAAAATTTCCACGCCCAGGGCTTCGGCCTGTTCACCCAGCCACTTGGTCAGGTTGCCCAGGCTGATGATGTAGTTGCCGTGGTTGTGCGCAAACGGCGGCAGGAACATGTTGGGCACACGGACGCCCGATTTTTCCGACAGGAAGATGTAGGCGTCGTCGGTGACGGGCTGGTTCAGGGGCGCGCCCTTGGCCTTCCAGTCGGGGATCAGCTCGGTCAGCGCCTTGGGGTCCATGATGGCGCCCGAGAGGATGTGCGCGCCGGGCTCGGAGCCTTTTTCGAGCACCACGACCGAAACATCCTGGCCTTTTTCGGCCGCCAATTGCTTCAGGCGGATGGCTGTGGCCAAGCCGCCCGGGCCACCGCCGACGACCACCACGTCGTATTCCATGGATTCGCGGGGACCATATTGGGCGAGGATTTCTTCGTTTGTCATGGGCTTCTCGTCGGGCGTTTGATAATGGGTGATTGTCTACAAGGCCGGGTGCAATGCCCTGTCTGGCTGGCGACTGATTGTATTCACGGAATATGGACAATCGAACGACCGTTCTATTTTGATCAGTAGGGAGACTCTAAATGGCATACAGCATCGACTTGTCGGGCCGCGTCGCTTTCATCACCGGCGCATCCAGTGGCCTGGGCGCGCAGTTTGCGCGCACCCTGGCGCGTGCCGGGGCCGGGGTGGTGCTGGCCAGCCGCCGGGTGGAAAAGCTCAAGGAGCTGCGCGCGCGCATCGAGGGCGAGGGCGGTGACGCCCACGTGATCGAACTCGACGTGACCGACCACGCCTCCATCAAGTCCGCCGTGGCCCACGCCGAGACAGAAATGGGCTCCATCGACATCCTGGTCAACAACTCGGGCGTGAGCACCACGCAGCGTATCCAGGACGTGACGCCGGAGGACTACGACTTCATCTTCGACACCAACGTGAAGGGCGCCTTCTTTGTGGCGCAGGAGGTGGGCAAGCGCATGCTGGCCCGCTCGCGCGGCGCGGCGCCGGGCAGCTTCACGGGGGGGCGCATCATCAACATCGCCTCGATGGCAGGCCTCAAGGTGCTGCCGCAGATCGGCGCCTACTGCATGAGCAAGGCCGCCGTGGTGCAGATGACCAAGGCCATGGCCATGGAGTGGGGCAAGTTCGGCATCAACGTGAATGCGATATGCCCTGGCTACATCGATACCGAGATCAACCACCACCACTGGCAGACCGAGCAGGGCAAGAAGCTCATCGACATGCTGCCCCGCAAGCGCGTGGGAAGCCCGCAAGACCTGGATGCGTTGCTGATCATGTTGGCCAGCGACCAGAGCCATTTCATCAATGGCGCGGTGATTGCGGCGGACGACGGCTTTGCTGTATAGGAAGCCCCCCTGAGGCGCTGCGCGCCATCCCCCGAGGGGGACGCCACCGGTGGCCTGGCAGAGCCAGTTCCACTGGTGGCACTGGCCTGGGGGCGCGCCAGTTGCAGAGCGCTGGGCGGTACCACCAACCTGGACTATCGATGAAGATTGAAATTCCTGAAGCCAAGAAGCTGGTCTACGAGATGCGTTTCCCCGTGCGCTGGGGCGACATGGACGCGATGGGCCATGTCAACAACACGGTGTATTTCAGATACCTGGAAACCGCGCGCATCGATTGGATGGTGTCGGTGGGCTGCAACCCCGACCCGCGCGGCCAGGGGCCGGTCATCGTCAACGCGTTCTGCAACTTCTACAAGCAGCTCGAATACCCGGCAGACGTGCTGCTCAAGCTCTATGTGAGCGACCCGGGCCGCACCACGTTTGAGACCTGGGGCACGCTGGAGCGGGTGGACCAGCCGGGCGTGGTCTGCGCGGCGGGCGGGGCCACCACCATCTGGGTGGACTTCCCGCAGCAGAAGGCGGCACCGCTGCCGGACTGGATGCGGGCGCTGGTCTCGGCAGACTGAATCAAGGTAAAAAGGGGCCTCTGCGCGCGATGGATAAGCGCTTTATGCTATCAAAAGCATAGTATTTAGGCCTGCCTCCGCGCTGCTTTATTTCTGCTTGGGCACACGGCCCATCAGGTAGAACTCGGGGTTGGGCAACATGCCCGCAAAGCTGGCCATGCGGTTGCTGAGCCCAAAGAACGCAGTAATGGCGGCAATGTCCCAGATGTCTTCGTCGTCAAAACCGTGGGCGTGCAGCGCGGCAAAGTCGGCGTCCTCGATTTCGTGGCTGTGCTGGCAGACCTTCATCGCAAAGTCGAGCATCGCGCGTTCGCGCGGGCTGATGTCGGCCTTGCGGTAGTTGACGGCCACCTGGTCGGCGATGAGCGGTTTCTTTTCGTAGATGCGAAGGATCGCGCCATGCGCCACCACGCAATACAGGCACTGGTTGGCAGCGCTGGTGGTGGTGACGATCATCTCGCGTTCGCCTTTGGTCAGGCTGCCTTCTTCCTTGAGCATGAGTGCATCGTGGTACGCGAAGAACGCGCGCCACTCGGCCGGGCGGCGCGCAAAGGCCAAGAACACGTTGGGGATGAAGCCCGCCTTTTCCTGCACTTCAACGATGCGTGCGCGGATGTCTTCGGGCAGGGTGTTCAGGTCGGGGAAGGGGTAGCGGCTCACGTTGGTCTCCTTGGCTGTGTTGTGCGCGCAGTATG
Organism: Acidovorax sp.; assembly: GCA_018780365.1. GTDB lineage: Bacteria > Pseudomonadota > Gammaproteobacteria > Burkholderiales > Burkholderiaceae_C > Acidovorax. The sequence goes on along the minus strand of JADMJR010000038.1, from coordinate 2,619 downwards.
AGCGATGCACTGCGCCCGAGACAGGCGCGATGTATGAAGTGGTGGGCATACCAGTGCCCCCGCGCAAGGGCCGCCCCGCTGCGCTGGGGGCGTCCCCCTCCCGCATTGCGCAGCAATGCGAGAGAGGGGGAAGGCGCGAAGCGACTCAGGGGGAGCTTCGAGTCACGGATGCCATTGGGTAGCGCGTACAGGGCTCTGCGATGGCGCGGCTGTGTTGCCCGCCAGTGCATACGACAGCTGTGTGGCAGCAGCCATCACCGTCTGTGCCAGCGCTTCGATTTTTTCGGCCGGCAGGCGCGAGGCCGGGCCCGAAATACACACCGAGCCCATCAGCCGCCAGTGCATGCCAAACACCGGCGCTGACACGGTGGCCACGCCCTGTTCGCGCTCGCCAATCGACCAGTGGTAGCCCTTTTTGCGGATCTCTTCATAGGCCTTGCCCGGCTCGCCCGAAAACGCCAGGATCACACGGCCCGGCGAGCCTTTGTCCAGCGGCAGGCCCTCGCCCATGCGCGCATGGTGGCGCAGCGCCTGCGGGCCTTCCACGCGCACCAGGCAGGTCCGCACATTGCCTTCGCGCACGTAGAAAGCGGCGCTTTCGCCCGTGGCCAGGGTCAGCTCGCGCAGCGCGGGCTCCAGCACGTTCTGCACGTCAAAACCGGCCTGGTAGCGGGCGCCCAGCCAGCCTGCCGCCGGGCCCAGGCGCCAGTCGCCATCCTCGCGCTGCACCATGAAACCCGACTGTGCCAGCGTGCGTGCCAGGCGCAGCACCGTGGTCTTGTGCAGGCCGCAGCGGCGGCTCAGCTCGGCCAGGGGCAGGCTGGATTCGCCCAGTGCAAAGGCTTCCAGCACCTGCAGAGCACGTGTGACGGCGATCACGCCACCAGTGTCCTTGGTCGCAGCGTCTGCGCTGGTTTCTGTACCGGGGGCTGGGGGCGGGGCAGGGCGCACGGGCGGGGTGGTGTGGTTTCTCATGGTGCCATTCGTTTCGCTGTGTGCAACTGCATTGTATGGGTTGAAACGTCTGCGTACAGTCGCACCCACGGCGCCGGACCAGAACCCTGATCAAAACAAAGGCCCTGCAGACCGGCGTGACGAACCACCACAACGGAGACAAATCCATGCCTGCCTTCACTTCGCTTTCGCGCTCCCTGTGCGCTGCCTTTTTGGGCCTTGCGGCCATTGCCGTGCCCACCGGCGCCGCCCAGGCCCAGGCCGCGTATCCCAACAAGCCCATCCGCCTGATCGTGCCGTTCCCACCCGGCGGTGGCACCGACATGATCGCGCGCACCGTGGCCCAAAAGCTGGCCGACCAGAACAAGTGGAACGTGATCGTGGACAACCGCCCGGGCGCGGGTGGCAACCTGGGCGTGGATGCCGCAGCCAAGTCCGCCCCCGACGGCTACACGCTGGTCATGGGCCAGACCAGCAACCTGGCCATCAACCCCACGCTGTACCCCAAGCTGCCCTACGACCCGCTCAAGGACCTGGTGCCCGTGGCGCTGGTCTCGTCCTCGCCCATCGTCATGGCTGCGCCCATCAACTCACCCTTCAAGAGCTACGCCGATGTGGTGGCGGCCGCCAAGGGCAAGCCCGATGCGCTGACGCTGGGCTATTCGGGCAACGGCACCGTGGCCCACCTGGCCGGGGAGCTGGCCGAAAACGCCGCCGACATCAAGCTGCGCCACATCCCCTACAAGGGCGCGGCCCAGGCCATGACGGACCTGGTGGGCGGGCAGATCGACCTGTACATGTCGTCCGTGCCCACGCTGCTGGGCCAGGTGCGCAACGGCAAGCTCAAGGTGCTGGCCATCACCTCGGCCAAGCGCTCGTCCCAACTGCCTGACGTGCCCACGCTGGCGGAGTCGGGCTACAAGGGCTTTGAAGCCGTGACCTGGTTCGGCATCCTGGCACCGGCCGGCACGCCTGCACCCATCGTGGCCCAGCTCAACAAGGCCATCAACCAGGCGCTGCAGCACGCCGAGGTGGCGGAGAAGCTCAAATCAGAAGGTGGCGATGTGCTGGGCGGCACATCCGAGCAGTTCGGCACGCTGCTGCGCGCCGAGGTGCCTCGCTGGGGCAAGATCGTCAAGGATTCGGGCGCCAGCCTGGACTGACGGGCTCACTCGGGGGCAGGTTGTTTTGCCTATCTGCCAGCCTGCCTCCCACTTCTTCACCTTTGCATTTCGTCTGCACTTGGCCAGTCGCCGACCCCGGGGCTGGTTGCGCTGCGGCATGGGCGCCTTGCGCGCGCTGCCCAGCCTGCGGCGCATTTCCACGCCTCTGTTTCTCCGCGTTCTTTCCAAGGATTTCTCATGAACCAACTCCCTGAAATCATCCGCACCATTGACCGCGTGAGCGCTGACGTGGTGCAAAAAGCCGCCACCTACCAGGCCGCCATCCTGGCCGATGTGGCGGGCCGCCGCGGCACCTTGCACGGCCGTGTGGCCCCTGTGCACCAGAACATGAAGGTGGCGGGCCCCGCCTTCACCGTGGAAGTGCGCCCTGGCGACAACCTCATGATCCACGCTGCCATCGCCCTGGCCCAGCCGGGCGATGTGCTGGTGATCGACGGCAAGGGCGACCAGACGGCGGCGCTGATGGGCACGCTGATGCTCA
>JADMJR010000366.1 GCA_018780365.1 Acidovorax sp. | reverse complement strand
GGCCGTCCAGGCGGCGGATCACCTTCCACTCCAGCTCGCGCAGCAGCCGGTCCGCCTGCCCGGGCAGTGTGGGCAGGGTGTGGACCGTGGCAGAGGTTTCAGGCGGCTGGTCGTTCATGGTGATCAAAGCTCAAGCGGCTTTTTGCTCGTGGTGCAAAGGGCGTGCGGGCGCCGGTATCTTGGCCATGATGCGCTTGACGAGGGCATCGGCATCCAGCCCTTCGGACAGCGCCTCGTACGACAAGGCGATGCGGTGGCGCAGCACGTCGGCCGCCAGGTCGGTCATGTCCTCCGGCAGCACATAGTTGCGCCCGCGCAGCATGGCCAGGGCCTGGGCGCCCTCGGCCAGGGCAATGGTGGCGCGCGGGCTGGCGCCGCAGCTGATGTAGCTCGCCAAATCCTTGAGGCCATGCCGTGTGGGCTCGCGGGTGGCGGCCACCAGTTTCACGGCATATTGCAGCATCGACGGGTCCACATACACGGTGCGGCATTCGGCCTGCAGCGCCGCCAGCTGCGCGGTGGTGGCCACGGGCAGCACCTGCACGGGCAGGTCGAGCGCACGCTGGGCGATCACGAACTCTTCTTCCTCGGAGGGGTAGCCCAGCAGCACCTTCATCATGAAGCGGTCCACCTGGGCTTCGGGCAGTGCGTAGGTGCCTTCGGTCTCGATGGGGTTTTGCGTGGCCATCACCAGGAAGGGCTCGGGCACCTTGTGCGTCTCGCCCGCAATCGTCACCTGGCGCTCCTGCATCACCTCCAGCAGGGCGCTTTGCACCTTGGCGGGCGCGCGGTTGATTTCGTCGGCCAGCAGCAGGTGGGTAAAGACCGGGCCCAGCGTGGTGCTGAACTCGCCGGTTTTCTGGTTGTACATGCGCGTGCCCACCAGATCGGCGGGCACCAGGTCGGGCGTGAACTGGATGCGCTTGAAGCTGCCCTGGATGGTGCAGGCCAGCGTCTTCACCGTGAGCGTCTTGGCCAGGCCGGGCACGCCTTCGACCAGCAGGTGGCCCTGGGCGAGCATGGCGACCATGACGCGTTCCAGAAAACGGTCTTGGCCCACCACCACGCGTTTGACTTCGTAGAGCACCTGTTCCATCAGGGTGGCGGTAGAGGCATTCGTGGCATGGGGCGATGGGATGGGTTCCATGGTGCTCCTTGGGGAAGAAGGGTCGGTCAACAGATTCAGAATGGGGGCATGCCCACGGCCGACGCCGCGTTCTCGATGGGCACCGCAAAACCGATGCCGATGAAGGTGCGCGCGGGCGTGGGGTTCAGGATGGCGGTGACGATGCCCACCACTTCGCCATCGAGCGTGACCAGCGGCCCGCCCGAGTTGCCTGGGTTGGCCGCAGCATCGAACTGGATCAGGTTGCTGAGCTGGCGCTTGCCCTCGGGCGAGGTGAACTCGCGCCCCAGGCCCGACACCACACCTGCCGACGCCGAGGGGCCAATACCAAAGGGGAAGCCCACTGCCACCACATGGTCGCCGGGGCGCAGGTTCTGCGTGGAACGCAGGGTGGCGGCCTCCAGGTCGTCGGGCACCTTGTGGGCCTGCAGCACGGCCAGGTCGTTCTCGGGCTGGGCGCCGGTGATGCTGGCGGTGGTCTCCAGCCCGTCGTGGAAGGTGATGCCAATGCGGTCGGTACCGGCCACCACGTGCAGATTGGTCAGGATGATGCCCTTGTCCACAATCACCACGCCTGTGCCAATGCCGCGTTCGACTTCTTCCTTGCCGTTTTTGCTGCGGCCATAACCCACCACACGCACGATGGACGGCGCAATGCTTTCCACCGCCCGTGCGGCTGCCGAGGGCGGGGTGGTGGTCTCCAGCGTGCGCAGCACGGCGGCGTCGATGTCTTCCTGGGTGATCTTGCGGGCGGTGGGGTTGCGGTGCTGCCAGGCGCTGGCAGCCAGCAGGGCTGCCAACAGCAGCACGATGGCCCACAACACAAACAACTGGCGCCTGAGGGCTGGCGGGTGCGCGGCAGGGAGGGCCGCTGCGGCCACACTGGGTTGTGGGGGCGCCACATCGCCCGAAGGCCGGGCGGTAGGCGCGGCCGTTTCAGGGGCGGCCACCGCTGCGGGGGGGCGGCTGCGGGTGGTGCGAGAGCTGCTGTAGAGGGCGGGCCGGGGCATCCTGTCACCTTTGCTCTTGGAACCAGTGGACGGTCTCACGGGGGGCGCTGGAGGATCGTCAGCCGGTTCTTTCACGCCAGGGGCTGGCGCACGCAAATGACGGTAGCACGGTTTGCCCGCAAATGCACACGCAGGGCTACCGCGCACCCGTGCGTGGCGCGGGTGCGGGTGTGCGCCATCGGGCATCATCCGCGCATGACTGTCTGGATTGATACCCACTGCCACCTGGATGCGCCCGAGTTCGATGCCGACCGCAGCGTGGTGCGCCGCGAGGCGGCAGCACAGGGGGTGGGCCATTGTGTGATCCCGGCCGTGGAGCGCAGCAACTGGGACACTGTGCGCCTGCTGGCGCACCAGCATGGGGACAGCTATGCACTGGGGATTCACCCGCTGTACACCGGGCGCGCGGGCGATGGGGATGTGGCGCTTTTGGAGCAGGTGCTGGCACAGCACCATGCCGACCCGCGCCTGGTGGCGATCGGCGAGATGGGCCTGGACTACTTCGTGCCGGGCCTCGACCCCCTGCGGCAGGAGCGGTTTTACCGCGCCCAGCTGCAGCTGGCCCGCCGGTTCGAGCTGCCGGTGATCCTGCATGTGCGCCGCTCGGCCGACAAACTGCTCAAGGGCCTGCGGGACCTGCCGGTGTGTGGTGGTATTGCGCATGCCTTCAATGGCAGCCTGCAGCAGGCGCAGGCTTTTATCGGCCTGGGCTTCAAGCTGGGTTTTGGCGGTGCAATGACCTATGACCGCGCCCTGCAGCTGCGCCGCCTGGCCGCCGAGCTGCCTGAGGACGCGCTGGTGCTGGAGACCGATGCCCCCGACATCCCACCCCACTGGCTCTACACGACGGCCGCGCAGCGGGCCGAAGGCCAGGCCCAAGGGCGCAATGCACCGGCGCAGTTGCCGCGCATTGCCGAGGTCCTGGCGCAGTTGCGGGGACGGCCCGTGGCTGCCCTGGCGCAAGCCACCACCGCCAATGCTTGCGCGGCGCTGCCCCGGCTCGCGGGTCTGCTGCAGGGGCACGCCAAAAATGAGGAGTAATTTGGGAGCTTTGCGCAGAGTGGCAAACGGTTTACAGCTATCTTTTTTTGAGAGTACACAAAAGCGCTGGCGCGGTTTCGGTCCAGAATCGCCCCATGCTTGACGTTTGTGCACCCGGTTCCATGCCAGCCACTGCAGCCACCCGGTGGCAAGGCTTGCCGCCCGTGGCGTCCGAGGGGACGGTGGTGCTGGTCCTGGGCAGCTTTCCGGGCGCAGCCTCCTTGCGGGTGCGGCAGTACTATGCCCACCCGCAAAACCATTTCTGGAAAATCCTGCAGGCGCTCTGGCCGCACCATGTGTTGCCGCCCGCGGGGCTGGAGCACTACGCGCGGCGCTGTGACTGGTTGCTGGCGCGTGGGCTGGGGCTGTGGGATGTCTATGAAAGCTGCGAGCGGGAGGGCAGCCTGGACACCAGTATCCGCAATGCCCAGGTCAACGACTTTGCGCGCCTGCAGGGACGCTGCCCCCGGCTTGCGGCCGTGGCCCACAACGGTGCCGAGAGTTTTCGGCATGCCCCGGCGGTGCTGGCCAGCCTGGGGGCGCAGCAGCAAAGGCCGCAGATTCAAGCCGTGCGTTTGCCATCGACCAGCCCGGCCAACGCTTCCTGGAGTTTTGACCGCAAATTGGCGGCCTGGGCCGCACTGCTGTCGGCCCACCACCTGCTTTGAACGCTTTGAATGACCCGCAAAAAAGAAAAACCGCAAGAACTGCCCGAAGTCAGCGTCTCTGATGACGGGGAAGTGCGCCATCTGCACCTGGGAACACCCTGGATTCAGGGCTCCATGCGCATTGCTGAACCCTTTGGGCTGGAGCTGGAGTATGTGCAGCGCATGATGGCCTGGCTGCTGTTTGCCGACCTGGCGCAGGTGTCCAAGGGCCACGCCATGCAACTGGGCCTGGGGGCTGGCGCCATCACCAAGTTCTGCCACAAGAAGCTGCGCATCTGCACCACGACAATCGAACTGAACCCCCAGGTGCTGGCTGTGTGCCGCCAGTGGTTCAAGCTGCCGCCCGATGGCCCCAAGCTGCGCGTGGTGCTGGCCGATGCCGCGCAGGAAATCCAGAACCCCATGTGGCTGGGCACGGTCGATGCGCTGGCGGTGGACCTGTATGACCACGAGGCGGCGGCACCGGTGCTGGACAGCCCGGACTTTTACGCCCATTGCCGTGCGCTGCTGACCGACACCGGCAGCATGACGGTGAACCTGTTCGGCCGGGCATCGAGTTTTGACCGCAGCCTCAAAAGCATGGCGCAAGCGTTTGGTGATGAGGCGCTCTGGGCGTTCAAGCCCACGCGTGAAGGCAATACCGTGGTGCTGGCGCAGCGCACTCCCACCCGGCCCAAGCGCACGGAACTGGCCGAGCGGGCCGAGGCCATCCAGGCGCGCTGGGATCTGCCCACCACCAAATGGCTGCGGGCGTTCAAGCCCGTGGCCCCCTGAAAGGTTTTGACATGAATGCCTCCGTGGACATCCCCGGCCGCCTGAAGGCCGCAACCCACATCGGCCCGGTGGACTGGCGCCGCATGGTGCAGTGGCTCAGTGATGACAAGGTCATCTCGCGCGAGGAGGCGCAGCGCACCATCGCCCGCTGCTCGCAGGCCGAAAGTTCGCAGCACGCGCTGGTGCGGCTGGCCAGCGTGGCCATGGAGCGCGCCAGCGACGGCAAGCCGCTCGACATCGAGGCGCTGTCCGAGTACCTGGCCATGCGGGCCGGGCTGGCGTATTTGCGCATCGACCCACTGAAGGTGGACGTGGGCCGCGTGGCCGACACCATGAGCGCCACCTATGCCGAGCGCCACAAGGTGCTGCCGGTGCAGGTGACGGCCAAGGAGGTGGTGGTGGCCACGGCCGAACCCTTCATTGACGACTGGGTGGCCGAGGTGGAGCGCCAGTCGCGCCGTGCCGTGCGCCGTGTGGTGGCCAATCCGCAAGACATCCACCGCTTCACGGCCGAATTTTTTGCGCTGGCCAAATCGGTGCGCGCAGCGCAAAAGGCCGGGGGTAATTCGGGCGGCAGCAGCTTTGAGCAACTGGTGGAGCTGGGCAAGAGCAACAAGCAGCTCGATGCCAACGACCAGGGCGTGGTCAAGGTCGTGGACTGGTTGTGGCAGTACGCGTTTGACCAGCGCGCGAGCGACATCCACCTGGAGCCGCGCCGCGAGCAGGGCGTGATCCGTTTCCGTATCGACGGCGTGCTGCACCCGGTCTACCAGATGCCCATGGGTGTGCACAACGCCATGGTGGCGCGCATCAAGCTGCTGGGCCGCATCGACGTGGTGGAGAAACGCCGCCCACAGGACGGCCGCATCAAGACGCGCAACCAGCGCGGCGAAGAGGTGGAAATGCGCCTGTCCACCTTGCCCACTGCGTTTGGGGAAAAGATGGTCATGCGGATCTTCGACCCGGACAATGCGGTGAAGGATCTGGATGCCCTGGGTTTTGCGCAGCACGACGCTCAGCGCTGGGAGGCGCTGGTCAAGCGCCCGCACGGCATCATCCTGGTGACCGGGCCCACCGGCTCGGGCAAGACCACCACGCTGTACTCCACCCTGAAGCGCGTGGCCACCGAAGAGGTCAATGTGAGCACGGTGGAAGACCCGATCGAAATGATCGAGCCGAGTTTCAACCAGACGCAGGTGCAGCCACAGCTTGATTTCAACTTTGCCGAGGGCCTGCGCGCGCTGATGCGCCAGGATCCCGACATCATCATGGTGGGCGAGATCCGCGACCTGGAAACCGCCGAGATGGCGATCCAGGCCGCGCTCACGGGCCACCTCGTGTTCTCGACGCTGCACACCAACGATGCCCCCAGCGCCATCACCCGCATGATGGAGCTGGGCGTGCCCTCCTACCTGCTCAACGCCACCTTGCTCGGGGTGCTGGCACAGCGGCTGGTGCGCACCCTGTGCAAGCAGTGCAAGCAACCCGACGAGACCGCTTCGCGCGAGGCGCTGGCCGAGGTCGTCAAGCCCTGGAAGATCAACGGCGCTTACCAGCCCTACAAACCCGTCGGCTGCGTGGATTGCCGCATGGGCGGTTTTCGCGGCCGCATGGGGTTGTACGAGTTGCTCACGGTCAGCGAGGCGCTCAAGGACAAGATCACCCAGGCACCGTCCATCGACACCCTGCGCCGCCAGGCCGTGCAGGACGGCATGCGCCCCTTGCGCCTGGCGGGCGCGCTGCGGGTGGCCGAGGGCCTGACCACCATGGACGAGGTGATTGCGGCCACACCGCCGCTGGAGTGATGCGGCCCGGGGAGCGGGCTTGCGCTGGCGATGTCGTGCTCCTTGTTCTTATCTGTGTGCTGCACCACGGTCACCTTGGGGGCTCTCTGCTTCGCGGAAGACCGATCAGGCGTTACTGGATGTAGGTGGAATCCACATCCGCAAGCGCGTCGGTTGACCCCACAATCGCGCAGTCGAGATTTCCGCCAAGGAGACAATACGTGAAAATCAAAAGTCAAAAAGACTTCTTTGCTGGCCTCATGTTCATGGGTGTTGGCGTGGCGTTTGCGTGGGGTGCAACCACGTACAACGTCGGCAATGGTGCCCGCATGGGCCCTGGCTACTTCCCCCTGCTGTTGGGTATCTTGCTGGCCGTCATCGGCGGCGTGATCACCTTCAAGGCCACCACGGTGGAGACGCAAGACGGTGACAAGATTGGAAAGTGGGCCTGGAAGCCGCTGTTCTTCATCCTGGCCGCCAACTTCGCCTTCGGCATCCTGCTGGGTGGTGTGCCCAGCATGGGCATTCCGGCGATGGGCCTCATCGTTGGCATCTATGCACTGACCTTCATTGCCAGCCTGGCCGGCAACGAGTTCAATGCCAAGGCAGTGTTCGTGCTGGCCACGGTGCTTGCCATTGGCAGCTATGTGGCATTCGTTTGGGCGCTCAAGCTGCAGTTCCCTGTGTGGCCAAGTTTCATCACGGGTTAAGCAGGAGCACAGACCATGGATCTCATTAACAACCTGTCGCTGGGTTTTGGCGTGGCCTTCACGTTCCAGAACCTGATTTACTGCTTTGTAGGCTGTTTGCTCGGTACGCTGATCGGCGTGTTGCCTGGCATTGGCCCCGTGGCGACCATCGCCATGCTGCTGCCCGCCACCTACGCACTGCCTCCTGTGGCTGCGCTGATCATGCTGGCTGGTATCTACTACGGTGCCCAGTACGGCGGCTCGACCACCGCCATTCTGGTGAATCTGCCGGGCGAGTCGTCGTCGGTGGTGACCGTGATCGACGGCTACCAGATGGCGCGAAAAGGCCGAGCCGGGCCGGCGCTGGCGGCGGCTGGCCTCGGTTCGTTCTTTGCGGGTTGTGTGGGCACGCTGATCCTGGCGGCCTTTGCTCCTCCGCTGACCGAAGTGGCCTTCAAGTTCGGCCCCGCAGAATACTTCTCGCTGATGGTGCTGGGCCTGATCGGTGCCGTGGTGCTGGCCTCGGGTTCGTTGCTCAAGGCCGTGGCCATGATTGTGCTGGGCCTGCTGATGGGCCTGGTGGGTACCGACGTGAACTCGGGCGTGGCCCGTTTCAGCTTCGACATCCCTGAGCTGACCGATGGTATTGGTTTCGTGACCATCGCCATGGGCGTGTTCGGCTACGGTGAAATCATCGCCAACCTTGCCCGTCCTGACGACGACCGCGAAGTGTTCACTGCCAAGGTGGAAGGGCTTTTCCCCACCAAGGAAGACTTCAAGCGCATGGTGCCCGCCGTTTTGCGTGGCACGGCACTGGGCGCGGCCCTCGGCATCCTGCCTGGCGGTGGTGCACTGCTGGCTGCGTTTGCGGCCTACACGGTGGAAAAGAAGACCAAGCTGCAACCTGGTGAAGTGCCGTTCGGCCAAGGCAACATCCGTGGCGTGGCGGCTCCCGAGTCGGCCAATAACGCGGGTTCGCAGACCTCCTTCATCCCGCTGCTGACGCTGGGCATTCCCCCCAACGCCGTGATGGCGCTGATGGTGGGTGCCATGACCATCCACAACATCCAGCCTGGTCCCCAGGTGATGACGAGCAACCCCGAGCTGTTCTGGGGCCTGATCGCTTCGATGTGGATTGGCAATGCCATGCTGGTGATCCTGAACCTGCCGCTGATCGGCATCTGGATCAAGTTGCTCACGGTGCCGTACCGTTGGCTGTACCCGTCCATCGTGCTGTTCTGCGCGGTGGGTGTGTATTCCACCAACAACAACACCTTCGACATCTGGATGGTGGGTGCATTCGGCCTGATCGGCTACATCTTCCACAAGCTGGGTACAGAACCTGCGCCCCTGCTGCTCGGTTTCATCCTGGGCCCGATGATGGAAGAAAACCTGCGCCGTGCGCTGCTGCTCTCGCGTGGTGACTGGAGCGTGTTCGTCACGCGTCCGCTGTCGGCCGGTCTGCTGGCGGCGGCTGCCCTGCTGCTCATCATCGTGCTGCTGCCCGCGGTGAAGAACAAGCGCGAAGAAGCTTTCGTGGAAGATTGATCGCTTTCGGGCCCTCTTTCTCACCCTGACCAACGGCACCCTCGGGTGCCGTTGTTTTTTGGAGAGCCTGGGCGGTTTCGCGCGGCCAGGCTCGGTACACAATCGTGGGCAGAGGTTCGCATGTCCACTCCATTCCATCCCGCGCAGCACCCCCACCGGGCCATGCTGCACAACGAAATCCACGCCCGCCCGCCGGAGGCGATGGCTGCCCCCCTGGCCATTGCGCATGTCGTGATGCTGGCCGATGCCGCAGGGCGTGAGGCGAGCCGAGCCCATGTGGCCGCGCTTTTGCGGGACCACCACATGGCGCTGCCCGATGCCCAGACCACCCACCTGCGAATGGATCTGGGGGCGTTTCGCATGCGCTGGGAGCTGCACACCGAGTTCGTCACCTGGACCTTCATGGTGCCAGTCCCCGTGGAAGCCTTTGGCGAGCGTGAGCCTGCCAGCGCCGTGGAGGTGGTGCCGCGCGAATGGCTCGCGGCCCTGCCGGGGCAGTGCCTGTGCAGCCTGAACCTGTGGGTGCTGCCCACGCACACCTTTGGTTCGGGTTCGCTGGTCAAGCATGTGCTGCATGAAGACACGTTGGTGGCTTCCACTGTGGCCGATGGCCATGGCGAGGTCTACACCGACTTCGCCATCCATGCCGACGGTTTTTCACGCATGGTGCTGCTGGCCGGTGGCATGACGCCGCGCCGCCTGGGGCGCCTGGTGCAGCGCCTCCTGGAGATCGAAACCTACCGCATGGCCGCCTTGCTGGGCCTGCCCGCCGCCCGCGAAGCCGCCAGTGTGCTGGCCTTCGCCGAGCGCGAACTGGCCGAACTGGCGAACGCCATCCGCACGGCCAACCGGGACGATGAGCCGGCGTTGCTGGACCGCCTGACCCGGCTGGCCGGGCAGGTGGAGAGCCAGTACGCGGCCTCGCATTCGCGGTTTTCGGCCAGCAGTGCCTATTTCGAGCTGCTGGACAAACGCATTGAGGACGTTGCCGAATCGCGCCTGGCGGGTATGCAGACCATCCGCGAGTTCATGGACCGGCGCCTGACCCCCGCGCGCAGCACCTGTGAGTGGGCGACCCGCAGGCAGGATGCGCTGTCGCAGCGGGTCTCGCGCATGAGCAACCTGTTGCGCACGCGCGTGGAGATCGAACAGCAGCAAAGCAGCCAGGCGCTGCTGACCACCATGAACCACCGGCAGGACCTGCAGCTCAAGATGCAGTCCACCGTGGAAGGGTTGTCCGTGGCCGCGATCACCTACTACATCGTGGGGCTGGTGAGCTACCTGGCCAAAGGGGCGCAGAAGCTGGGCTGGCCTCTGTCGCCGGAGACCACGGCGGCCATCGCGATCCCTGTGGTGGCGCTGAGTGTGTGGTGGTCGCTCCGGCGCCTGCACCACCGGGTGTTCCACAAACACGACTGACACGACAACGCTTTTCAATGGATGGACCCGTTCAGGTTCGGCCTGAACGGGTCTTGTTTGTCAGGCTGAGATGGGTATGGGTATCGTTATGGGTGTGCAGCGTTCTGCGCAGGGGTCTGTGGGGTCCACGCAGATTCCGGGCCGTCCTTGCCATCGTTGATGAAGGGGGCGCCCGCGCAGAGCCTCGATGGCGCGCAGAGGGGCTGCCATGTCACACTGGCTGGCCTGCAGGCGGCGTTGCGCGCCCTGTGTCTGCCTGCGGGTGTTTTTGACAGGAATTCGAGCCCCAGTGTCTTCAGCCCCACCCACACCCGCGCAGGCACAGGCCTCTGCGCAAGCTGCCCGCAAGCGCATGGCGTCCGGCCTCTTGCTGGCGCTGTTCGGTTCCATCGCGTTCAGCGGCAAGGCCATCATCGTCAAGCTGGCGTATCGCTATGGGGTGGATGCGGTCACGCTCATCATGTACCGCATGCTGTTCGCGTTGCCCATTTTTGCCGTGATGGCCTGGTGGGCCAGCCGGGGGAAACCGCCCCTGGCTCGCAAGGACTGGCTGGGGGTGCTGGGCCTGGGGGTGACTGGTTACTACCTGGCCAGTTTTCTGGACTTCGCGGGGCTGGCCTACATCAGCGCCAGCTTGGAGCGGCTCATCCTGTACCTCAACCCCACGCTGGTGGTGGTGCTGGGCTGGCTGCTGTATGGGCGGGGCATCCGCTGGGCGCAGGCGGCGGGCATGCTGGTCAGCTACAGCGGCGTGGTGCTGGTGTTTGGCCACGAGGCCAATCTGCAGGGCGCCGGCGCGGCCTGGGGCACTTTGCTGGTGTTTCTGAGCGCGGTGAGCTACGCCATCTACCTTGTCTACAGCGGCGAGATGGTGCAACGCCTGGGCTCGCTGCGCCTGGTGGGGCTGGCCACCACGGTGGCATGCCTGTGCTGCCTGGCGCAGTTTGTTGTGCTTCGCCCCTTGAGCGCGGCGGTGGTGGCGCCTGAGGTGATATGGCTGTCTGTTCTCAACGCCACGCTGTGCACCGCCGCGCCGGTGCTGATGGTGATGATGGCGATCGAGCGCATTGGCGCCGGCATGGCCGCACAGACGGGTATGGTGGGCCCGTTGTCCACCATCCTCATGGGGGTGTGGATTCTGGGCGAGCCCTTCACCATCTGGGTGGCTGCGGGCACGGCACTGGTGGTTGCGGGGATTTTTGTGTTTACCCGCATGGCGCGGCGCCAGGTGGACTGAGATCAAGCGGCAATCCATCGCTGAGCGGCGTCGGTGCGTTCTCCCTCGCGGACTGCGTGGCCCGGCTCCAGGCCATCGGGACCTCAGCCCGCCTTTTTGGCGGGTGCGGGGCGGGCCGCTGGGGCGGGGGCGGCAGGGGCACTGCCGCTGCCCAGGCGCTGTGCGATCGTTGCCCGCGAGCCGCCCAATCCGTCGAGTTGCCGGCCCATGGATTGCTCCAGGTAGTCCAGGCGGGCCTGGGCGGCGGGGTGGGTGGACATCGTCAGCGTGAACATGGGGTTGTCCGGCGTGACCGTGCGCAGCTGCTGCAGCACCGACACCAGGCCATAGGGGTCGAAGCCGGCCTTGGCGGCCATCGCCACGCCACTGCGGTCCGCCTCGAACTCGTCCGACTGGCTCAGCCCCTTGGTATAGACCGTGCGAAACAGCGACAGCAACTGGTCCTTGACGAGCTGGCCCGCCATGTTGCCCGTGCGGATCTGCGAAGCCAGCACGCGGGTGCCGAGGCCCGCCATCGCGCTCTGGCGAATGGCTTGCAGGTGGTGTTTGGAGGTCACGTGTGTGATCTCATGTGCCAGGATGCCTGCCAGCTCGGATTCGTCGGCGCAGCGGTCGATGAGCCCCTTGGTCACGAACACATAGCCGCCAGGCGCGGCGAAGGCGTTGTACCCGGCATCATCCAGCACCACAAACGTCCAGGGCAACCCGGGGCGCGTTGATTGCAGGCTGATCCAGCGGCCCAGTCGATTCACGTAGCGTTGCAGCGCCATGTCCGGGTGGGCGGGTTTGGCGCCCAGCAGCAGTGCTGCGAGTTGGCGGCCAATCTCGATTTCCTTGGCTTCGTCAATGTTCTCCAGAGACTGCGTCAGCAGGCTGATCAGGTCGTCGCCCTGCGCCGCTGGAGCAGGTGTTCCGCCGCCGCTGATGGCGCTGCCCAGGCCGCCTCCCAGGGAGTTCAGGAGGTTCATCACGTTCTGGCTGTAGGCGGCCAGCGGGGCGGCAGCCAGTGCGGTGCTCAGGGCGGCCACCCTGACACAGCGCTTCCATGGGGGAGTTCGGGTCATGTGCATCTCCTCAATTGGGGCTGTAGTTGGGGTCGGCAGGATTGCCGGAACGGCCGCCGGAGTTGGCTCCGCCGCTGGTGGGCAAGGCCGGCTGGGCCATGGCGGGGACATCCCGGGTGCGCAGTGATGCGGCATTGGCGAACTGGCGTGCCTGGTCTGCATTCACGCGCAGGCCTTCAGCTTGGCCGACCGCGGCGGGATTGGGCTGTGCATTGGCGATGTCCTCGGCACCCAGGCCGCGAATGCCCACGGTCGAGGTCGCGGTGGTAGTTGTGCCGCTGTTGCCGCCGAACAGGCCCCCCAGACCCCGAAGGCCGCTGGTGGCGGTATTGCCGGTGGCGGGCGCTGCCCCCGACTGGGGGCCCAGATCAAACATGTGGACCCAGCCGGTGGCGCCCTGAGAGGTGCTTACCTTGGTCCAGGGGCCTTTGCGCTCGCTGCTGCGCGTCACCACGGTGTTGGCCTCCAGAGGGGCCACGCTGGCACCACTTTCTGCAGGGCTGTCGCGCAATTGAGTAGCGCGTTTGACCACGGCGGCGTCCTGCGCATGTGCGGCGCCTGCCCAGGGGGCCAGGGCGGCCCATGCCAGCCAGGTGGCCAGGGCTCCACGGTGCAGCCAGTTCATCTTGCAACTCTCCACTTATGATTTGACAGGGCTGCAGGGTGCAGCACCAGAATCGGAGATTGTTATGGATTTGGGTATTGCAGGCAAATGGGCGCTGGTGTGCGGCGCCAGCAAGGGGTTGGGCTACGGGTGTGCGCAAGCGCTGGTGCGTGAGGGCGTGAACGTGGTCATCAATGCCCGCAACGCCGAGGCACTCGATCAGGCTGCTACCCGTTTGATAGCTGATTACGCAAGCCAGGCGAGCGCAAAGGGGCTAAAAGATTCTGAAATTCAGGGTCCCCATGTGCTGGCCGTGGCCGCAGACATCACCACCCCTGCCGGGCGCGAGGCCGTGTTCGCTGTGGCGGGTGGCCCGGGGCGCGACTTCGACATCGTGGTCACGAACGCAGGGGGGCCGCCCACGGGTGATTTTCGCGACTGGAACCGCGACGCGTGGATCAAGGCGGTGGATGCCAACATGCTCACGCCCATCGAAATCATCCAGGCCACGGTGGATGGCATGGCGGCACGTGGCTTTGGGCGCATCGTCAACATCACGTCGAGCGCGGTGAAGGCGCCGATTGACATCCTGGGTTTGTCCAACGGTGCGCGCAGCGGACTCACGGGCTTTGTGGCGGGCGTGTCGCGCAGCAAGATCGCTGCACGGGGCGTGACCATCAACAACCTGCTGCCCGGAAAATTCGACACCGACCGGCTGGCCGCTACCGTGACGGCAGCCGCTGGCAAGGCGGGCAAAAGTGTCGACGATGTGCGTGCAGCCCAGCAGGCGCAGATTCCGGCGGGGCGCTACGGCACGGCCGGCGAGTTTGGTGCGATCTGCGCATTTTTGTGCAGCGTGCAGGCGGGCTACATGACGGGGCAGAACGTGCTGGCCGACGGCGGTGCCTACCCCGGTACTTTTTGACGGTGTGGCGCCATTGGGATGGGTGTAGCGACATGCCGATGAGGTAAATTGCGGTGGGTACTCCCACGGGTTGTGCCACTCGCGAGTTCTCTCGACGGCTCACACGTGGTGTTTTGCCGACAGCTTGTCCTTTGGGCTGAAAAATTGGTGGAATACTGCTCCCCATTGTTCGCCATGCATCCAAACTTAACCGCCCTGATTCCCCGCTTGCGCCGCCGTGCGGCGTTGTTGTGCGCGGCATGGGCTGCCTGCGGTTGTGTGTATGCGACACAGCCATCGGCGGGCGCCGCAGCGGGCTACAAACTGCGTGTGGTGGGCGGGTTGGCCGGTGTGAACCAGTACACCCGCCAGGAAGAACCTTTCTGGAGCAAGGAGCTGTCGCGCCTGAGTGGTGGCAAGTTCCAGGCGGAGATCGTGCCCTTCGACCGGGCGGGCGTGCCTGGCAACGAGATGCTGCGCCTGCTGCAGCTGGGTGTGGTGCCGTTTGGCACCACCTTGATGAGTTCGTTCACGTCGCAGTACCCCGAGTACACCGCGCCCGACCTGGCAGGCTTGAACCCTGACATCGCCACGCTCAAGACCACACTCACCGCGTTCCGCCCGTATCTCGAAAAAGCCCTGCGGGACCAGCATGGCGTGGAGGCGCTGGCGATCTACGTCTACCCTGCCCAGGTGGTGTTCTGCAAGAAGCCACTGCGCACGCTGTCCGACCTGTCGGGGCGCCGCATTCGCGTGTCGTCGTCCACGCAGGCCGACTTTGTGGGGGCGCTGGGCGGCACACCGGTGTTGACCAGTTTTTCCCAGATCGTGCCCAGCTTGACGGGCAGCAATACCGAATGTGCGATCACGGGCACCATGTCAGGCAACATGCTGGGCCTGCCCACCATCACCTCCCATGTGCACACCTTGCCCGTGACCTGGGGCCTGGCCATTTTTGGCGCCAACCAGTCGGCCTGGGCGGGCCTGCCGCCCGACCTGCGCGAGCTGCTGCGGCGTGAGCTGCCCCGGCTGGAGGCTGCCATCTGGGCCGAGTCCGAGCGCGAGACCGCCGAAGGGTTGGCCTGCAACCGGGGGGCACCCACCTGCTCCGGTGGCACCAAGGGCTCCATGGTGGTGGTGCCTGCCTCCGCGCAGGACGAGCGCAGCCGCCAGGAGATTCTGGCCTCCACCGTGTTGCCACGCTGGGTGCAGCGCTGCGGTGCGCGCTGCGCGCAGGCGTGGAACCAGACGATCGGCCCCGCGCGCGGTCTGATGGCAGCGCCTGCTAAATAAATGAGGGAGTCCACGACGCCATTGCGTATCAAGGCCTTTGTGGGGGCGGGTGTTGTGGTGTTTGTGGTGGCCGTGGTGCTGGTGGCTGCGGCGGTGGCGTGGAACGCCCGCAAGGTGGCACTGGACGACGGCGAGGCGCAGGCCACACGTTTCGTGGCCGGAGCCGAGGCCGCGCTCAACCGGTCGCTGCTGGCGGTGGACGTGCTGCTGGCCAGTGTGGACGAGCTGCTGGGCCTGTCGAGCGCGACAGCCGCCTGGATTGACCCGGACTCTGCCAGCCAGCGTTTGCGTGGCTCCACACGCCAGAACCTGATGGTGCGCTATGTGGCCCTGCTGGACGGCTCGGGCAGGACCATGGCCTCTTCGGACCCGGCCGGCGGCGGGCTTGCCGTGCAACTGCCCACAGGATTTCTGGAGTCCGTGCTCGAGCAGCCAGTGTCCACCCTGATGGTCAGCGCCCCGGTGGTGAGTTTTGCCAGCTCCGAGCGCGTGGTGTATTTTGCGCGCCACCTGCGCCTGGCCGACAGCACGCGCGTGGCGGCCGTGGCCGAGCTGCCCGTGGGGGCCCTGAGTTCGGTGTTGCTCCAGGGGGTGGACATCAGTGGCCTGCAGGTCACGCTGGAGCGGGCTGGAGGCCAGTTGCTGCTGGGGGTGCCCGGCCGTGAGGAGGTCATCGCGCCCACGCTGAGCCCGCCGTTGGCCGAACTTGCCGATCTGGGCCTGGAGTGGAAGGCCGCAGCGCGCCTCACGGGCGAGCCCGCGCTGGTGGTTTTTCGGCCCATCCTGTACCAGGACCTGCGGATCTCCGCGAGCATTCCGCTGCATGAGACGCTGAGCAGCTGGCGCGACCAGCGCGATGCCATTGCGCTGACCGCACTGCTTTTTATCGCCATGATCCTGGCGGCGGGCGGGCTGGCCGTGCGCTACCTGGACCGGCTCTCGCAGGCCCGTGCGGCCATTGCGCAATCCAAGGCCACGCTCGACCAGGCGCTGGAGTCCATGGTCAGCGGCTTCCTGCTGCTCGACAGCGACAACCGCGTGGTGCAGTGGAACAGCCAGTTTGAAGTGATTTTTCCCTGGCTCAAGGGCATCGTGGCGCCCCGGCTGCCCTTTCGGGCGGTGATCGAGGAAACCGTCAAGCACCACCACCCCCGCCTGGCCGATGACGAGCACCCGCGCTGGGTGGAGCAGCGCCTGCTCAAGCAAAAGCAGCCACAGGAACCCCACGAGCAGGGGTTTTCCAACGGCCGCACCATCCAGATCACGGAGCGCGCCACGCCCGATGGCGGCCTTGTCATCAGCTACCACGACGTGACCGCGCTGCGGCGGGCCAGTGCCGAGATCGAGAACCTGGCCTTCTATGACCCGCTGACCAACCTGCCCAACCGCCGCCTGCTCATGGACCGCATGCAGCAGGCCATTGCCGCCAGCGTGCGCAGCGGGCAGTACGGCGCCTTGCTGTTTCTCGACCTTGACCACTTCAAGCTCCTGAACGACACCCGGGGCCACGAGGTGGGCGACATGCTGCTGCGCCAGGTGGCCCAGCGCCTGAAGACCTGTGTGCGGCGCGAAGACACGGTGGCACGGCTGGGGGGCGATGAGTTTGTGGTCATGCTCAACGACCTGTCTGCCAGCGGCGAAGACGCGGCCGCCTATGTCCGCCGGGTGGGCGAGAAGATCCTGCGCAAGCTCAACGTGCCCTACACGCTGGGCGGCCATGCCCACCACAGCACACCCAGCATTGGCGCCACGCTGCTGGGGGGCGCGATCCAGTCCTCGGTCGATCTGCTCAAGCAGGCCGACATCGCCATGTACCAGGTCAAGTCGCAGGGGCGCAACGCGCTGTGCTTTTTTGACCCGCAGATGCAGATCGCCATCAGCCTGCGTGCGCAGCTCGAAGGGGACCTGCAGAATGCGCTGACCGCGCGGCAGTTTGTGCTGCACTACCAGCCGCAATTCCACCTGGATGGCCGCATCGTGGGCGCCGAGGCGCTGATCCGCTGGCAGCACCCCGAGCGTGGGCTGGTGGCGCCGGGCGCCTTCATTGGTGTGGCCGAGGAGAGCGAACTCATCGTGCCCATGGGCCACTGGGTGCTGCGCACCGCGTGTGAGCAACTGGCCGCCTGGCAGGGCGACGAGCGTTACCAGCACCTGCAGCTGTCGGTCAACGTGAGCGCACGGCAGTTCCGCCAGCGCGACTTCGTGGCGCGGGTGGTCGAGGTGCTGCGCGAGACGGGCGTGCGGCCCCACCTGCTCAAGCTGGAGCTCACCGAATCGCTGGTGCTGGACAACGTGGACGACACCATTGCCAAGATTGGCACGCTCAAGACCAAGGGGGTGCGCTTTTCGGTGGACGACTTTGGCACCGGTTATTCGTCGCTGGCCTACCTCACGCGGCTGCCGCTGGACCAGCTCAAGATCGACCAGTCCTTTGTGCGCAACCTGGGCGTTCGGCACACCGACGATGTGATCGTGCAGACCATCTTGGGCATGGCGCGCAACCTGGAGCTGGACGTGATCGCGGAGGGGGTGGAGACCGAGGCCCAGAAGAGCCGGCTGGCCCAGTATGGCTGCGTGTTTTTCCAGGGCTTCCTGCTGGGGCGGCCCACCCCCGTGGCCGAGCTGGAGGCCCTGATGGAGGCTTCTGCAGCGGCGGGTGTGCGAGAATAATTGCTATTGTTTTAATAGCTTATTGGGCTTGTCCAGAGCGCGGTAGGGCCGTTTTTCATCAAAAATCCCAGCCGCCATCAGCGTCGCCAGCGTCGCCAGCGTTGTCAGCGCCATCAGCGCCGTGACGACACCACGATGCCACCCACAATCAGCGCGAACGCCACACCGTGGAACGCCTGGGGGGCATCGCCCAGAAAGGCCGCCGACAGCACCCCCGCAAACAGCGGCGTGAGGTTGACGAAAAAGCCCGCCACGGCAGGCCCCGCGCGCTGCACACCCACCCCCCAGCAGCGGTAGGCCAACACCGCCGGGCCCACGGCAATGAAGGCCAGCGCGGCGATCAGCGGCCAGCCCCATGCAATGCGGGTGTGGCCCGCAGCCCATTCGACCCCTGCAAAGCTGCCAGACCAGGCCAGGCCAAACACCATCTGCGCCATCAAAAACGCCGCCCAGTCGCCCCGGATGTGGGTTGGCTCGCTGGTGCGCGACAACAGCCAGCTGTAGAACGCCCACGAAATCGTGGCCAGCAGCATGAACACATCACCCGGTACCAGGCGGAACGCCAGCAGCTGCGACCACTCGCCCCGGCTCAGCACCAGCAGCACACCACACATCGACAGCAGCGCACCCATCACCTGGCGCCGCGTGACGGCGGCGCCGAAAAACAGCGCCCCCACGGCCAGCATCCACACCGGCATGCTCGAGCCCACCAGCGTCACGTTGATGGGCGTGGAGGTCTGCAGCGCCATGTACTGCAGCGCGTTGTAGGCCCCGATGCCCAGCAGCCCCAGCAGCGCATAGCGGCGCCAGTGCGGCCACAGCGGGCTGTTTTTGCGCAGCACACCGTGGGCCAGCGGCAGCAGGATGGCAAAGGCCAGCACCCAGCGGATGAAATTGAGCGTGATGGGCGGGATCAGGTCATGCACCAGCCGCCCCACAACGGCATTGCCAGCCCACAGCAGGGGCGGTATCACCAGCAGCACGGCCGTGCCGGGTGTGATTTTTTGAGTCATGGGGCAGCACTGTAACGGCGCATGCCGTGCCTTGCAGCCTGGCGCCACAAGGCCCTGGAGCGCACCGGCACCATTTCGGTGGGCGGCGCGGTTGCACGATTCATGGCAGGATGGCCGCCGTTTGTTTTACCCGTACACAGGAGCGTTTTGCCATGAGCCTTGCCGTCCAGATCCGCCAGCACGGTGGTCCCGAAGAACTCCACATCGTTGACGTCAGCGTGGGCGAGCCTGGCCCCGGCGAGGTCCGCATCCGCCACCATGCCATCGGCCTCAATTTCATCGACGTGTACCACCGCACGGGCCTGTACCCGCTCACCATGCCGGCCACCATTGGCATGGAAGCCGCAGGCGTGATCGAGGCCGTGGGCGAGGGCGTCACGCACCTGCAGGTGGGCGACCGCGCCGCCTACGCCAGCAACCCGCCCGGCGCCTACTGCGAAGTGCGCGTGATGCCCGCCAAGTGTGTGTGCAAGCTGCCCGACGCCATCAGCTTCGAGACCGGTGCGGCCATGATGCTCAAGGGCCTGACGGCGCAGTACCTGCTCAAGAAGACCCTGCCGGTGGAAGGCCTGCAGCCCGGCGACCACGTGCTGTTCCATGCCGCTGCCGGTGGCGTGGGGCTGATCGCCAGCCAGTGGGCCAAGGCGCTGGGCCTGCAGCTCATCGGCACGGCGGGCACCGACGCCAAGTGCCAGCTGGCCCTGGCCAACGGCGCGGCGCATGCCATCAACTATCAACAAGAAGACTTTGCCGCCCGCGTGAAAGAGATCACCGGGGGCCAGGGCGTGAAGGTGGTGTACGACTCGGTGGGCAAAGACACCTGGGACAAATCGCTCGACTGCCTGCGCCCCTTTGGCCTGATGGCCAGCTTCGGCAACGCCTCGGGCCCCGTGGCGCCGTTTGCGCCCGGCTCGCTCGGTGCCAAGGGTTCCATCTACGTCACGCGCCAGACGCTGTTCACCCACATCGCCACGCGCGAAAGCACGCAGGCCATGGCCGATGAGCTGTTTGCCGTGGTGGCCAGTGGCCAAGTCAAGATCCACATCGACCAGCGCTACCCGCTGGCCCAGGTGCAGCAGGCGCACCGCGACCTGGAGGCGCGCAAGACCACCGGCTGCACCATCCTCACGCTGTGAACACCGCCGTGACCCCCCCGGCGCGCCCGGCCGTGCCGGCCCCGTTTTTTGACGGTTGGCTGGCCAGCGCGCGCGCATCCGCGCAGCAGCCCCCGGCCCAGCCACGCCAGGCGCTGGTGGTGGCGGGGCAGGTGGTGGGCTCGGTGGCGGATGGGTTTTTGAGGAAAATCGGCCTCCAGCGCCTGATGGATAAGCGCTATAAGCTATTAAATCAGGAGCATTCTGGTGCCCTGGCCTGGCACCTGGATGTGCCGGAGGGCGCCACCACCGATGCACTCAACACCCTGGCCGCGGCCCTGCGCGACGCTGGCCTGTGCGGCCCCTGGCGCGATGAGCAGCTGACCGTGTGCAACCTGCAAGGCGAGGCCGTGGGCACGGTGGAGCGCGGCGCCGTGCGGGTGCTGGGCATTGCCACGCGCGCCGTCCACCTGGTGGGCCTGGCGCCCGATGGCCGCATGTGGGTGCAAAAACGGTCCATGGACAAGCCCAACAACCCGGGCCTGTGGGACACGCTCATGGGTGGCATGGTGTCGGCTGCCGATACGCTGCCCCAGGCGCTGGCACGCGAAACCTGGGAAGAGGCTGGCCTGCAGGTGGATGCGCTGCATGCTCTGCACCAGGGCGGCCACGTGGACTTCAGCCGCCAGAGCCGCGAAGGGGGTGGCGCGGGCTACATGCTAGAGCGCATCGACTGGTTCAGCGCCCAGGTGCCCGACGGCATGGAACCTTGCAATCAGGACGGCGAGGTCGAGCGTTTCGAGCTGCTGCCGATCCCTGTGGTGCGCGAGCAGGTGGCACAAGGCCGGTTCACGCTGGAAGCCGGGCTGGTGATTGCGGGGTTCCTGGGGGTGTAGGCGGCTGGGGCTTTGGGTGGGATTTAATGTTTAGAACTATTGAATACTCTTATTTATAGACATGAGCTATTCATTTTTTGATAGCTATAAACCGTTAACCAAAGCGCGGCAGAGGCTTTTTTTTTGATGAAAATGGTGATCCCCCACCCCAGGGCATACCCGGGGCGTCAGGAGGCACCCCTCAAGTTCATCCCGCGTCCGCCGAAAAGAAGCCAAGCGCCGCGTGCAGCGGAGCCCACCCCAGTAACCAGAAAAATGCCCTGCGATGCGGGGTCAGGGATCGGAAATGGCTTCCACCATCAATACCAACATCGCCTCGCTCACCGCCCAGCGCAACCTG
>JADMJR010000301.1 GCA_018780365.1 Acidovorax sp. | reverse complement strand
CGTCGGCGCTGCTGGCGGCGGTGACCATGTTGCGGGTGTACTGCTCGTGGCCGGGGGCATCGCCGATGATGAACTTGCGCTCTTCGGTGGCGAAGTAGCGGTAGGCCACGTCGATGGTGATGCCTTGTTCGCGCTCGGCGCTGAGGCCGTCGGTCAGCAGGGCCAGGTCGGTTTCGCCCTGGCGCTGTACGCCGGCCAGGTGGTCTTGCAGCACGGCCTTGCTGTCCACCAGCAGGCGACCGATCAGCGTGCTCTTGCCGTCATCCACCGAGCCGCAGGTGATGAATTTGAGGGCGGAAATATGGTCGTTTTCGGCTTTTGCGCCCGTCTGGTAAGCGTTGGCAGCTATCGAATTAGTAGTAGTCATCAGAAGTGCCCGTCTCAGAAATAGCCGTCTTTTTTGCGCTTCTCCATCGAAGCGTCGGAAGTCTTGTCGTCCATGCGGGTCGCGCCGCGCTCGCTCACGTCGGCGGCCAGGGTCTCGATGACGATCTCGGCCGGGGTGGCGGCGGTGCTTTCCACCGGTGCGGTGCAGGTGATGTCGCCCACGGTGCGGAAGCGCACGTCGCGCGTCTCCACCACGTCGCCGTCGCGCGGCGGTGTCAGTTCGGTCACGGGCATCAGCAGACCCTTACGGTCCACCACCTGGCGCTTGTGGGTGTAGTAGATGCTGGGCAGAGCGATGTTTTCGCGGTCGATGTACTGCCACACGTCCAGCTCGGTCCAGTTGCTGATGGGGAACACGCGGAAGTGCTCGCCCGGGGCCAGGCGGGTGTTGAACAGGGTCCACAGCTCGGGGCGCTGGGCCTTGGGCTGCCACTGGCCGAAGCTGTCACGGTGCGAAAAGATGCGCTCCTTGGCGCGGGCCTTTTCTTCGTCGCGGCGGGCGCCGCCGATCAGCGCGTCAAAGCGGAACTCTTCAATCGCTTCGAGCAGCGTGACCGACTGGTGCACGTTGCGCGATTCGCCGGGGTGGGCCAGGCGCACGGTGCCACGCGCCATCGAATCCTCCACGCTGCGCACGATGAGTTCGGCGCCCAGTTCCTGCGCACGGAAGTCGCGGAAGTCCGTCACTTCCTTGAAGTTGTGGCCCGTGTCGATCATGAGCAGCGGGTACGGAATGCCACCACCGCTGGCCTTGGTGCCAAAGGCCTTCTCAGCGCACTTGAGCATGACCAGCGAATCCTTGCCGCCCGAAAACAGCAGGGCGGGGCGTTCAAAGGCGGCAGCCACTTCGCGCAGGATGAAGATGGTTTCTTCTTCCAGGGCGTCGAGGTGCGAGTTGTTGAGGTGATGGCTCATGTTGTTGTTCTGCAGCTGTGCTGCATCGGTACGGGCGTTCATGGTCGGATCTGCGGCGGAGTCAGTGGGCAAGATGCAGCCCGCACTCGCGGTTGTCTTCGCCCTTGGTCGGGTCCACGTAGTCGAAGTTGTTGGGCAGGCCGTGCTTCACGCAGTATTCGTGCAGATCCTTGGACGACCAGTGCAGCAGCGGCGCCACCTTGATCAGGCCGTCGGGGTTGATGCTCACCGGGTCCATCTGCGCGCGCACGGCCGTGTCGGTGGCGCGCAGGGCCGTGAACCACACCTGTGGCGCGGTCTCGCGCAGGGCGCGGGCAAAGGGCTCGAGCTTCACTTCTGCCGTGAAGGCGGCATGGCGTGGGTCGTCCAGGGCCGGTGTTGCGCCTTCTACCGCTTCGCGGTGTGCGCGTGAGCGGCGCGGCAGGTAAATCTGCAGCTTCAGGCCGAGCTGTTTCGTCACTTCGTCGGCAAAACGGTAGGTGGCCTCGGTGTTGTAGCCGTTGTCCATCCACACCACGGGCACATCGGGGTTCACCTGCGACACCATGTGCAGGATCACCGCCTCGAAGGGGCGGAAGTTGGTGGTGACGATGGAGCGCTGGCCCAGGCCCAGCGCCCAGGCCACCAGGCCGGGGGCGTTGCGGCCGAGTTCGGCGTTGACGGGTGCGAGATCGAGTGGGCTCATGGTGTGGATTTCTGGGGTGTATGGGGGCTCAGGGCGGTGGCGGTGCTCAAGCCGCAGGCCGGCTGGCAAACAGCGGCTGGGGGTTGACGGCATCGCCCTGGTAGAAGCCGGGGAACAGCGCGAACTGGCGCTGCGCATCGGCGGCGTCCACGCCCTCGCGCAGCACGGCGCTGGTAAAACCCGTGCGCTGCATCTGCACCAGCTGGTCGATCAGCACATCGCCCGTGGCGCGGATTTCACCCGCAAAACCACGGCGGCGGCGCAGCAAAAACGCCTGGCTGAAGGCGCGGCCATCGGTGAAGCTGGGGAAGTGCAGGTCCACACGTTCCACGCCATCGAGTGGCAGGGCCATGGCGTCGGCATCGTTGGGCAGGGCCACGGCGCGGGCGTCACCCTCTGCGGGCGGCTGGTGGTCTTGGGCGGCGAGTAGTTTCAACATCATGTCTGTGGGGCTGTGCTGTATGGCACCGGCTCAGGCGGCAGCGGTTTCTGGTTCTTTGTGGCGGGCTTGCTTGGCGGCTTCCTTGAACGGGTCCAGGCCCGTGCGGCGCACGGCCGACTGGAAGGTTTCGCCCGGTTCGCGCAGGTCGCGGTAGGTGCCCAGCACGGCCTCGATCACGTCGGGCACTTCGGCCGCCGAGAACGAGGGGCCAATCACCTTGCCTGCCACAGCAGCGCCCGACAGGTCCGAGCCATCGGAGCCGCCCAGCGTGACCTGGTACCACTCCTTGCCGTCCTTGTCGACGCCCAGGATGCCGATGTGGCCGCTGTGGTGGTGGCCGCAGCTGTTGATGCAGCCGCTGATGTGCAGGTCGATCTCGCCGATGTCGTCCAGCTCGTCCAGGTCCTGGTAGCGCTGGGTGATGGCCTCTGCAATGGGCAGCGAGCGGGCGTTGGCCAGCGCACAGAAGTCGCCGCCGGGGCAGGCGATCATGTCGGTGAGCAGCTGCACGTTGGCGCTGGCCAGGCCCAGGGCCTTGGCTTCTTGCCACAGGGCAAACAGCTCGCTGCCATGCACCCAGGGCAGCAACACGTTCTGGTCGTGCGTCACGCGGGCTTCGCCGGCGGAGTATTTGTCCACCAGGTCGGCCAGGGCGACCAGCTGTTCGCTGGTCGCATCGCCGGGCGACTGGCCGGGGCGCTTGAACGACAGCGTGACGGCGCGCAGTTGCGGATTTTGGTGGGCGTGCACGTTGCGCTGGAGCCAGCGGCCAAACATCACATGCTCGGCAGCCTGGGCGTCCAGCGAGGCCTGCAGGGCTGCGGGGGGCACGTCGGCAATGTCGGCCAGCTTCGGTGTCACAAAACAGGCGGCCACGCGGTCGAACTCGGCCTGGGGAATGGTGTGTGGGCCACCGTCGATCTCCAGGATCTGGCGGTACTCTTCTTCCACATCGTCGATGTACTGCTGGCCCTCGGCCTTCACCAGGATCTTGATGCGGGCCTTGTACTTGTTGTCGCGGCGGCCGTGCTCGTTGTACACGCGCACGATGGCCTCGATGTAGTTCATGACCTGGTTCCAGGGCAGGAACTCGCGGATCACCGTGCCAATCACGGGCGTGCGGCCCATGCCGCCGCCCACAAACACCTTGAAGCCGATCTCGCCGGCGTCGTTCTTGAGCATGTGCAGGCCCACGTCGTGCCAGCCCGTGGCGGCGCGGTCGTCCTTGGCGCCGCTGATGGCGATCTTGAACTTGCGCGGCAAAAACGCGAACTCGGGGTGCAGCGTGGTCCACTGGCGGATGATTTCCGCGTAGGGGCGCGGGTCCACGATCTCGTCCACGGCAACGCCTGCCAGGGCGTCGGTGGTGGTGTTGCGAATGCAGTTGCCGCTGGTCTGGATGCCGTGGAGCTGAACGCTGGCCAGCAGGTCCATCACGTCCGCGCTTTTCGACAGCGGAATCCAGTTGAACTGCACGTTGGTGCGGGTGGTGAAGTGGGCACAGTTCTTGGGCAAAAAGGTGGTGCCCAGCAGGCCCTGGCCTTCCATGGCGGCCTTGAATACGGCGGCTTCAGGTTCGTCGTATTCGCGGGCGATCTGGGCCAGCACGCGCAGCTGGCGGCTGGCGATTTCGCCATAGGGCACGGCCACGCGCAGCATGGGGGCGTAGCGCTGCACATACCAGCCGTTTTGCAGGCGCAGGGGGCGGAAATCGTCCTCGCTCAGCTTGCCCGCCTGCCAGCGGGTGAGCTGGTCGCGGAACTGCGCTGCGCGCTGGTGCACGAACTGTGTGTCGAAAGCGGTGTATTGGTACATCGTGGGGCAACTCAGATCAGAATCAGTTTGAAGCCCGCCCAGGCCAGCAGGATGGACAGGGCGGAGCGAATCAGGCGCTCAGGCGTGCGGGTGACCAGGCGTGAGCCCAGCCAGATGCCCGGCAGCGAGCCAGCCAGCAATTGTGCAAGCAAAGGCCAGTCCACCGAGCCCAGGGAGGCATGGCCCAGGCCCGCCACCAGGGTCAGGGGCACGGCATACGCAATGTCGGCACCAATGATGCGCGGCAATGGCAGCATGGGGTACACCAGCAGCAGCACCGTGACGCCAATGGCGCCTGCGCCCACCGAGGTGAAGGTGACCAGCGTGCCGATGACGGCACCCAGCAGCACAGGCAGGATCCAGTGGCGGGGGCGGGTGGCCTGCTCGGCATGCGCCAGCCGCTTGGCCTGGTCGGTCGCCTGGCGCTGGCGTGAGAACGCGATCACTTTGTACAGCGTGGCGGCGGCCGTCAGCAGCAGCGCAAAACCCAGCGTGGTGGTCATGATGCGCTGGGCCTGGCCACTGGCGGGCCCCAGAGTGTGGAGTGCCCACAGTGCCAGCAAGGCCGCCGGGATGCTGCCCGCGCACAGTTGGCCGACCACGCGCCAGGGCACCAGCCGCTGGCGTGCCATGCTCACGGTGCCACCCATCTTGGTGAAGGCGGCAAAGAGCAGGTCGGTGCCAATGGCCAGATGGGGCTTGATGCCAAAGAAGAAGATGAGCACAGGCGTCATCAGCGAGCCACCGCCCACACCCGTCAGGCCCACGATCAGCCCGACAGCAAAACCCGCAAAAACAAACGCCAATTCATGCATGGCTGCGAATGTAGGGGGCTCTCTTATGGATGCAAACTATTGTTTTGCTCTTCCAATATGTTCATTTGCTTATAAGCAAGGATTGGCGCGGGTTTGCGGGGTGGTGCCGCTGGAGGGGCGCCGGTGGTGGGCCGGGCGCCGCATCCCACTTTTAAAGCAGCCTCTCCGTGCCGAGCGCCTTGGCCAGCCGGGCATCGAGCGGCAAGGGTTCGCCCTGCAGGCGGGCGGCCAGCAGTTCGCCGCACAACAGCGCCAGGGTCAGCCCGCGCGCGCCCATGGCGGTGTTGACCCACAGGCCGGGCAGATGGGCGGCATCTACCGGGCCCACGATGGGCAGACGGTCGGGCGCAGTGCAGCGCACTGCGGCCCAGGTGTGCACAGCGGGCATCTGCCCGGGTGTGTTCTTTGGGGCGGGCGCCGTGCCAGGCTCGGCGAGCGCCGACGCGAATGCGGGTTCCAGCTGTGGGGCGATCCCGGGCAGCAGGCTTTGCAACTTGGCCCAGTGGGTGGTGTGGGCGGTGTGGACATCGGCGGCGGTGGGGGGCAGGGCCTCGATGTCGCGCTCAAAGGTAGAGCCCATCACCCAGCCATGGCGGCCCATGGGGTCGTCCCCCAACGGAAACCGGGGGACCAGGTTGCCATGGCCATTGGCCGGGAACGGCAACAGGGGCGCGGCAGGGCTGGCAGGGTCGTCGGGGTGAAGGCCCCAGGACACCTGCCCGCGCACCGGCTGCAAGGGCCAGCGGTGGTCTAGCAGCTCCAGGCTGCCAGCGCCTGCTGCAATGACCAAGGTTGGCGCCTCGGCCAGCACCTCGCCCTGGGCGTTCAGCGCCTGCCAGACCAGGGTGGCGGCGTTCCCATCGGTGGCAGGCTGCTCCACCTGCCGCAACTGCACCACCTGGCAATCTCCTTGCCAGCGGATGCCGGGCTGTGCCAGCAAAGCCTTGGCCAGACGCGCCGGGCGCACCCAGCCCGCCTGGTGGTGCCAACAGGCCGTGGCATCGGGGGGCAGTTGGGCCTGGTCCAAGGTGGCAGGTGGCGCAGGCTGGCTCCAGGCGGCGCCTGGTCCATCCATCCAGTCCGGGGCGAGCCCTGGTGTGCCATCGGTGCGGTGCTCCAGCACACCGCAATGGGCCCAGTCCACGCCCTCGCTCAGCAGCCAGTGGGCCTGCTCCAGCGTGGTGCGGATGCCGCTGCGCGACAGGCGCGACAGCACGCTGTCGTCGGGCGACACATGGGGGGCAAACACACCGGCGGGCAGGGCGGATGCGCCTGCGGCAGGCTCGGTGGCCTGGTCCAGCACCTGCACCTGCCAACCGCGCCGGGCGAGGCTGGCCGCCACGGCTGCGCCCGCAATGCCACCACCGATCACGATGCAAGGGCCGGGGCGTGTGGGTTTTGGCAGCAGGCCCTGGGGCTGGCGCGTGGTGCGTGGCTCCCAGCGCGGGTTGTAGACGGCGTGCAGGTTGTCGCGTTTGGGCGGCACGCCGGGCACACGCGTCACCTCAAAGCCGCACTGGGCCAGGGCGTCGCGCACGGCGCGGGCAATGGTCCAGGTGGCCAGCCGCGTGCCCCGCCGGCAGCAGCGCGCCACGGCCTTCAGGGTGTGCAGGTCCCAGATCTCGGGGTTGCGCTGGGGGCTGAAGCCGTCCAGGTAGACGGCATCCACCGCCAGGTTCTGCTGGCGCAGCATGGTTTGTGTGTCGCCCACATACAGGGTGAGCAGCACCCGGCCTTCATCAAAACGCAGGCGGTGCACGCCCGGCAGCAGGCCCCACCATTGCTGGTGCAGTGCTTCGGCCAGCGGCGCCAGTTCGGGGTGGACCGAGGTGGCGCGCAGCAGGTCGGCCGCGCTCACGGGCCAGGCTTCGGTCGATACGAAATGCAGCAGCGTGGGGCGCGCTGGGTCGGCCCGCCAGGCGGCCCAGGTCACCAGGAAGTTCAGGCCAAAGCCAAACCCGGTCTCCAGAATGCGCCATTGCGGCAGCCCCGCCCAGGCCTCGGGCAGGCCGCAGCCGCGCAGAAAAACATGGCGGGCCTGGGTGAGGCCGCCGTTTTCACTGTGGTAGCGGTCGCCAAAGCGGGGGCTGTAGGGGGTGCCGTCCGGCAGCCAGTCAACAGGCTCGGAGATGAAGCACCCCCTGAGTCGCTTCGCGCCGTCCCCCTCTCTCACGCTTCGCGTGGGATGGGGACGCAGCCAGCGGCCTGGCAAAGCCAGTTCCGCGGCTACCTCGCCCGGGCAGCGCCAGTTTCAGGGGCTGCGGGTGGTCGGCCGCGCTACGGAAAACTGACATGGAGGCTTATTCGCTCGGCGGGACGTAGCCCGCTGCAGCGTCTGCACCACCCCCAAAGAAGTGGTTCTCCATCTGCCGCGCCAGGTACTGGCGGGCGCGGGCGTCGGCCAGGTTCAGGCGGTTTTCATTCACCAGCATGGTCTGGTGCTTGAGCCAGCCCGCCCAGGCTTCCTTGCTCACGCTTTCCCAGATGCGCTTGCCCAGCTCGCCGGGGTAGGGCGGGAAGTCGAGGCCTTCGGCTTCCTTGCCGAGCTTGATGCATTGAATGGTGCGTGCCATGGGGTTTCCTTTTTTTGAATGGGTATGGGCAGCCACAGGGAGTTGGCTGCTCAGATGTTTTGGGTATAAAGAACTGAAATCTCAGTAGTTCCAGTTTTGAAGGGGGCCTTTCAGAATGCGTTTCATCGGTGTTTTGCACCGCAACACATTCTTAAAAAGAGGCCCTTCCATGAACTTTCGCCGCGACTTTATCAAGTTTCCCTTCGCCGCCGCCCTGGTGGGCAGTTTGGCCCTGACGGCATTGCCGTCGTTTGCACAGTCTGTGACGCTGCTCAATGTGTCGTACGACCCGACCCGCGAGCTGTATGTGGAGTTCAACCAGGCGTTTGCCAAGCACTGGAAGGCTAAGACCGGCCAGGACGTGACCGTCAAACAAAGCCACGGCGGCTCGGGCAAGCAGGCGCGCTCCATCATCGACGGGCTGGACGCCGATGTGGCCACGCTGGCTCTGGCGGGCGACACCGATGCGCTGCACACCAACGGCGGCTGGATCCCCAAGGACTGGCAAAAGCGCCTGCCGCACAACAGCTCGCCCTACACCTCGACCATCGTGCTGGTGGTGCGCCAGGGCAACCCCAAGGGCATCAAGGACTGGGACGACCTGGTGCGCGCCGACGTGAAGGTGATCACGCCCAACCCCAAGACCTCGGGCGGTGCGCGCTGGAACTACCTGGCCGCGTGGGAGTTCGCCAAACGCAAGCTGGGTAGCGACGCCAAGGCCAAGGACTTTGTGGCCAAGCTCTATGGCAACGTGCCGGTGCTCGACACGGGCGCGCGCGGCTCCACCATCACCTTTGCCCAGCGCAACCAGGGCGATGTGCTGATCGCCTGGGAAAACGAGGCCTACCTGCTCGAAAAGGAGTTCGGCGCCAAGTTCGACGTGATCGCCCCCTCGATCTCCATCCTGGCCGAGCCCGCCGTGACCGTGGTGGACAAGAACGTGGACAAGAAGGGCACCCGCGCCGTGGCCGAGGCCTACCTGCAGTACCTCTACACCGAAGAGGGCCAGGACATCGCCGGCAAACATTTCTACCGCCCCGCCGTGTCGGACAAGGCCAAGGCCAAGTACGCCAAGCAGTTCCCCAAGCTGAACCTGTTCACCATCGATGCCGCGTTTGGTGGCTGGGACAAGGCGGCCAAGGACCACTTCGCGGACAACGCCAGCTTTGACCAGATCTATACGCGCAAGTAAGTTCGCCCACCTCAACGTGGCTTGAGGGGGCATCGGCCTTGGATGAACCGTTCGCCCTGAGCCTGTCGAAGGGCTCAGTCCGAACGCCCGGGGAGGGCTGTGTTCAGTCGATTTTCATAAGAAATTAGCCCTTGGCGCGCGTCCATCAAGCGCTGATAGCTATCAAAACAGTAGTAATAGAGGAATCCACACCATGTCCGCCTTGCTCATCGCCGGCAGCCCTTCGGAGCGCTCACGCTCCGCCGCCTTGCTCGACGCCGTGGCCCAGCGCCTGTCGGTGCGAGGGGCGCTGGTGGACCGCATCCACATCCGCGACCTGTCGCCCCAGGCGCTGCTGCTGGCCGACTTTGGCCACCCCACGGTGGTGGGGGCCATCGACCAGGTGGCCCAGGCCCGCGTGCTGGTGGTGGCCACGCCGGTCTACAAGGCGGCTTACAGCGGCGTGCTCAAGGTGTTTTTGGACCTGTTGCCGCAGACGGCGCTCAAGGGCAAGGTGGTGTTGCCCCTGGCCACGGGCGGCAGCCCGCACCACATGCTGGCGCTGGACTACGCGCTGCGCCCCGTGCTGCAGTCGCTGGGTGCCAAAAGCATCCTGCCTGGCATCTACGCCACCGATGCGCAGGTCACCCTGACGCTCGAGGGGGCCTATCACCTGAACGACGACATCGCCACGCGCCTGGACGACGCTGTCAATGTGCTCGTGACCGAGACCCTGCGGCCATCGCCCGCCCAGGCCACGCGCTTCGCGCCGGTGCACTTCTCGCAGGTGCGATGTAGCGTCTGACGGCGCGCTGCCGCCGGCCCCGCGTGGCGGCCGGTGGTGCCCTGCGTTCCTTCCTCTTTTCCCTTCCCATTGGTTTCCTGGCAGTACCCGCCGTGCGCGGGTTGGGCGGGCTGTTGCCTGCTCGCCTGCCGCAGAAAAAGGTGTTCTTCATGTCCGGTGACGCAATCCCACGGCCCGCTCCTTCACGGGTGCCAGCGCAAGCGGAAGTGCAAGTGCAGCCCGAGGACCGTCCTCTGGGCCTGCGCGACGCCCTGCGCTGGCTCGGCATCACCTTGCTGGTGGTGGCCTCGCTGGTGGTGATTGGCGCCTTTTTGCTCATGTCGGTGGTGCCTGCCGTTGCCACTGCCGGGCGGTGAGCCACAGGCCGCCGCCCATCTTCCAACCCGATTCCTGTCTGACCAGACATTTCAGAAAGACAACACACCATGCCATTGCACACCCGCCTCAACCGCCGCCAGGCATTGCTCTCCAGCCTGGCCGCCGCCGCCCTCAGCACGGCCGGGGCCTCGGCCCTTGCGCAAGCACCGGCCACCGGCCGCGTGCTGCGTGTCGGCCACCAAAAGGGCTGGCTCTCCATCTTGAAGGGCCGCGGCACGCTCGAAAAGCGCCTGGCCCCGCTGGGGGTCAAGGTCACCTGGACCGAGTTCAACGCAGGCCCCGTGCAGCTCGAAGCGCTCAACGTGGGCTCCATCGACTTTGGCGATGTGGGCGAAGCGCCCCCCATCTTTGCCCAGGCCGCCGGTGCACCGCTGGTTTACGCCGGTGCCACGGTGCCCCGCCCCGCGCTGGAGGCCGTGATCGTGCCCAAGGATTCGCCGATTCGCAGCGTCGCCGACCTCAAGGGCAAGCGCGTGGCCTACAACAAGGGCTCCAACGTGCAGTATTTCCTGGTCAAGCTGCTGGAGAAAAACGGCCTGAAGTACGGCGACGTGCAGTCCGTCTTCCTGGCCCCGGCCGATGCGCGGGCCGCGTTTGAAAAGGGCGCGGTTGATGCCTGGATCATCTGGGACCCCTTCCTGGCCGCCGCGCAAAAAACGCTGGATGCCCGCCTGCTGGCCGACGCCACGGGTGTGGTCAACAACCGCGCGTACTACTTCACCTCGCGCGACTTCGCGACCAAGAACACCGACGTGCTGCGCATTGCGATCGA
This sequence comes from Acidovorax sp., assembly GCA_018780365.1. Taxonomy (GTDB): domain Bacteria; phylum Pseudomonadota; class Gammaproteobacteria; order Burkholderiales; family Burkholderiaceae_C; genus Acidovorax. Next base: position 10,491 of record JADMJR010000301.1, on the reverse strand, counting down.
AGAGGTCAATGCGATTGACACCTGGGCCTCCAAGAACAAGGCGGCTGCCGCCGCCGAGTTGTCTGCCGTGCTGGGGCTGGACAAGGGCATCACCGAGCTGTACCTCAACCGCGCGAAGTTTGGCACCGCCCCGGTCACGCGCGAGATCCTGGCCGAGCAGCAAGGCATTGCCGACACCTTCTTCGACCTGAAGCTGATCCCCAAAAAGCTCAACCTGCTGCACGCCGCGCCGGTCGATCTGCTGTAACCCACCACCCCCCCAAGGAGCTCCCATGCCCGCGCCCATGCCTTTCCCGTTGCACGCCCAGCTGCGACGCGTTCTGTGCGTCACGGCCACCGCCTGGGGGCTCAGTGCCCCGCAGCGCCGCGCCGTGCTGCGCGCGCCCCAGTTTGGCTTTGCCATCTCGTACTGAAACACGACCCCGCACCATGAAAATCTTCTGGTTCATCCCCACCCACGGCGACAGCCGGTATCTCGGCACCGCCCAGGGCGCGCGCCAGCTCAGCATTGACTACCTGCAGCAGGTGGCCGTGGCCGCCGACAGCCTGGGTTATGAAGGCGTGCTGATCCCCACCGGCCGCTCCTGCGAAGACCCCTGGGTCGTCGCGTCCAGCCTGATAGCGGTCACCAAAAAGCTCAAGTTCCTGGTGGCCGTGCGCCCCGGCCTGCACCAGCCCGCGCTGGCGGCGCGCATGGCCGCCACGTTCGACCGCCTCTCCGGCGGGCGCCTGCTCATCAACCTGGTGACGGGCGGCGACCAGGCCGAGCTGGAGGGCGACGGCGTGTTCCTGGACCACGCCACGCGCTACGAACAGTCGGCCGAGTTCATCCGCATCTGGCGCGAGATTCTGGCGCGCAGCCACCGGGGTGAAACCTTCGACTACGAAGGCAAGCACCTCACCGTGAAGGGCGCCAAGCTGCTGTTCCCGCCGCTGCAGCAGCCGCATCCGCCCGTGTATTTCGGCGGATCGTCCGACGCTGCCCACGACCTGGCAGCCGAGCAGGTCGAGACCTACCTCACCTGGGGCGAGCCCCCGGCCGAGGTGGCCAAAAAGGTAGCGGACGTGCGCGCCCGCGCCGCAACACACGGCCGCACCGTCCAGTTCGGCATCCGCCTGCATGTCATCGTGCGCGAGACCGAGGCGCAGGCCTGGGCTGCGGCCGAGGAGCTCATCAGCCATGTGGACGACGCCACCGTGGCACGCGCCCAGTCGGTCTTTGCGCGCATGGATTCCGAAGGCCAGCGCCGCATGGCTGCTCTGCACGCAGGCGGTGTGAAGCGCAGCCGTGCCGACCTGGAGATCAGCCCCAACCTGTGGGCGGGCGTGGGCTTGGTGCGTGGTGGTGCGGGCACGGCCCTGGTGGGCGACCCCGAAACCGTGGCTGCCCGCATCCAGGAGTACGCAGACCTGGGGCTCGACCACTTCGTGCTGTCGGGCTACCCGCACCTCGAAGAGGCCTACCGTTTTGCCGAACTGGTGTTCCCGCTGCTGCCGCTTGGGGTGCGCGAGAAGCTCTCCGGCGGCAACCCGCTGGGGCCCTTTGGTGAAACCGTGGCCAACGACTTCGTGCCACGCGCCTCGCAAAGCTAGGCGCTACACACAGGAGCCACACCATGAGTATCCAGTCCATCAACCACGTGCAACTGGCTTTTCCGGCCGGGGCCGAGGCACCGATCCGGCGCTTCTACGCCAGCCTGCTGGGCCTGCCCGAAGTGCGTCTGGCGGCAGGCAACACGCTGCGCTTTTCCGCCGGCACACAGCGCATCGACCTGGTGCCCACCGAGCACTGGCAACCCGCCCCTGCGGTGTCACACCTGGCCTTTGAGGTGCAGGACCTGCCTGCGCTGCGCCACCGCCTGCTGCAGGCCGACCTGGCGCTGGTGGAAAACCGCGCGCTGCCCGGGTACCTGCGCTTTTACGTCAAGGACCCGGCGGGCAACCAGCTGGAGTTCCTGGAGCCCGACCACGAATACGACAACGAACAAGAACGCGAGAGCACCCCATGACCCAGACACAGACCCAGACGGTGCGAGAGCTGCAGATATCCCCCGTGGCCGACTCCGTTGACCTGCCTATCGAGGGGCCGTTGCTCCCCGCTCCCCTTGCCCGCTTGCTGAGCAGCGTGGCGCAGCGCCTGCTGCCCTGGGCCGTGCCTGTGGGCCTCATCGTGCTGTGGCAGATTGCGTCGTCGCAGGGCTGGCTGTCCACCCGCGTGTTGCCCGCGCCGCTCGAAGTGGTCAAGGCCGCCTGGACCCTGACCGAATCCGGCGAACTCTGGACCCACGTCAAGGTCAGTGCGGGCCGTGCGCTGGCCGGGCTGGCCATCGGCGGGGGCCTGGGCCTGCTGCTGGGCCTGCTGACCGGCTCGGTCAAGCTGTTCGAGACGCTGCTCGACTCCACCATCCAGATGGTGCGCAACATCCCGGCGCTGGCACTCATCCCGCTGGTGATCCTGTGGTTTGGCATCGACGAATCGGCCAAGCTGTTCCTCATCAGCGTGTCGGTGTTCTTCCCGATCTACCTCAACACCTTCCACGGCATCCGCAATGTGGACCCGGGCCTGATCGAGATGGGGCGCACCTATGGCCTAAGCCGTTGGCAGCTGTACAAGCAGATCATCCTGCCCGGTGCGCTCTCCAGCATCCTGGTGGGCCTGCGCTTCTCGCTGGGCCTGATGTGGGTGATCCTGATCGTGGCCGAGACCATTTCGGCGCAGGCGGGCATTGGCTACCTCACGATGAATGCGCGGGAGTTTTTGCAGACCGACATCGTGCTCGTGGGCATCCTGCTCTACGCCCTGCTGGGCAAGCTGGCCGACGTGTTTGCCAAGGGGCTGGAGCGCTACTGGCTGCGCTGGCACCCCGGCTACCAGACGGCCTGAGTCGCAGTGCAGCCCGACCCCCAATCCAAGAATTGCTGACCACCATGACCACCCCTTTCCCTATCCGCCGTCGCACCATGCTGGGCGCCATCGCCGCGCTGTCGAGCGGCCTGGCTGCTGCCCAGGGCAAGCCAGAGACCTTGCAAACACTGCGCATTGGCTTGCAGAAGTCGTCCACCCTCACCACCATCCTGCGCACGCGCGGCACGCTGGAGCAATTGCTCGCGCCGCTCAACGTCAAGGTGACGTGGCACGAGTTCACCAGTGGCCTGCCACTGCTCGAAGCGTTGAACCTGGGCAACATCGACGTGAGCGCCGACGTGGCCGACACCGTGCCGGTGTTCGCCCAGGCCGCGGGCGCCAACCTGACCTTCGTGGCACAGGAGTCGCCTTCGCCCTCGGCCCAGGCCATCGTGGTGCGCGCCGATTCGCCCATCAAGACCGTGGCGGACCTCAAGGGCAAAAAGATCGGTTTTGCCAAGGCCGCCGGCGTGCACTTCTTGCTGATCGCTGCGCTGGAAAAGTCCGGCTTGGCGTTCAAGGACATCGAGCCCGCGTATCTGACCCCCGCCGACGGCCGCGCCGCCTTCGAGCGGGGCGCCATCGACGCCTGGGTGGTGTGGGACCCGTTCCTCGCTGCCGTGCAAAAGCAGTCTGCCGTGCGTGTGCTGGCCGACGGGCGTGACCTGGCGTCCTACCAGCGCTACTACCTGGCTGGCACCCCGTTTGCCCAGGCGCGGCCCGACGTGCTGCGCGTGTTCTTCAACGAGCTGCAGAAAGCTGGGGTATGGGTCAAGCAAAGCCCCAAGGATGCGGCCGCGCTGCTGGCACCCGTGTGGGGGCTGGATGCGGGCGTGATCGAGCTGGCCAACAGCCGCCGCAGCTACGAGGTGCGTGCCGTGGTGCCCGCTGCGCTCACCGAACAACAACGCATCGCCGATGCCTTCTTTGCCGAAAAGCTGCTGCCCAAGCGCGTGAATGCGCTGGATGTGCCGCTGTTCAAGACCGGAGCCTGACACCATGACCCAGACCAACCCCAACGCCGCACAAGGCGTGCGCCTGGAAGTGCGCGGCGTGGACAAGCGCTACGGCACCCGCGACGTGCTCAAAAAGACCGAACTCGTGATCGAGCCCGGCCAGTTCGTGGCCATCGTGGGCCGCAGCGGCTGCGGCAAGAGCACGCTGCTGCGCCTGGTGGCGGGGCTCGAATCCGTCTCGGGCGGCGCGATCCGCCTCGATGGCAAGGATGTCGCCGGCCTGAGCGACGACACCCGCATCATGTTCCAGGACTCGCGCCTGCTGCCCTGGAAGCGTGTGGCCGACAACGTGGCCCTGGGCCTGCCGCCTGCGCGGCGCGGCGCCGCCGCCGATGTGCTGGCCCGCGTGGGCCTGGGCGACCGCTTGACCGAGTGGCCCGCGCGCCTGTCCGGCGGCCAGCGCCAGCGCGTGGCCCTGGCCCGTGCCCTGGTGCACAACCCGCGCCTGCTGCTGCTCGACGAGCCCCTGGGCGCGCTGGATGCGCTGACCCGCATCGAGATGCACCGCCTCATCGAAGGCCTGTGGCGCAGCAGCGGCTTCACCGCGCTGCTGGTGACCCACGACGTGCAAGAGGCCGTGGCCCTGGCCGACCGCGTGATCCTGATCGAGGACGGCCAGATCGCGCTGGACCAGCGCATCGACCTGCCACGCCCCCGCTCGCACGGCGACGCTGCGTTTGCCGCCATCGAAAAACGCATCCTGGACCGCGTGCTGCAAAAGCCCGACGGCGAGCCCGCGCACGAAGCGCCGTGGCCCGGCGTGCCTGCGCATGGCCTGCGCTGGGCGGTGTGATTTTTTCAACACAACAGCCGGTCGGGCTGAGCCTGTCGAAGCCGGGGCGCGCTCCGCGCGCAGCCCTTCGACAGGCTCAGGGCGAACGGTGCAACAGGCGCCGCAAACTCTGGCAACGCCCATTCACCTTTTTCAACGGCCTCTTTTCTTTCAACGGACTTTTCAAGGAGAACCCCATGTCCATCCAAGCCATCAACGTACGCAACCAGTTCAAGGGCAAAGTGCGCGAGATCATTCGCGGCGATGTTGTCTCCGAGGTCGATGTCGAAACGCCCTGGGGCGTTGTCACTTCCGTCATTACCACCCGCTCGGTGGACGACCTGGGCCTGGTCATCGGCTCCGATGTGGTCGCGCTGGTCAAATCCACGGAGGTGTCCATCGCCAAGCTGTGAATGGATGGTTGGAGAAATGGACCTCTACCGCCGGATGGCAGGACGTTTTTTGCTATTAAAAGTGTAGTTTTGCCCCAAGGGGTACCAGCGATGCGGCCCCCAGCGCGGGCCGCGCCTCAGGCCCTTCTGCAGGGCCTGGGCCTTTTGGCACAGGGGATGTTGCCGGGCTGTCCACGCAGCCTTGCGAATGATTTGCCTTGCAGCGATCAAAGTTTGAACGTATGATGACTATCATGCGAAATTCCACACCCAACGCCAGAGCCGCCGCCAAGGAGGCTACGCACGAGCGCATCGTGTCGGTGGCTTCGCGGGCGATCCGTCGCCAGGGCTACCACGGCACGGGTGTGGCGGACATCATGAAAGAAGCGGGCCTCACGCATGGCGCGTTCTATGCGCACTTCGAGTCGCGCGATGCCATGCTGGCTGAGGCCGCCGCGCAGGCCTGTGCGGAATCCACTGCGGCTGCGGCAGGCACCGTGGCCGGAGAGCCATCCCAACGGGCATTGGCCACGATGCTGAAGGCCTATTTGTCGCGGCAGCATGTCGAGAGCGTGGAAATGGGTTGCCCCCTGGCTGCGCTGGGCTCGGAGACACCACGCCAGGCGCCGGAAGTGCGCCGCGTGGCCACCCGGCACATCAAGGAAATGGTCGACCTCATCGCGCGCCAGTCGCCGCAGTGGGGGCAGCCCGAAACCCATGAACAGGCGCTGGTCACCATCGCCACCATGGTGGGCGCCCTGGTGCTGGCCCGTGCGGTGGACGACCCCGCGCTGTCGGACAGCCTGCGCGAGGCCGCGCTCAAGCACTTGACGCCGTCGGAAGCGCCGGGCTGAAGCTCTCAGCGGCGCGCTTTTTTTTGCCTTTACATATGATGATCATCATGTCAAATATACAGCCAGGGCCCATCAACGCCCGCGCCGTAAGCCGCTGGACGGCCGGCCCTGCTCAGTCCTCAAAGCCGCGCCTTGCCGCCGCGCAGGCATTGCCATCCCTGCCCGCCACCACCACAACCACCTGAGGAAGTGCCATGAAAGCCTTTGTTTTGGACCGCTACGCCAAGAAGGGCACGCTGCGGTTCGCCGATGTTCCCGCCCCGGATCTGCGCGACGACGAGGTGCTGGTCGCCGTGCATGCCGCTGGCGTCAACCTGCTCGACGCGAAGATCCGCAGCGGCGAGTTCAAGCTCATCCTTCCGTACGCGATGCCCCTCGTCCTCGGGCACGACGTGGCAGGAGTGGTGGTCAGGGTCGGCACGTGCGTGCGGCAGTTCAAGCAGGGCGACGAGGTCTATGCCCGGGCCGACGATTTCCGCATTGGCACCTTGGCAGAGCTCATTGCGGTCAAGGAGTCTTCGCTGGCGCTCAAACCCCGGGGTCTGACGATGGAAGAGGCGGCGTCGATCCCGCTGGTGGGCCTCACGGCATGGCAGGCTTTGGTGGAGAAGGCGCAACTGAAAAAGGGACAGAAGGTCTTCATCCAGGCGGGGTCGGGTGGCGTGGGCACCTTTGCCATCCAGCTGGCCAAGCACCTGGGCGCCACCGTTGCCACCACGGCCAGCGCGGGCAATGCAGGGCTGGTCCGAAGCCTGGGCGCGGATGTCGTCATCGACTACAAGACGCAGGATTTCGAGGAGGTGCTGAGCGACTATGACGTCGTTCTGCACAGCCAGGACAGCAAGGCGCTGGCCAAGTCGCTGCGCGTGCTCAAACAGGGCGGCCGGCTGATCTCCATCTCCGGCCCGCCAGACCCCGAATTTGGCAAGGGCATCCGAGCCCCCGGCTTTGTGCGGCTGGTGTTGCGCCTGCTGAGTGCAGGCACCCGGCGGCGCGCGCAGAGGCTAGGCATCGGCTACTCGTTCCTCTTCATGCGGGCGCACGGCGGGCAGTTGCAAGCCATCACCCAGCTCATCGAGGCAGGGGCCATCCGCCCGGTGGTCGACAAGGTGTTTCCCTTTGACGCTACCAATGAAGCCCTTGCATACGTGGAAGCGGGCCGCGCCAAGGGCAAGGTCGTCGTCAAGGTCCGCTGATCTGCCGACCGGCATTCCCCTCGACGATCCGTCTCGGTATCCAGCCACGCGTGCCTTCACTGTCCTTTCCAACCCCATCCAACCCCGGGAGATTTCCATGAAAATTGAAAACGCTGTCGTCCTCATTACCGGCGCCAATCGCGGCATCGGCCTGGCATTTGCCCGCGAGCTGCTGGCCCGTGGTGCGCGCAAGGTCTATGCCGGTGCGCGCGACCCCGCCACCATCACCCCCCAGCCCGGCGTGCAGGCCCTGCGCCTGGACGTCAACAACCCCGGCGATGTGGCGGCCGCCGCTGCAGCGGCGCCGGATGTGACGCTGGTGATCAACAACGCAGGCATCGCGCAGCCCGGAGGCTTTCTGGCCGCCGACAGCGAAGAGGTGGCCCGCCGCATCTTCGACACCAACTTCTTCGCCGTGCTGCGCATGAGCAAGGCGTTTGCGCCGATCCTTCAGGCCAACGGCGGCGGGGCTCTGCTCAATGTGCTGTCGGTGGCATCCTGGGTGAACGGAGGGGAGCTGGCCGCCTACTCGGCCAGCAAATCGGCCGCCTGGTCGCTGACCAACGCGCTGCGCCACGAACTGGCGGCCCAAAAGACGCAGGTGCTGGGCCTGCATATGGCCTATGTCGATACCGACCTGACGCGCGGTTTCGACGTGCCCAAGTCGAGCCCCGAGCAGATCGTGCAACGCGCGCTGGATGGGCTGGAGGCGGGTGCGGACGAAGTGCTGGCCGATGAGCTTACGCAGCACGTCAGGCTCTCGATGACGGCAACGCGGCCGAGCTACCTGCCACAACCTGCGTGATGGCGCGTGTACGGCTCCCTGGGCCGTACAGCCTGTGGCTGGCGTTGCCGAGTGGCGACAGCCATTGGCAACATGACTGCACCGTCCCCGTCAGACGCTCGGCCTGGCGGGGGCGGCGCATTTGCGCCCCTGATCCATGGCCCAGGCCCCGCGCCGTTGCTGCCACAAGGGCTGCCTACATGCCAGTGCTGCAGCAACTCATGCCCCACACATCTAAGTCATTGCTTATGAGTAATGACCATTTATTTGTATAAGAAACTTAATTTACATTGCTTCTGGTTGTTTGGTTTTCTTGTGTGTGTGCAGCAACTGGCGATCGTGGCGACCTCCGTCGTATCCCGCAGCCGCCCATCACGCATCCATTTATTTTGAGCCTTCCAGGAGCCTTCCATGTCCATTCAAGCCATCAACGTACGCAACCAGTTCAAGGGCAAAGTGCGCGAGATCATTCGCGGCGATGTTGTCTCCGAGGTCGATGTCGAAACGCCCTGGGGCGTTGTCACTTCCGTCATTACCACCCGCTCGGTGGACGACCTGGGCCTGGTCATCGGCTCCGATGTGGTCGCGCTGGTCAAGTCGACCGAGGTGTCCATCGCCAAGCTGTGAGGCAGCTGTGGCACGAGAAATTTGAGTGAAATCGGGAGCCAGCGCTTGGTGGGTAAGCGTTGGTACCGGCGGCGCCGCAAGATGCGATGGCGCAGGACTTGGATGTGCTGCCCGCTGAAAATTGGAGAGCCCAAGGCGGCGAGACCTTGCACCTGGCGGTGCAGGTGGTTTGCGCGCCTTGGGTCAGTGCCTTGAGCCGGCGGAGCGGCTTGGGCCTGGGCGCGGCGCACCTGCCTCTGAACAGGGGTCAAATGGGCCTTCTGCGCCCGATAGGTAAGCGCTGGTAGCTATCAAAAAATGAGTTTTTCCGCCAATGACATGGCGAGAGGTTCGCGGTAAGGCGCAAGCGGCCGTGCCCAGGGTTTGGCGCGCCGCGCCCGCCGCACCCCCCGGCATCCCCGCACCTGGTCACGAACAGTCCTGCCCCACCACGTCCTTGACCACGGCCAGTGCCCGGGGCAGGTCTTCGAGCGCCACCGAGCCCAGCGCGATGCGCAGCGCGTGGGGCACATGGGTGGTGGTGGCAAACCCCTCGGCGGTCGACACCGACACTCCGCGTTCTGCCAGGGTGGCGGCGATGCGGTCGGCCCGTTGGTCGTCGCCCAGCGGCAGCCAGATGAAATAGGAATTCGGGTGCCGTACCAACCGCAGCCCCGCCAGCGCTCGGGTGGCAATGGCCTGGCGTTGCGCGGTGTCTGCGCGTTTGTCGGCCTCCAGCCGGGCCACGGTGCCGTCTTCGATCCAGCTGCAGGCGATGGCGGTGACAACCCCGGCCGTGTTCCAGGCGGTGGCACGCACTGCGCGCTCGATGGGGGCGATCAGCTCCTGCGATGTGGCCACAAAGCCAAAACGCAGGCCCGTGGCCACGTTCTTGGACAGGCTGGAGAGGTACACCGTGCGCTCGGGCGCCAGCGCCGCGATGGGGGGCGGCGCCTCGGGCGCGAGGTAGGCGTAGGGCGCGTCTTCGATCACCAGCAGGTCATGCGCCCGGGCCATGGCCACCAGGCGCTTGCGTGCCCGTGCACCCATCACGCAGCCCAGCGGGTTGTGCAGGGTGGGCATGGTGTAGATGGCGCGCACGGGCCGGGTGTTGCACAGGCGCTGCAGGGCGTCCAGGTCGGTGCCGTTGGGGCCAACGGGCACCGGGGCCAGGTCCAGCCGCAGGCGTTCTGCCAGCACGCGAAAGCCGGGGTAGGTGAGGGCGTCCACCGCCACCACGTCGCCGGGCTTGAGCAGGCCCATGGCCGCCACGGCCATGCCGTGCTGCGCGCCGTTGACGATGAGCACCTGCTCGCCCGTCACCTGCAACTGGCGTGCCTGCAGGTGGCTGGCCACGATGGCGCGTTCGTGCGGCCGGCCGCCATAGGGGTGGTAGTGCAGCAGCGATTCCAGGTCGCCGGAGGCGGCCAGCCTGCGCAGCGCGTCCCGCAGCAGGTCTGCCTGGCCCGGCACGCTGGGGTTGTTGAACGACAGGTCGGTGGCGCTGGGCGCGGGGGTGGTGAGGTCGGCGTCGGCACCGCGCGGGGAGGCCGGGTCGCGCACAAAGGTGCCGCGCCCGGTTTCCCCCACCACCAGGCCAATGGCCTCCAGCTCGGCATACACGCGGCTTGCCGTGGCCAGCGCCAGGCCATGCCGCTGGGCCAGCGCGCGGTGGGTGGGCAGGCGGGTGCCCGGCCGCAGCTGCCCTGCGCGGATGTCCGACGCCAGCGCGTCCACCACCTGTTTGTACCGGATCTGGCCCATGGCTGTGCTCCCTGCATTGAACCGTATCTATGACAATTTTTTGATTGTATTGAATGCCGTCAATACGATGCACCTGGCCATTCCGTGCTTCTTTCTCTCCCTTTCTTTCCTCTTCTGAACTGGAACCCTACCGCCATGCGCATCGCTATCCTGACCTTCGACGGTTTCAACGAACTCGACTCCCTGATTGCCCTGGGCCTGC
>JADMJR010000345.1 GCA_018780365.1 Acidovorax sp. | reverse complement strand
TCTTGTCGCCATAGACCTTGAGCATGGTGGGCGGCGCCACGGCCGGTGTGCTGTGGCAGGCCATGCACTGGGCCTGCTTGATGGTGATGGGGCGGGCCACATACATGGCGCGGTGCATGCCCTCGCCCACTTCGCCGGTCGCCTCCTTCTTGAGATCGGCCCGGCCTTCGCGGAAGTCGCTGATGATGCGCTCCTCCCACTCGCTGGCGCGGTCGCGCAGGTTGGTAGGGTTGAGCACCGCTTCCTTGTACTCGTAGCCCGGAAAGCGGCTCTGCAGGCGGCGCAGCGTCTCGGTCGCGGCGTAGGCAGGCACGGTCTGCGGCAGGAATTTCTCGGCCAGCGTCACGTCCAGGTGCGGCTTGACGAGTTCGGTGGTGTAGTCCCGGATCGCCATGGCCGCGTGCATCATGATCTGCGAGTTGTGCTGCACCTCCTCGATGGCGGACTGCTGCAAAAAGCGGTGCACGTAGATCCCCGCACCCGCCGCTGCCACCAGCAGCACCGCCGCCAGCACCAGGTTGAATTTGAGCCGCAAAGACATGGACTTCCCTCAGGCGCCAGCGTCGGGCTGGCTTGTTGTTGGCGGTGCAGCTGCGGCCACCCCGGCCCGCCTGGCGCACACCCATCATTCGTGGGACACAAAGTTTGCGTTTGTGCCAGATTTCCAGGCAGCGGTCCAATAGTTTGTGTGCTGTGCCAACAGCTACAGGCCCCGCGCGCTCAGCGAAAGGTTGCGCCGGTAGGCTGGGCGCACCCGGTACAGCTGCGCGGGCCGGTGGGCGCCGCCGGTCTGCAGCGCGCCGGGCACTGCCTCCAGCATGGCCAGTTCGTCCACCTTGCGGCGAAAGCTCACCTTGTTGATGGGCTCGCCCAGCACGGCTTCATACACGGACTGCAGCTGTGGCAGGGTGAACGGCTCGGCACAGAGGTGCACGGGCATGGACGAATACTGGCTTTTGCTGCGCACGCGAGCCACGGCGGCGTCGACCATGGCGCGGTGGTCGAACGGCAGCGCGGGCAGCTCGGCCACCGGCACCAGCGTGAGGGGCGCCGATGCCAGCAACTCGGGCGATACAAGGGCGCAGTAGGCCACGGCCATCGACCACCCACGCGGGTCGCGCACCGGGCCGGAAAACGTGGCCAATTGCTCCAGATAGGTGCTTTGCAAACCGGCTTTCTCGCGCAGCACACGGGAGGCGCTGGCCTGGGCATCTGCATCCTCCTGGGCGTGGATATAGCCCCCCGGCAACGCCAGCGCCCCCGCAAACGGAGGCCGCTCGCGCCGCTGCAGCGCGACCTGCAGCACGTTCTGCTGCAGGGTGAGCAAGACCACGTCCACGGTACAGATCACGGCGGGGGCGGCAGTTTCGGTCATGGGGCTGAGTTTGTCACAAGGATGACCGAACAGGATATCAACCAACAATCTCTTCCAAAGCAGAAACATGCTTTTGCAACTTAGTTAGTTTATTTTTTTTACTAACAAGATTACACTGGCGTCACCAACAAAGGAGAAGACCATGGCCCGCAACGTCCAGCTTCTGGTGATCGACCCCCAAAACGATTTCTGCGACCTACCTGTAGCCTGGCAACCCACCGATGTGCTGACCGGCCAGCGCACCACGCCCGCCCTGCCCGTGGCCGGTGCCCATGCCGATATGCTGCGCTTGGCGCAGTTCATCGGCAGCCAGGGCGACCCGCTGGACACCATCACCGTCACGCTCGATTCGCACCAGCGTTTTGACATTGCCCACCCCGGCTTCTGGCAAACCGGCACGGGCGCCGCAGTCGCACCCTTCACCCCCATCACCGCTGTCCAGGTGCGCGCAGGCGACTTCACGCCGCGCAGCCCCGCTGCCCTGCCCCGCACCCTGCAGTACCTGGACGCACTCGAAGCCCAGGGCCGCTACACGCTGATGGTGTGGCCCGTGCACTGCGAGGTGGGCAGCTGGGGCCATGGCATACACGCCGATGTGCTGGCCGCCTTTGGGGTCTGGCAGCTCCGGCGCCAGCGCGCGGTGCGCAATGTGTTCAAGGGCACCAACCCCTGGACGGAACACTACAGCGCCATCGAGGCCGAGGTGCCCGACGCGGACGACGAAAGCACCGCGCTGAACACCGCCCTGCTGCAGTCGCTGGGCCAGGCCGATGTGCTGCTGATTGCGGGCGAGGCCAGCAGCCACTGCGTGCGCTCGACCACCGAACACATCGTGCAGCACCTGCCCCGCCTGTTGCCCGGCTGGCAAGCCAGCCGCATCGTGCTGCTGACCGATGGCATGAGCCCCGTGGGCGGCTTCGAGGCGCAACACCGGGCGTTTCTGGACGCCATGCGCGCAGCCGGTGCACAGCTCGCCAATATGAATGAAATCAGGCTCTAGCGCTTATCCATAAAGCGCTATTAGCTACCAATTTTGGAGCAACACCATGAACCCCATCATCACCAGTCTGCTCGACACCGACCTCTACAAGTTCACGATGTGGCAGGCGCTGCTGCACCGCCACCCACAAACACAAAGCGAATATCGCTTTGTGTGCCGCAACACCCCGGCCTACCCGCTGGCCGAGCTGCTGCCCGAGGTGAACGCCGCGCTGGACCACCTGTGCACCCTGCGCTTCACGCAGGGCGAGCTGGCCTACGTGGGCGGACTGCGCTACATCAAGAGCGACTTCGTGGACTTTCTGCGCATCTTCCAGTTCCAGCGCAGCTTCATCAGCGCCTGGGCCGACGGCGAGCAACTGCACATCGTGGCGCGTGGCCCGCAGGTGCATGTGATGGGCTTCGAGATCTTTGTGCTGGCCATCGTCAACGAGCTGTACTTCCGCCGTTTTGACGCGGCCCAGGCCCTCGCCAGCGGCCGCGCACGGCTGGCCGCCAAGGTGTTGCAGTTGCAGGCACTGGCGCAACAGGCCACGCTGCGCCACCCGTTCGAGCTGTTCGACTTTGGCCTGCGCCGCCGCTACAGCGGCGCCTGGCAGCGCGAGGTGGTGCAGACCTTTGCCACACAAACGCCGCAGTGGTTCAAGGGCACCAGCAACGTGCTGCTGGCGCGCGATTTGAACCTGGTGCCCATCGGCACCATGGCGCACGAATACCTGCAGACCTACCAGGCGCTGGGCGTGCGGCTGCGCGACTTTCAAAAGGCCGCACTCGAAGACTGGGTGCAGGAGTACCGGGGCGACCTGGGCATTGCGCTGACCGACACCGTGGGCATGGACGCCTTTCTGGCCGACTTCGACCTGTACTTCGCCAAGCTGTTCGACGGCCTGCGGCACGACTCAGGCGACCCGGTGGCCTGGGGCGAAAAGGCTCTCGCGCACTACACCCGCCTGCGCATCGACGCGCACACCAAGCGGCTGGTGTTCTCCGATGGCCTCGACCTGGAACGCGCCCTGATGCTGTACCGCCACTTTGGCGACCGCACGCAACTCGGGTTTGGCATCGGCACAAACCTCACCAACGACATGGGCGACGCACCGGAGATGCGACCGCTCAATATCGTGATGAAGCTGGTACGCGCCAACGGACAACCTGTGGCGAAACTCTCGGACACGCCCGGCAAGACGCTGTGTGACGATGAAACCTACCTGGCCTATCTGCGTCAGGTTTTCAACGTGAAGGACTGACACCATGCTCCGCATCACCCTGGCCCAACTCAACTTCACCGTCGGTGACATCGAAGGCAACGTGGCCCGCATGGTGGCCGCCGCTCAGCAGGCCGCGCGCGAGCAGGCCGACCTCATCGTGTTCAGCGAGCTGTCGCTGTGCGGCTACTACCCCGGCGACCTGCTGGAGGAAACCGGCTTTCAGCAACGCATCGAGGCTGGCCTGGCCATGCTGCAGCAAGCCTCCGCCGAGCTTCCGCAACTGCACTGGGTGGCGGGCGCGCCCACACCCGCGCGCGGCCCCGGCAAGCGCTTGCACAACAGCCTGCTGGTGCTGCAAGGCGGGGCTGTGCGCCTGCAGTACGCCAAGCAGCTGCTGCCCACCTACAACATCTTCGACGAGCGCCGCCACTTCGAGCCCGGCCCGGACGTGGCCAAGGTGCTGCGTGTGGGCAACGCGCAGGTGGGCCTGCTGATCTGCGAAGACGGCTGGAACGACCACGGCGCCGACTACGCCACCAACCCCTTCGAGCGCATGCG
>JADMJR010000370.1 GCA_018780365.1 Acidovorax sp. | reverse complement strand
AGGCGGATGAACTGGCCGGAGGCGCGGCCACGGTGGAGGACACGGTGATGCAGCGAGCGGAGGTGACGCTGCGGGCGTATCGGAGGGCTTGTCAGGTAGCGGGGGGCGCGCGGAGGGCGCGCGTGGTTCGGGGGCGGTAGATTGGTGGTGGCCTGCAAAATTGAATGCTCGGCTTTCCGACTGCTTCGCAGCGATTGCTGCCCATCGACTCCGCAACTTGAATGACGGCTCTTTGCAGTGCGCAAGTCATTCCGTGATAGCAGTAAAGAGTTGCACGCAGTCGGAAACCATCTAGGTAATACCGGTCGATTCAACCTGCTCGCTCCGGCTCTCCAATACTTTTTACCAACGAGTTGTACTGGTGTGGATCTTTTTCATAGATCTTATCCAGAACATAATTGGCCAATTTTGGAATCTCTGGTATCTCCACGGGCTTCATGCTTCGATCAAAAATTGATTCTAAGTGCGAGAGCTCGTTGTTGAGACGATTGATTAAAGCGACCGCTAAATCATCATCACCAAAAAACTTTTTCATGCGCTCAAAGCTGTCGCTTTGATTGTCGTGGTGAGGATATTTGTAAAAAAGAAATGCCTCAAGAAATTTTCGCAAATTATTGCCAAATGAATAAAAAGGCTCATGCGAAACCTTTGCATATTCTGCATCACGACACTTGTAGATCTGATGGAACAGGTAATTGAATTCGGTGATGTATTCTTTGAGATAAGAAGGCATTAGCGAGATGGCACTGGCGCCGCCGTTTCTCTCAATCAAGAAGTGCTGGCTGCCTCCGTGGTTCTTTTCCGGCGGCTGAGACAGCTTCTTGAGATACTTCAAGAAATCCAGATTGTGCGTTGAAATGAATAGTTGTTTGTAGCGGTACGAATTTGAGCCATCTGGATTCTTGTTGGGCTTGGCAATCAAGCTTTCAATCAAGCTGAACATGAAGAAAATGTGATTTCCGTCCAAGCTTGAAATCGGATCGTCAATATAAATTATTAATTCTCTGCCTCTGCTTTCTGGATCTTCAAGTTTGGCCATGAAGTAGCAGAATGCGATGAGGCTGCACTCGCCTTCGCTCAGGTTGTACGCCGACTTGCCGTTGCGGGTGATCTCAAACTTGACAGTCGCTTTGTCTGCACCATCGCGCGCTTCCAACTTGATTCCGTCATGGCCGAAGAAGTTGTTGAGCAATGCATTGACTCTTTCCGCCCCCTTGCGCTCGTCCTTCTGTTTGGCCCGCAATGTCTGGACCTCAGCCTCGGCTTCACGAATCTCTTTTTCTGCATCGGTGAATGCCGTGCTTGCGGTATCAGCGGTGGTCTTGAGGGTGGCAATCCGGCCAAGCTCCTTGTCATAGGTTATGGCCTCAGCGAAGGCGAAGACATCAGCCAGGCGAAGCGCCTCTCTCGCACTGGTTTTGTCTTTTTCTAACGTGGCAGTCTTGCCGTTGCTCGTGCCGATCAGCGCATTGATGTCGGCAACGTGCTTTGCGATTTCCTTGGCGTCATGGGACGGAGCCTTGAGGGTCGTGGGCTGGAACAAGTTGTTCTTCCGAGTCTCAAGCAAATTCTTCAGCGCCTCCAGATCCTTCTTGTAGACGGCCAGAGCTTGAGACAGGGCCTTGCTGCTGGTTTCAAACGCTGTGCGCTCGTCAGCGTAGAACTGAGCACCGGCGAAGGTGTTGAGTCCCGCGACGGTGCCAATTTCGGTCGTCACTGACTTGATAGAGGCATCCAAGGCCGTTTCCAGATCGCCAGACTCCTTGCTGAAATGCTCATCGAGCACCTGCCAAATGTCGTGCGGCAGATCCTGTCGGCAGAAGGCACATGTATCGCGCTTCTCGCGGTGATGCCCCATACCCTGCTTGACCCAGAGTTGCAAGGCGCTGTCTTTGAGCAGTTCCTCAATGGCCTTGGTTGGCGTGATCGTCTTAGACAGTAACGGTTCGGCTGTGGCCGACAAGGACTCCAGCTTGAGGGTAACAGCCAAGGTGCCAGTGATGTCAGGCAGGGCTTCCTGCTTGAGCAGACTCAGTTTGACGGCCTGCTGCTCAGTCGTAAGGGCGACAAAGCCAGCCTTCTTGGTGGATGCAATGTCGCTTCTGATAGATCCAATGTTGTAGACAGCACTGCCGTACTGACGGTTCTTCTTGATCTTTTCATTGGCATGGACGCGTAGTTTCTCTTCTAGGTCACTGGACGCATTGGTGTGGGCAGACTTGGTGCGATCGCGCTCTTTCTTCTTGGCTTCCAGATCAAACCGAAGCCCTGCCTTGCCTTCCACGCTGCCAAGCTTGGCTTCAATCGCGGCGATGGCGTCGTCAATCTCTTTGTTCTGCTCACCGACTATTGCAAAGGTCTTGATTACGCCACCAGCTTCCTGATTGACCAGAAAGCTAAGGTTGTCGGTGACGAAGTCGCGGTTGTAGACCCGCACGTCGTAGTTGTGGGCTAGCAAGCCGGTATGGGAGACAACACCTTTGTCACCTGTCAGGGTGAAGGCCGAGTCAACATAGTTCTGAGGAAGTTTGCGAGTCTCCAGCGAACGAAAGACGCGCGAAAGGGTTGTCTTGCCAGAATAGTTACGCCCGTACAGCACGTTGAGACGCTTGAAGTACTGAACATTTCTGCCACTGTCTTTGACCGATTTTTTCCAGTCCAAACCTTGGAAGCTGCCAAAGCTGGCTATGTCTATTTGATTGATCATCGACTCAGTCTCCCTATAGTGGTTTTCAGGCTATTTGCAATATTCAGGACAGGCATCTGTTAAATCGTCACCACGGCGCCGAGCCTCGACTACGCCCTCTACAACCGATCCCGCAGCCACGCCACCACATCCCCCGTCACCTCCTCCCGATTCGTCTCATTCAAGATTTCATGCCGCGCCGCCGGGTACAGCTTGACCGTCACATCGGCCACACCGGCATCCCGATACCGCTGCCCCAGTTGCTCCAACAAGACCCCGCCTGCAGCCAGCGGGTCCGCATCGCCTGACGCGATCAGGATGGGCAAGTCGCTGCGGATGCGCGCAAGTTGTGCGGGGTCGGCCAGGCGGGGCGCGGGGGCGAAGAGTGAGGGGATCACGTCTTCTGCCACGTCCCAGCCGCACCACGGGTCGGCCACGTAGGCATCGACCTCTGCGGCGTCGCGCGACAGCCATTCGTAGCCGGTGCGGTGCTCAAAGCCAGCGTTGAATGCCGCGAGCCCGGCGGGCGCATCGGCGGGGGCGTTGGCCATGGCGGCGGCAAACAGGTCGAGGGCGGTGGAGCCTGACAGGATGACGCCGGACCAGGTGGATGAATGATCCAGGATGGCCGCCTGCGCTGCGAAGGAGCCCATGGAGTGCCCGAACAGGAAGAGCGGCAGGCCAGCGTGCTGCGCGCGCAGCAATGCGCCGAACTGGGCCACGTCGGCAATGAGGCCGCTGAAGCCAGCGCTGCCAAAGTCGCCCAGCTTGCCACCAGCAGTGCGCCCGTGGCCGCGATGGTCCACGGCGTGGACGATGAGGCCTGCGGCGTTCAGCGCCCGCGCAAAGCGGTCGTAGCGTTCGCCATGCTCGGCAAGGCCGTGGGAGATTTGAACGACGCCCACTGGTTGGCCCGGGGTTTGGGCCCAGGTGTAGGTGGTGACCTGGGTGCCGTCTGCGTTGGACTGGAAGGAGGAGGTGGTGGTGCTCATCGTTTCATTCTGGCACGGGGTCTAGTCGGCGCGCCACGATGAAATCGCCATGGGCGTGACCTCCAGCGCTTTCAGCAGTCCAGCTCAGCAACACGCTTATGGAACCACCCATGGTCCGCCCCCGCCCGTGTGCGCCTTGCCTACCGGATGGGGCAACGCACGGGGTTTTTTTGAATAAAAATGGCGCTCTCCGCGCATCTGTATTCATTGTTAGCTATCCAACTAATAGCAAAACAACTTACCCACCAGATTGCACGCCCTGTGTGCACGCACCCGGCAACCCGCCTGCCGCAGTTGCACACCCCGGCGCAGCAGCGCGGGGCGCGCGGGCGGCCAGCACCGCATCGCGAATCGCCTGCACCACCGCCTCGGGCTTCTCCAGGGGGATACCGTGCCCGCTGTCCACCCACACCTGGGTGGAGCCTGGATAGAAGTGAGCGATCTCGGCCCGCTTGCGGTTCGCGTCGTCCGCCAGCGCAGAAGGCGATGCCCCTGTGGCGCGCAGTGCGCTCAGCACAAACACGGGCATTGAAGGGTCCACCGGCAGGCTTGCCACCAGCTGGCCGGTGGCATCCAGCGCCGCCAGCTCTTGTTTGGCCACGTCAGAGGTGCTCAGGCGGAAGGCCACTTTGAGCCAGGTGGGCCAGCGGTCGGGGTTGCCCGCGCCGCGCACCTGGTCGGGGTGGGTGGAGTCCACCAGCACCAGCGCTGCCACCTCGCCGGGGTATTGGCGCGCAAACAGCTGCATGTACAAGCCGCCCAGCGAATGGCCCACCAGCACGTAGGGTGGCGGCAGCTTGCGGGCCTTGAGCAGCGCCCGCAGTTCCTCCACCATATGGGCGCCGTCGCGGGGGGCCGGGGATGCCTCGCTGTGGCCGTAGCCTGCGCGGTTGTAGGCCAGCGCGGTGGTCTCCTGCGCGGTGTCTGGCCAGACCTTGGACCACCAATCCATGCGTGCCCCCAGCCCGTTCTCGAACACCACCACCGGTGTGCCCTGCCCCGCCAGGGCGTGCTCTACCTTGCGTCCGTCCGCTGTGTCGGTCACCACGCCAGGCACCGTGGCACAGCCCGCCAGAGCAAAGGACAACCACCATCCTGCCAAACGCCATCTCTTCATTTCGCCTTGGCCATCCTGTTGAGTGAAGCCGCCCTGTTTGCGGGTGCAATCCAGGGCCGTTGAAAACCTGCCGGGGGCACGCCAAAGGGGCACATCAGGCAGCCACAAACACCCCATGCAGCCCCAGCGGCAGCGCATACGACAGGCGCGCCTGGGCCACAGGGCCGTCGGCCAACGCATCGGCGGCAAAACACGACAGCACGGTGTTCTTCTGCGCGTAGTCCAGATGGGTGCCGATCACCCAGCCTGGGCCGCGCCCATCGGGCACCCAGACATGCTCTTCCACGATTGCCTGCGTGCCATGGCGGTAGCTTTGCGAAACGCCTGTTTCCACGTTGGTAGACGCCACGGCACTCCACAGCGGAAGGCCACCGTTGGTTTTTGTGGCGTGGAGCACATGCCGATGCCGCAGCCCGGCCCGCTGGGGATGGATGCGCGGGAACTCAGCCTCCACCCCCAGGTCTGCCTGTGTTGCCTTGCCGGTGCGCAGATGAAGACTCACCACCGTCAAGACGGGGCCGGGGGCCCCCACCAGGCGGGCGCGCATCACCTCGCGCGTGTCCTTGAGGACACTCGACGCATCGGCAGAGCGCGCGTAGTCGAGGTGAATCACCGTGCCGCTGGCGGTCTCTTCGTCCCATGCATTGCCAAGATGGAACAAGAAGCCGCTCGGCAACAAGAGCACCTGCTGCTGTTTCCAGTCTGTCTTGTCCACCACCAGCACGCGCATTCCCAGCGCAGGGCGCCACACGTAAGAATCCAGCACACTCGCGCCGGCCGACCTGCGCTGCGCGTCGTACACCAGTGGCGGCAACAAGAACACCAGGTGCCTGGCCGTGGCCACAAAGTCATGAACCATCGGCATGTCGCTCACAGGCAAGGCCTCGGCGCGCCGAAGCACGCCATCGGGCCCGATCTCGTAAAGCAGCAGCACGCCCGCGTGCGGGTGGGCGCCGAAGTTCCAGATTGTTCCGTCAGCATCCACCCGGGGGTGGGCCGAGAACGGGGCCCCCGCCAAATCCGCGCGCCAGGTCTTGAGGCCCCGGGTCTCCAGCGTGCGAGGGTCCAGGCGCGTCGCCGAGCCGCCCTCCCACAACGCGAGCAAGTCGCCCCCCACGGGCAACACGCTGATGTTGGCGGCATTCATGCTGTCGGGCGAACTGGGCTCGTCCCGGCCCTGGAACACCGTGCCAAAACCCTCGGTGAGCCGGCGGCCGGCCTGGACTTCCGCCAGGCGTTTGGCCGTCGCCACATAACGGCCCTGGTGGTGCACCGTGTTGCCGTCGATCACAAAACGGTGGGCCATCCCGTCGCCGTCGAA
The DNA here is from genome assembly GCA_018780365.1 of Acidovorax sp. Lineage (GTDB taxonomy): Bacteria > Pseudomonadota > Gammaproteobacteria > Burkholderiales > Burkholderiaceae_C > Acidovorax. The sequence goes on along the minus strand of JADMJR010000370.1, from coordinate 15,211 downwards.
CCAATGGTGGTAACGCTCGCCCCCCAGGTCGTGGCCAGCGGGGCCGATGCGGTAGAGCGTGCCAGAGACCGCGTCGGGAAATCGCCCGCGCACCGATGCCGCTGTCCACGGCAAATCGGCGGGCACCGTGGCGAATGCCGACTTCCAGGGCGCGCTGGACGCCTCAAACTGCGCCTGCCAGTCGGCGGGTGCCTGCGCCTGTGCCGCCCACGGCGCCAACAAGGGCACGCCGCCACCGGCCAGGAGCCGCGCCAAAAGATCACGGCGGTTCATGAAGGCACCTGCCATTTCACTCAGCGCAGCCGAACGGTGATGCGGCTGCTGTCGGCATCCAGCAGCACCGCAGCCGCATCAAACGTGGGCGGGCCCATGCGGCCCCGGGCGTTGTTGGAGAACCCATAGCGCTCCGTGGGCAGGCCCAGCAGGTTCGTATCGAGCTTGGCGTTGCCGTTCTCGTCCGCGAAAGACTTGACCACGTAGCGCCCCGCTGGCAAGCCACTGAAAACCAGCTGTGCAGCCCCCTCGCGCAGCTCGACCTTGTGCGATGCCACGGCCTGGTTGTTGGCAAACGCTTCGGCGGTGTCGAACAGGGCCAGGTAGAGCATTGCGGGGGTTGTGGGGCCGTCGAGCACGGTCACCTGCAGGTCGGCGGCGCTGGCCGCCAGGGGGGAAAGCAGCAAACCCGCTGCGAGCAAAAAGGCGGTGGGCATCAACTTCATGAGAGGTCTCCGTGCATAGGATCCGACCAGCGGGGTGTCAGCACCGGCCCGCCGTGCGCAGCAGCGCATTGCACTCCTTGCCGGCACTGCGGCCCCGAGGCTCCGGGGCGGCGGCAGGTGCCTGGTTGCTGCTGTGGCTTTGGCCCCCGACCATGGCTGTACAAACAGCGTCGGAATGTGGTGTCTGCCCAAAGCTCATGGCCTTCTGGAAGCCCGTGGCACCGTACAGGTAGCAACGGTAAGCCGCCCCATCGCGGGTGTTGACGGTGTAGTTGATGCGGCCACCGGTTTCCTCCTTGTGGTCGGTGATGGAAAACTGGCCAACGGACCGCCCTATCGCTTGCGCCGTGCGCTGCTCCAGGCCTTCCTGGTTCAGGGTGGATGCACATCCCGTGAGCAGCGCCAGGGCGGCAACAACAACGCAGCTGATGGGGTTGGGGGTGATGGACAGCGGGTGGGAGGAAACAGGCATGGCGGACTCCTGGGGTCTATGGGAATGGGGGATGCGGAATGCGGGAGGGGGAAGGGCAACAAAACGATTCGGTGACACCGGGCAGGCAACACACAACCCTGCGGCCCCCGCAAGGGGCCACACGCGCTGCGGTGGGTGTGGAGGAATCAGCCCGGCTTGCGGGCCACGATGAAGGCGCGAATGTCCTTGCCCCGCGTGCCGTGCCGCTCGGCACAAACGATCTGCATGCCCTGCTGCGCCATGGCCGACTGCAGCCGTGGCTCGTCGAAACACAAAACGTGCGGGGCCTTGCCAATGGCGCGCATCAGCGGCACGGCAAGGTAGGGAATGAGCGGGTTCATCTCGGCAATACAGGGTGTCTTGGAGATCAGCAAGCCCCCCGGCCGCAAGGCCTGCACCGCCAGCTTCAGCGCCTGGTCCAGATCGCTCGCCAGATGCAACACGTTGAACGCCAGCACCACGTCATACACACCCTGCCCAAACACCGGCGCCTCGGCGTCTGCCACGGCAAAGCTCAGTTGTGGCGACGGCTGGCCCGCCAGCCGCTGGTGGGCGATGACGATCATCTCGGGCGACACATCGGTCGCCAGCAAACGCCGGGTGAAGGGCGCCAGGCGCAGCGCAGTGCTGCCCGTGCCACAGCCAATCTCCAGCACATCGTGCTGGGGGGACAGCAGGGCCTGCACGCGCCGCAAGGTGGCCTCATACCCCGCCATGTCGGCAATCGGGTCGGCCGCGTACTTGGGCGCAATGCGGTCCCAGAACAGCGCCTTGGACGCCGCCACCGAACGGGCCGCAGAAGAAGGCGAAACGTCGGTGACCGGAGCAATGGCAGGTGATGGCATGGGTGCAGACAAAGTGAAGTGCGGGGGTGCAATGGGCAACACCTGAATGCTATCCATGCATTGAACCGCAGGAAACTGCGGTAAATTGCAGCGAACATATACGTTTACGCATGGATAACCTCGACTGGAATCAGCTAAAAGCCTTTCTGCAAACCGCCCAGACCGGTTCGCTGTCTGCCGCCGCCCGCAAACTGGGCCTGACCCAGCCCACGCTGAGCCGCCAGGTGGCCGCCATCGAGCAACAAATGGGCGTGACCCTGTTCGAGCGCGTGGGCAAGGCCATGGTGCTCACCCCCACCGGCCTGGATCTGTTGGAACACGCCCGCGCCATGGGCGCCGCCGCCGAGGCCCTGGGCCTGGCCGCCAGCGGCCGCTCGCAAGCGGTGGGGGGCGTGGTTTCGGTGTCGGCCAGCGACGCGGTGGCCGCCTACCTGCTGCCCCCACTGGTGCAGCGGTTGCATGCGCAAGAGCCGGGCATCGCCATCGAGGTGATCTCGTCCAACGCCCTGAGCGACCTGCTGCGCCGCGAGGCAGACATTGCCATCCGCCACGTCAAGCCCGAACAGCCCGACCTGATCGCCCGCCTGGTGCGCGAAGCCCAAGCCTGCTTTTATGCGTCCGAAGCCTGGGTACAGGTCCACGGCCATCCACGCACCGCCGAGGACGCGGCCCACCTGCCCTTTGTGGGCTCAGACCGCAACGGCCAATACCTCGGGTACCTGCGCCAGCACGGGCTGAACCTGAACGAAGACAACTTCAGCTGCTACTCCGACCACACCGTGGCCCACTGGGCCCTGGTGCGCCAGGGCATGGGCATCGGCGCCATGATGAACGAGATCGCGCGCACAACCCCAGGCATGGTCCGCGTGCTGGACGACCTGCCGCCGGTGCGCTTTCCCATCTGGCTGGTCTCGCACCGCGAACTGCGCACATCGCGCCGCATTCGCGTGGTGTTTAAGGCGCTGGCAGAGGGGTTGAAGGCAGAGGACTGAAGACGGTTGCGCGAAGCCGCGCGGGGCATTGTGTGGGGGTGGGGTCTTTTGGGGGGTGAGGGGCGGGTGCAGGGCAAGCCCAAAAGGGGGTTAAACCGCGCTGCCGGAGGGCTGTTTGGGGCTCGAAGGCGACGGTGAACCCAGTTCCTCAAAGCGATCGTTGATTCGTACCCCAGTTGCTGGGCCCCAAAACGTAACCTTCCAGAGCCTTTCCTTTGCAAATTCGCAGGCGATCTAACTTACGCTAGAGCAATGAAGACCCTGTTCCACCGCATCGTTCTTTTGACCGTAGTGGCGTCGGCAATCGTCATCGTTGTTTTGCTGGCGGCTTTCCTCGCCTACTCCGACGTCGTGGAGCGGGAGACACGTCACTTCGAAGCGATCCAAGAAGGCTCTTCTCGCCCAGCCGTGGTAGCGGCCCTGGGGAACCCGAGTCGCGTCCGCCCATGTGGGGAGCACCTTTGGTGGGGCCACGATGGGAACTATCGCGGGAAAAATGATGGGCGTTGCGTGATGGAGGAGCGCTACGACCGTTTCCTCGTTGCCTTCGGGGTTGGATATTCGGCTGATGGAAAGGTGGTGTCAAAGTACCAGTACGTGTCGGAGTGAAGTCGGTACGTGCTCAAACCCCTTCATCGAGCGGACGGCCTCCAGCCGTCGCTCATGTCGAACTTTGAGCGTCCGCTTTCATTTGCCGCCACCGCCCGCTCCTGGCCGAAAACACCAGTTGAACTTCCAGACAACGCCCCACGGAGCTCTTCAGCAGAAATTCCCGGCCAGCGCCCGCTGAACGCCAACCCGCCCTCTCACAACGATAGCCAACAAAACAGGCGACTTGGCCCACCACAGCCAACGCGCCCCTCGGCACCCAACCTCTCCAGCATCCACAGCGAATCCCGTGCGACCTCTGCGTCCTCCCGCCCAATCTGTGCCGCATTGAATGGCGCCGCCAGCACGGCCGAGGTGGATGGAGGTGACCCAGCGCAGATCGCAGCCTGGCCAATGGGAGCCCATGGTGGCGACCCGCCCCGACGGCCATGAGGTGCTGGCAGCCTGGCGGGGCGGCACGGGGCCCTGGCACCGGTGTGCGGGGCGGCTTTGGGCTCATAAATTTAAGGGAAATAGGCCGCTACCGCCTGTCTATGGCTGATGTTCCGTATCAAAACCATAGCACGGAGGGGTGAATGGGAGTGGCCCGGGCATTCGCCTTGGCGCCGCCCTAAACTCGCCCCATGACTCTCCAAATCACCGTGTATTCCAAATCCGCCTGCCCGCAATGCGAGTCGGCCAAGATGCTTCTCAAGTCACGCTCGCTGCCGTATGAGGAAATCAAGATCGATGACGAGGCCGAGCGCCTGGCGTTTTATGCCAAGTGCGGGCCCTCGGTGCGCCAGATGCCGCAGATTTTCATCAACAACCAGCGCGTGGGCGGGCTGGCGGGGCTGCAGGCTGCGCTGGCGCAGATCGGCCAGTGACACCCGCTTTCGCCCCTGGTTGTTTGGCTATTGGTACTTCGCGGCGGTGATGAACTCGCTGAAGGTTTCGCACCACACGATCACGGTGTTGAACTTTGCCGGGTCCACGCCCTGCGGCACCGGGACGATGAAGTTGTTGAACGTCTTCACATCGCCCACACGCAGCATCTGCGGTTTGAGGCGCTTGAAGTCGGCCTCGGTCTCGACAAACTCGGGCGACAGGTAGAGCTTGTAGTCTGGCCCCGGGGCCAGCTTGCCCACCAGGCTGATGGCTTGCGGGCTGATGGCCACAGCGCCCTCGCCCCAGTGCAGGGCATCGCTGTCTTTCAAGTCGCGGCGGAAGGTGGTGGTCCACTGCGCGGCGGGCTGGCTGGACTGGATCTGCTGCTGCGTGGGGGCGTCGGGCGCTATCAAGATAGGCAGCACATACACGCCCAGCGCGAACCCGATGGCCAGGGTGAGCAGGTGCGAGGCGATGAGCAGCAAGGGTTTCATGGCAACGGGTTCAGTGGACTGAGCCCAATGTACTGCGCAGCGCCCTCCCGTTCAACGCTGCGCAGCTCCCGCTGTCCGATCAGGATGCGCGGGCCAGAAAGCCATCCACCAGCGCGTAGTGCTCCGGCACATTCAGCGCGGGCGCATGGCCGCAGCCGGGCACCTCCACCACCTGGGCCAGGCCGCGCGCGCCGGGGCCCCGGGTCAGCATCTCGGCGGTGGTGTCGCGCAGCACCAGGTCAGACTCCTCGCCACGCAGGCACAACACGGGGATGTCGAGCGCGTCGTAGTGGTCCCAGATCAGGTAGTCGTTGGTGTGGTGGGTGAACTGCTGCACCATGGCCGGGTCGTAATGCGGCGTCACGCGGCCGTCGGGCAGGCGGCGGGTGCTGCTCTCGGTCAGCAGGCGCCACTGCGCATCGCTGAGCCAGCCGTAGGGCTTGTACACCTGCCGGAAGAACGCCTCCAGCTCCAGCACCGTGTCGAACGCGGGCGGGTGGCCTGCGTAGGCCTTGATGCGCTCCAGCGCGGCGTCGGCGAGGCGGGGGGCGTTGTCGTTGAGCAGCAGGCTCTGGATGCGGCCCTTGAGCTGCGGCTCGAACAGGCCCGAGGCGCACACGGTGCCGATGGCACCGCCCATCGACGTGCCCACCCAGTGCGCCTTCTCGATACCCAATTGGTCAAACAGGCCGGCCGCAATGCGCGCGTAGAACGACAGGCGGTATTCGTCCAGCGGCGCGCGCGCCCACTGGCTCAGGCCCCGGCCCAGGGTGTCGGGGCAGATCACGCGGTAGCGTGAGGCCAGGTGGGCGGCCAGGGGGTCCATGTCGCGCCCGGTGCGCGCCAGGCCGTGCCAGGCAATCACCACCGGCGCGTCGGGCGCGCCCCACTCCGTGGTGTGGATTTCATAGCCAGCGCAGGTGGCGTAGCGTGATAACGGAGTCATGGTGGACAACCTTGTGAGTCAGTGGAAGGGTGCAGGGTGCAGGCTGCGGACAAAACAACCTGTGGATGGGTAGCGGCTCACAAAACTCAGCGAAGCGGTCCTGGCTAGGCGTTGCGTCGCAGACAGTACTGAAAGTACGGCAAGACGCAACAACGACGCCAGGAGAGTTTTTTGAGCCGCGTTCATTTCATGAGGCGGCCATTGCTGCCAATGACAGTGACCTCAACATACCGTGAGCCAATGCGGTTGGTGGGGGAGTAGCCCAGCGTGATGCCGCCGAGGTCGTAGCTCTGCAGCGACTCCAGCGCCTTGACAACCTTGGCGCGCGTGGGTGCGGGGCCTGCGCGGCGCAGGGCCTCGACCAGCACCTTGGCGCCCAAAAACTGCTCGAAGCTGGTGTAGTTGACCTCGGCCTCGGGGGCGTATTTTTTGAGCAGCGACTGGTATTCACGCACCACGGGCAGTTGCGGGCGGTAGGGGTAGGGCACCACCTGGCTGATGCCCAGGCCGTGCGCGTTTTTCAGGCCCGCCAGCTTGACCAGCTCGGTCGGGTCTACCACCGAGATGTTGTAGAGCTGTGCGCCACCGCCCTGCTCGCGGTAGCGCTGGATGAAGGCCGCTGCGGGCTTGTTGATAGCGATCATGATGACGGCATGCACGTCGGACGCCTTGATCGCCTTGACGGCGTCGTCGACCTTGTCGGTGTTGCGTTCGTAGCCCGCAGCCACCACCACCTTGAGGTTGCGCTTGGCGAGGGCCGCCTCCACCCCCGCCAGGCCCGCCTTGCCAAAACCGTCGTCCTGGTACATCACGGCGACGCGGTTCATGCCCAACGTGGTGAGCTGCTGCACCATGTGTTCGGCCTCGTCGGCATAGCCCGCACGCACATGGAAGATCCAGGGGTTGAACGGGTTGCGCAGCGACTCGCCCCCCGTGTACGGCGCCACCAGTGCGGCGCCACCCTGCTCCAGCACGCCATCGGACAGCAGTTGGGTGATGTTGGCCGTGCCTGCAAACCCATACAGCGCCACCACCTCGGGTTTGGCCAGCATTTCGCGGGTCAGCCGCACGGTGTCGGCCACCTTGTAGGCATCGTCGGCCACCGCCTGGCGGATGCTGGCGCCATGCACGCCGCCCTGGGCGTTGACCCAGTCAAAGTAGATCTTGCCGCCCAGCACCATCTGCGCGCCGGTGCTGGCCAGCACGCCGGTGAGTGGTGCCACCTGCCCCACCACGATTTCGGCCGCTTGCAGCGAGGGCGCCGTGGCGCCCCCCCACATCACCGCCAGTGCGGCCGCCCAACGGCGGCTCCATGCCTTGACTTTGTCCATGTCGATAAATCCCCTGGTTGTGTGGCTTGCAGCCGCGCCCACGGGCGGCGCAGGGGCACGGGGCCCATGCGCGCGCTGGGGGGCGGCGGTGACGTGTGTCGTGCAAAGCTCCTTGGGGTCAGTCGGGGATGGCAATGGCGCCCGCCGTGACGGCGATGGCGTTGGCGGCAGCGGGCGTGGTGGCCAGCGGCGGCACGTTGGCGGCGGTGATGGCCGGGGCGCTGCCCGGTGTGCCGCCGCGCGGCACGGTACGCACCACCTGGCTGGCGGGCAAGGCCTTGCCGCTGGCGAGGTGGTCGTACACGGCGTCGAGCGCGTGGTTCAGGTACACATGCAGCGGCACGTAGCGGCTGTCATAGCCCGGCAGCACCGTGGGCAGGCCTATGAAGCTGTCGAAGTGCTGGGCGTTGGCCACTTCCACATAGCTGAGCTTGCTGGCGGCGCCTTCGACCTTCTTGTTCAGCGCGGCATAGGGGCGCGAGGTGTGGCTCACCGGCAGCAGTGCGTCGGCGCGGCCGTGCACGATGACGGTGGGCTTGCCACGCAGGTTGCCGTTGCGGCGGGTTTCCTGAACACCGGCCTGCAGCTTCTTGGCGGCGGCGTCATTGCCGGTGACGAGGTTGCGCAGGCACAGCGCGCCGCTCAGGTTCCAGTCGGCTACACCGGCGTCCGACACCGACAGGAAGTCGCGCGCGGGCCCGAACTTGCCAAGGTTGTTGACCAGGTTGATGCCGCCCGAGGGAGGCACGCCGTTGCCGGTGGCAAACATGCCGGGCAATGCAGCGGCGGCCAGCGGGGTGACCCCGCCGGTGGCCGCTGTGGCGGCGTAGCTGAAGCCGCAGAGGTTGTCTTGCACGCTGGCGCGCGAGAGGCCGTTGGCAAAGGTCACGGCCACGGCCGGGGACACCTCGAAAGCCGCCATGGAGGCATGCAGGTCGTTGGACTCGGGCTCCCAACCGTAGGCGCGCAGCTTTTGCAATGCCTCTTCGGCCTGCGTGGCCGTGGTGGTGGCCGTGAGCAGACCCGCCGCCTTGAGCGACGCGCAGCGGTTGGGCGCAATGGGCAGCGCGGTGCTGGCAAACCCGGCTGCAAACGCTGCCGCAAAGGGGCTGGTGCTGACCGAGGGCGCCAGCGACGCGCAGGCCTGGTAGAGGTTGGCGTAGGTGGTGAAGTCCACCAGCGTCTTGCCCGTGACGGCCACATCGGCGCTGCCACGGCGCACCGTGACGCCGGGGTTGGCGGGCATCTCGATGGCAGGCTCGGACACGGCCACGCCGCTGATGAGGCCCTGGGTGTCCAGCTCGGCCGCAGCAATGGCGGCGCCACCGCCGTTGGAGATGCTGGACGCGATGACGATGGTGTTGGCCGGGGTCAGCGTCTTGAGGCGCTGGCCCGATGCGTCGGTGGCGCCATAGCGCTGGTTGAGCACGTAGTAGCCAAACTCCACGGCCTGCAAGGTGGTGGTGCCCCAGTCCTTCTCGGAGTTCTGGCCCGAGTGCGCGTGTTTGAACGCAAAGCGGTTGGGCGTGGCGGTGTTGAAGGCGGCCAGCTCGGTGGCCGTGAGGCCCGCGTTGAAGGCTGCGGCCTTGCCCGCTGCGGTGGCCGTGGTGCGCGTGCCGTCGATCAGCGGCACGGTGTCGTTCATGAGGTCGTGCGGCGCGCCGCCCGTGCCCTTGTCCGAGTAGGCCACGGCGCAGCCCTTCTTGAGGCCCCACTCGCCCGTAGAGATGCCGCCATACACGCCGCGCGAGCCCGAGGTGGTGGCGGTGATCATGCAGGGCTTCTTGGGGTCGAAGCTGGCGGGCACCTGCACCATGAGGGTGACGTTCTTGCGGCCCGTGCCGTCGTCGGCAAACGCGATGTATTCGGTGCCGGGCACCTTGCCTTCGCCCGTGGTGACCTTGCCCTGCGCATCCACATTGGGGCCATAAAGCGTGCCGTAGCCACCCGCAGCCGTCATGTCGAGCATGGCGCGGTAGTTGGTGTGGATGGCCGTGCGGCGCAGCTCGGCGGCCGTGGGCTTGAGGGGGTCGGCAAACGCGGGCGGCGCGGCCGCAGCCATGCCGGTGGCGCCCAGGCCTGCGGTCAGCAGGTCGTTGCTGCTGCCGTCGTAGGTGGTCTCGCTGATGCTGCCCAGATAGGCGGGCTTTGTGTTGGGGGCGGCGCTATCGCCGTCACTGCCGCCACAGGCGGCCAACACCGCTGCGGCCAGCGCTGCGGGCATGAACGGACGAGAAAGGGGACGAAAACGCGGGTTCTTGATGCTCATCTTCATGTGCTTGTCTCCTGGAGGTTTTTTCTTTGCGTCTTTTTGCACAGCTCACCAACCAACACCCCAGGCCACACCGGTTGCACGGCGTGGCCCGGGGTGTTGCACCTATCCCGCCTTGCGCGCAGCTGCCGCGCGCAGGCGCCCCACCACACCGGTGGGGAAGTAATAGACCGAAAGGACGAAGAGCACGCCCAGCCACAGCAGCCAGCGGTCGGGCGAGAGCAGCGCCGACACCCAAGGCAGGCCCGAGGTGGCCTCGTGGCCCAGGCGCAGCAGATCCTGCAGGTAGCTTTGCGCCACCAGGAACAGCACGGCGCCGATGGCCGAGCCGTAGATGGTGCCCATGCCACCGATCACCACGATGAGCAGGCAGTCCATCATGATTTCGAAGCTCAGGGACGTGTCCGGCCCGTTGTAGCGCAGCCAGAGCGCGAGCATGGCGCCCGCCATGGTGGCGAACAGTGCCGACAGCACACTCGACGTGGTGCGGTACACCACCACGCGGTAGCCAATGGCCTCGGCGCGGAACTCGTTCTCGCGGATGGCCTGCAGCACGCGGCCGAAGGGCGAGTTGACGATGCGCAGCAGGGCCAGCACCAGCGCCACGGCCGTGACGAACAGCAGGTAGTAGCAGATCAGCCGCCCGTCGATGGTGACGCCCAGGAAGGGGTCATCGAACGGCTCGAAGCTGGGCGAGAGGATCTCGGGCACCTTGAAGGTCAGGCCGTCTTCGCCGCCGGTGATGTCGGACAGCTGCGAGGCCAGCGTCTGGAACGCCGCCGCCACCGCCAGCGTGATCATGGCGAAGAAGATGGCGCGCACGCGCAGCGAGAACAGCCCCACCGCCAGCGACAGCAGCAGCGAGAGCACCAGCGCACCGCCAATGCCCACGCCCAGCGCCGTCCAGGTGGGCCCCAGGCGCGTGGTGGCCACCGCGATGCCGTAGGCCCCGATGCCAAAGAACATGGTGTGCGCAAAGCTCACGATGCCGGTGTAGCCCAGCAGCAGGTCAAAACTGGCGACCAGCACCACAAAGATCAGCACCTTGGCCGCCACCGACAGCGCCTTGACGCCGGGGAAGAGGAAGGGGGCAAACGCCAGCCCCAGCAGGAGGGTCACGAGGATCACCGCCAGCACCTTGCTGCGCGGGTAGTCACCAGAGAGAAGTCGGTTCAACATTTCTAGAAACTCCTCATCAGCGGTTGGCAACCGGATAGACACCCTGGGGACGCCAGAGCAGGATGGCCACCATCAACGCGATGTTGGAGAACAGCGCCACCTTGGGCACCAGGAAGCCGGTGTAGTTGGCCATCAGTCCCACCAGCAGCGCACCGATGAGCGCGCCGCCCGTGCTGCCCAGGCCGCCGATGATGATCACGATGAAGATCAGCACGTTGACCTGTGCGCCCATCTGGGGCACCACGTTCTGCTGGTACAGGCCCCACATCACACCGCCCAGGCCCGCCAGGGCCGAGCCCACCACAAACACGCCAATGAACAGGCGGCGGATACGGTAGCCCAGGCTTTCGACCATCTCGCGGTCTTGCACACCGGCGCGGATCAAGAGGCCGACCTTGGTGCGCGACAACGTCCAGGCCAGCACACCAAACACCAGCAGGCCCACGGCCACCGCCACCAGGCGGTATTTTTCGATGGCGGCATCGCCGATGAGCAGCGAGCCCCGCATGCCTTCGGGCAGTGGCAGCGGGATCTGCTGCGGGCCCCAGATGACCTTGATGAGTTCTTCACCAATGATCATGCCGCCCATGGTGATGAGGATCTGCTTCAAGTGCTGGCCGTACACGGGCCGCACGATGAAACGCTCGAACGCCAGGCCCACGGCCCCGGCCACGGCCATGGCCACCAGCATGGCGGGCAGCACCGCCATCAGGTTGCGCCACAGCTCGGCGCTTTGGGTGTAGTCGCCCATGGCACCCAGCACGCTGGTGGCCACAAAGGCGCCCAGCGCAATGAACACGCCGTGGCCAAAGTTCAGCACGTCCATGAGGCCAAACACCAGCGTGAGGCCCGAGGCAATGATGAAGATGATCATGCCCATGGCCAGCCCCGCCACCGTGAGCGTGAGCCAGGTGCTGGGCGAGCCGATGAAGGGCAGCACCAGCAGCGCCAGCGCGGGCACCAGGGCCAGGGGTTTCCAGTCGAAGTCGCGGGCCATGCTCATGCCAGGCCTCCTTGTTGGGGTGTGGGGGGATGTGCAGTCACTATGCTTTTGATAGCTATAACCGCTTGATGGACGCGCGCAGACGGCTTAAAAAGCTTGAAACCAAGGGTGAAACTCATAGCGCCAGCCCCAGCAGCGAGCGCTGCAGTTCCTCGTCCGCCGCCAGCGCGGCCATGCTGCCTGCATGCACCACCTGGCCGTTGTCCATCACGGCCACGGTGTCGCCGAGCCGCTTGGCAAAGTTGATGTTCTGCTCCACCAGCAAAATGGTCACGCCACTCTTCTTGAGCTGGTCGAACGCCTCGATCATGTTGTTGATGATGGCGGGCGCCAGGCCCTTGCTGGGCTCGTCCACGATGAGCAGATCGCGCGGCTCGACGATGGCGCGGCTCACGGCCACCATCTGCTTTTGGCCGCCGCTGAGCTTGCCGGCGGGGTGGTTCCAGAACTTCTCCACGGCGGGGAAGAGCTTGAAGATCCACTGCAGCCGCGCCTCGTCCATCTGCGCGGCGTTGCTTGCGTTGCGGGCGGCCAGCAGCATGTTTTCCTTCACCGTGAGGTCGGCAAAGATGCCCATGTTCTCGGGCACGTAGGCGATGTTCAGGCCCGCGATCTGCGGGGTGTTCAGCGCCGTGATGTCTTTGCCTGCAAAGTGGACCGAGCCTTTGGACGCATGCCACAGGCCCATGATGGTGCGCAGCGTGGTCGTCTTGCCCGCGCCGTTGCGGCCCAGCAGCATGGTGAGCTGGCCCTTGGGCACGGCCAGATCCACGCCGTGCAGGATGTGGTACGCGCCAATGTGCGTGTGCACGCCCTGGAGTTCGAGCAGGTTGCCCGTGTTGTTGCTGGTGGTGGTCATGCGGCGGCCTCCTTGGTTACACCGAGGTAGGCTTCCTGCACCACGGGCGATGCGATCACCTCGGCCGGTGGGCCGTCGGCCACCAGCGTGCCGTTGGTCAGCACGATGATGCGGTCGGCCAGCTCGCGCACCACGTCCATCTTGTGCTCCACCAAGAGGATGATTTTGGTCTTGTCTTTCTTCAGCTCACGGATCAGGTTCAGGATCACGGGCGCCTCGTCGTGGCTCATGCCGGCGGTGGGCTCGTCGAACATGTAGACCTGCGGCTCCAGCGCCATGAGCAGCGCCACTTCGAGCTTGCGCTGGTCGCCATGCGGCAGGCTGGCCACGGGCGTGTCGGCGCGGTCGGTCATGGCTACGGCCTGCAAGATCACACGGGCGCGCTGGGTGAGCGCGGTGTGGTCGCTCCAGATGCTCCACAGGTTCAGGCCCCGGCGGTGCTTGCCCTCCTGCGTGGCCTGCACGGCCAGGCGCACGTTTTCGAGCACGCTGAGGTTGGGGAACAGGTTGGTGAGCTGGAACGCCCGGCCCAGGCCCGCATGGGTGCGCGCCGAGACGGACTGGCCCGTGAGGTCCTGCCCGCCCAGCGTGACGGTGCCACTGGTGGCCCGCAGTTGCCCGGAGATCAGGTTGAAGTAGGTGGTCTTGCCTGCGCCGTTGGGGCCCACGATGGCGGTCAGCGTGCCGGGCTCGAAAGAGCAGGTCACGCCATTGACCGCCACGTGGCCGCCGAAGCGGATGGTCAAGTCCTTGGTGGCCAAGGTGCTCATGGGTGGTGGTTCACTTTCACGGTCTGGGTCAGTCGGTGGAAACGGTGGGGCGCCCTGCCCTGCGGCAGCGCGCCCCGGCACTTTAGGGACAAGTGCCGATGACGTAGTAATTGGTGCTGGTCTGCTTGAGGGTTTTGGTTACAAACACGTTCCACAGGCCCATGTTCTGGTTGGAGCCCAGTGCATAGGTGTAGCCCCCGGCGGCATAGGCGCGCCCGGCCAGCGTGTGCGCATAGTTGCTGGCCGTGGTGCAGGTGGCGGTGCCGCCCGAGCCCGCCAGCGTGGTGCCCGAGGCGGCGGCCGATGTGGCGCCCTCGGCCCCGTTGGCATCGGCGGCGCGCACCGTCCAGCTGTAGGTGGTGGATGCGGCCAGGCCGGTGTCGGTGTAGCTGGTGGCCGTGACGGGCAGCGCGTTGACCTTGTTGGCGTTGCGGTACACGTTGTAGCTGGCGGCGCCGCCGACGGCAGCCCAGCCCACAGCCATGCTGCTGGCCGTGGCGCCCGAGGTGCTCACGCCCGTGGGGGCTGGCAGGGCGACAGGGTCTGGCGGCGTGGTGCCGCTGGAGATGCGGTCCACCATGGCCTTGACGGCGGCCATCTGCGGGCCGGACTTCTTGGAATAGTTGGCGCTGTCATAGCCCCACCAGTCCCAGCAGCTGTTGGTGGCGGCCAGGCTGGTCTGCGGGTACAGCATCACGATGTTGTTGCTGTCGGCCCAGCGGTTGTAGCCGGTGTTGCGCACGTACTGCTGCTGCACGTCGTTCACGTTCTGCTTGCAGCCATGCAGCACCACATGCAGCTTGCAGGTGGCCGTGCCGCCCGCCTGGCAGGCCTGGGGCACATAGGCCCAGCCGGTGGTGGCCATGCCGTGGTTGGTGATGAATTCGCTCTGGTTGAACTCGATGTAGTTGCCGGTGGGCAGCGTGGCGTTGTTGCGAGCGTTCAACGTGCCGTACAGGTGCTGCAGCATGGCCCCGGCCAGGTCGAAGTTGCAGTCACTGATGTAGGGCGCACCCTTGGTGGAGCAGCCGTTGCCGTAGTCGTCCGTCACCATGGCGTGTTCGGCCGCAATGTCTTTTTTGTAGACCACGTTGGCGGTGGGCACGAAGCTGTTGTAGTAGGTGCGCAGCGCGTCCATCGCGCCGGTCTTGACCACGCTGTCGAGCGTGCCCGAGAACAGGTAGACCTTGGAGTTTTGCAGGTTGGCCACCGGGTCGATGGTGCCCTGGCTGGCCCAGGTGTTGGTGGTGCTGACCAGCGTGCTGGTGGGGATGCCTGCGGGGCTGGCCATGCAGCGCCCGGTGGCGTTGGTCACCGAACCCTCGGCGCAATAGAACGGGCCGCCCGCGACCACGCCTGCGCCCTTGGCAAACGTGGCCGAATACGCCACGTGCAGCTGCACCGCCATGAAGCCGCCCGAGGACAGGCCCGACACCGTGGTCTGCGTCTTGTCGATCTTGAGTGCTGGCAGGTTGACGGCGGCCAGGGCGCCGCCCGTGCCACACAGTGCCATTGCAGCCCCTGCTGCAGCCGCCCGGATGAAATTGAAAGCCATGTTGTCTTGTCTCCAAATATTTTTGAGAAAAACCGACCCAGCCCCCGTGTATTCCGGGGGTTCATGCATCAATTCACTGGAAAAAGAGGGGCGGCCGCCCCCGCGAGGATGGATCCCCCCTGGGCTGAACAATCGTCAGCCAGCGGGGCCACGCAAACCGTTTATCGCTTGTTGCGAATCGGAACTTGCATCTCTTCAGGCTTGATCTCGCGCACCAGCTCGGGCACGCCCCAGGCAAACGCTGGGTCCACCTTGATCTTGAAGTGGTACATGCTCTGCATGGCCTGGTGGTCTTCCT
>JADMJR010000309.1 GCA_018780365.1 Acidovorax sp. | reverse complement strand
ACCTCCGTATGGCGGCCATCGCTGATGCCCACCTGCACATCGATGGGCTTGGCGGCACCGTCCTGCAGCACCCACACCTGCCGCGTCTTGCCCGCGCCATCGCCTGCCTCACCCCCCGCACCCGGCTTGCGTGGGCCCGAGCCAGACCGTGGCATGCGCGGCATGAGCTGCGACATGATCCCGCCGCTACTGCTGCTGCCGCCCGATGCAGCAGGCTTGGCACCACCGGCACCCGGCTTGGCCTCTACCCCGACAGCCTGCGCAGGCGTGAAGCGCAGCGCCGTGTTGGGCACCAGCAGCACATCCTTGCGCTCGGTGGAGGTGATGGTGGCTGCGGCCGTCATGCCGGGGCGCAGGCTCATGTCATTGTTGTTGACCTCCAGCCAGGTGATGTAGGTGACCACGTTGTCTGTCTTGGTGGAGCCAAACGACACGCGCGTGACCTGGGCCGGGTAGCGGCGCGAGGGGTAGGCGCTGACGGTGAAGCTCGCGTCCTGCCCCACCTTGACCGAGCCCACGTCGGCCTCGTCCACACTCACATCCAGCCGCAGCCGCGTGAGGTCTTCGGCCACGGTGAACAACGTCACCGCCTGCAGCGACGCAGCCACCGCGTTGCCTGGCTCCACCGAGCGGGTGAGCACCACGCCGTCGATGGGCGAGCGGATGGAGGCTTTGGAGAGGTTGGTCTCGTCGGTGGACAGCGCCGCGCGCGCATCCTGCACCGTGGCCCGCGCACTGGTTTCGTCGGCGTGGGCACGGTCCAGCGTGGCGCGGCCGGTGTCCAGCTCGGCGGCGGATGGCACCTTGCCACCGGACAGCCGGGCCACTTCTTCCAGCCGCCCCAGGCTGGCCTGGGCCTCCTTGGTGGTGGCCTGGGCCTGGGCCAGCCGCGCCTGCGCCGACGCCAGCGAGGCGCGCGAGCGCAGCACCTGCGCTTCGAGCTTGGCGGTGTCCAGCTCTACCAGCAGTTGCCCTTTCTTGACCTTGTCGTTCACATCCACCAGCACATTGCGCACCGTGCCCGAGAGCTCGCTGCCAATGGTGACCGAACGTGTGGGCTGCAGCGTGCCGTTGGCCGACACGGTGAGCGTGAGCTTGCCCCGGCGCAGTTCCTCGGTCACATAGCTGGGCGCGGCGCTGGCACCCTGGCGCGATTGCCAGGCGTACACGCCGCCGCCCACCACCAGCAACGCCGCTACGCCCAGCCACAGCGAGGTGCGCTGCCACCAGCGGCGTGGCCGGTCGGCCCCCAGAAGTGCTTCGAGATTGGACGGGGAAGAGGAAGGTTTATCAGTCATAAGATCAAATCAGTTACCCATAGCGCATAAAACTGGCGCGGCCAAAGCGCAGGCAGCAAGCCAAGGTCCGCCCCGCAGCGAGGGCTGCGTCCCCCTGCCCGCATTGCGCAGCAATGCGGGCAGGGGGGGAAGGCGCGAAGCGCCTCAGGGGGAGCTTCATGTCTTCCAGCCGCCCCCCAGCGCCTTGTACAGGCGCACATGGTCGGCTGCGACGCTGGCCATGGTGCTGGCCACGCTGTCTTGCGTGGACAGCAGCGTGCGCTGCGTCTCCAGCACGGCCTGGAAGTCGATGAGCCCGCTGCTGTAGCGCTGCTGCGCCAGCAGTGCAGCATTGCTGGCCGCATCGGCCGCCGCCTGCAAGCGCGTCAGCCTTTCGCGGTCGCCCTGCAATGCAACCAGGGCGTTCTCCACATCCTGCAGGGCCGTGAGCACCGTGGCCTCGTAGGCCACGCGGGCCTGCTCCAGTGCGGCCTCCTGCACGCGCACCTGGGCACGGGCAGCGCCGCCATCGAGCAGCGGAATGGACACGCCGCCCAGCAAGGCGCTGGTGACCGCCCCGCCCCCCGACAGCGCGCCCAGCGTGAGGGCCCGCAGGCCCAGTGAGCCACTGAGCGAGAAGCTGGGGTAACGCGCCGCATCGGCCTGCGAGACGCGGGCCAGTGCTGCGGTGATGCGCTGCTCGGCCGCACGCACATCGGGCCGCTGGCGCAAGGTGTCGGCGGGAATCGCCAAGGCCAGTTCAGTGGTGGGCTGTGGCACCGGGGCACTCGCTGCCAGCGTGGTGTCGAGTGCCCCCGGCACCTGTCCAGTCAGCACGGCCAGGCTGTAGCGCGACTGCGCCAGGCTGGCTTCGAGCGCGGGGATCTGCGCAGCGGTCTGCTCGGCCGCAGCGCGGGCCTGCTCGGACACCAGCGAGGTGGTGAGGCCGGCCTGCAGGCGCCACTGGGTGATCTGCAGGGTCTCCTGCTGGCTGGCCAGGTTGCTGCGCGCAATGGCCAGGCGCTGCTGCAACCCACGCAGTTCGATGTAGTTCACCGCCACCTCAGCCGCCAGGGACACCTGCACGTCGGCCAGGCTGGCCTCTGCTGCGCGCGCGTCAGCCTCGCTGGCGTTCACGCCGCTGCGCAGGCGGCCAAACACATCAGGCTCCCAGCTCGCATCAAATCCGGCCTGAAAACTGTTGCCCGTGTGATTGCTCGCCCGGCTGCGTTGCGCAGAGGCCGAGGCCCCCACACTGGGCAACAGGCCGGCCGCCTGCACATCCACCTGGGCGCGGGCCTGCCGCAACGCCGCCTGCGCAGTGCGCACGCTGGTGTTGGTTGCCAACGATTGTTCAACCAGCCTGGTGAGCACCGGGTCGTCCAACCGCTGCCACCATTGGGCCAGCACGCTGGCGGCGGCACCCGGGGCCCCCTGGCTGCCTGCAACCCAGGCTGTGGGCACGGGCACGGCAGACACGCGCCTGTCGGTGGGCCGCAGCGCCGTACAGCCCGAAACGGCCCCTGCCAACGCAAGCAGTGCAACAGACATGAGCGGTGCCTTGCGCATGCGGCGCAGGCGCCGCATCTCAGCGGGAACCGGGGGAGAAAAACGCATGGAAGGGCATCACTCTAGGGAAAACCCCATTGTGAGGAGCCATTCGGGCCGCAGCGTACCCAATGGGTCAAGCCCAGGTAAAGAATTGATGCAGCGCAGCAACCTGCGCGCGCCCGGCGCGGGTCTGCGGGCGGGCCAGTCAGTGCGCCAGCAGCACCGGGGCCACATGGCCTCCGCCAGCCCGGGCCCGGTAAGCACTGGGGCTGCACCCCACATGTGCGCGAAACACGCGGCTGAAATGGGCACTGTTGCTGAAGCCCCAGGACAGCGCGATGTCCGTGACCGAGCGCTGCGCCTGCGCGCTGCTGCACAGATCGCGCAGGCAGGCCTCCAGCCGACGGCGCTGGATCATGGCGGCCAGGGTGTCTTCTTCGTCGGCCACCGCGTTGTACAGGTGGCGCTTGCTGCAGTTGAGCGCCTGCGCAATCCGGTCGATGGTGAGTTCGGGGTCGCCCAGGTGGCGGTCGATGTACTGGCCAATGCGGTCGCGCAAGGCCTCGCGCTGAGACACCGCGCTCTCCTGTCCGTTGCGCTCCAGCAGCGAGAGCTGCACCAGCTGCGTGATCACGTCGGCCACGCCGTCGGCTGCCGCATCCGACATGGTGGGCAGCTCGGTAAAAGCAGCACGCATGGTGTCCCACGCCAGGCGTGACACACCCGTGGTGCCTGAAAACCGTTGCACCATCAGATCATCGAGCTTGAGTTTGCGCTCGGGCAATTGCTCCTTGGGGATCATCAGCACCATCTGGCGCACGGCCTCGGGGTTGCTCACGGCGTAAGCGCGTGTGGTGTCGTACACGCTCCACTCACCGGGCGACAGCCACACCTGCCGACCGTTCTGCTCAAAGCAGGCGCGCCCCTCCAGCTGCGCCACCACCTTGATGTAGGCGCGGTCGCTGCCACGGATGAGGCTGGGGGTGCGCACCACGCGGTGGCGGCTCACATTGAGCTGGCACAGGTTCACATAACCCGCCTGGCCCGAGGTGATGTGGCCCGCAAAAGCCTCGTCGCCAAAGGCATCGGACTCCAGCCCGCCAATGAGGCGCCACACCGCATCACCCCACAGGTGCAGGCGGTCGCGGGGTGCCACGGTGTCGGTAGATACCTCGGTCAGAGGGTGTGCCATGGGTGTCTCCAGTCGTGCAGACGGGGCCGCCTGTTTCCGTGGGAATTATCGACCGCGTGCTTTGTCCCGTGTCGAGCGCGGAAATCCGGGTAAACCCGCTGCCGCCTGCACGCTGGGGCAAGCGTTTTGTGCACGCTCAGCGCAGCGCGCAGCCACACGCCTGCCTACGATCCCCACACGGCCCGCACCACGCAGGCCCCATCCGAGGAGACAACAAATGACGCAGCATCAACCATCCAAGCGCCAGTGGATCAAAGGGGCCGCCGCCACGGTCGGCACACTGGCCGTGGCACCGCAGCTGTGGGCCCAAGGCAGCAGCGCCAGCCCCGTGCGCATCGGCTACGCCATCGCCCGCACCGGCCCCTGGGCCGCAGGCGCCCAGGTCAGCCAGGAGCCCAACTACCTGCTGTGGGCCGAGCAGGTCAACGCTGCGGGCGGCCTGAGCGTGAAGGGTGCCAAGCGTCCCATCGAGCTCATTGGCTATGACGACCGCAGCGAGACCGAAACCTGCGTGCGGACCTATGAAAAACTCATGGGCAGCGACAAGGTGGACCTGATCCTGCCGCCCTGGGGCTCGGGCGCCAACTTCGCCATCGCCCCGCTGGCCAACCGCTTCGGCTACCCGCTCTTGGCGCCCACGGCGCTGTCGCGCAAGCTGATCGACATGAACCTGCCCTACTTCTTCTCGCTGCTGCAACAGCCCGACAAGATGATGGGTGCGCTGGTGGACATGCTGGTGGCCCACAACGTCAAGACCATTGCCATCGTCTACATGGACGACCTGTTCGGCCTGGAGAACTTCGCCGCGCTGAACAGCGCGCTCAAGAAGACCAGCATCCAGGTGGTGGAGAGGAAGAGCTACCCGCTGGGCGTGAAGGACCTGGCACCCGTGCTGCGCGGCATCAAGGACCTGAACCCCGACGCCTTCATCGGCATCACCTACCCGCCCGACACCATCCTGGCCAGCCGCCAGGCGCGCGAGGTGGGGCTGAACCCCAAGTTCTTCTACGCCTCGGTGGGCACGGCCTTCCAGCTGTACAAGAACGTGATGCAGGCCAACACCGAGGGCGTGATCGGCATGGGTTCGTGGAGCGTGAAGACCAGCCCCGAGGCCAAGGCCTACTTCGACGCCCATGTGAAGAAGTTCAACAAGGAGCCCGACCGCTGGGCCAGCGGCCATGCCTGGGCGGGCCTGCAGATCCTGCAGCAGGCCGTGGAGAAGGCGGGGCTGGACCGCAAGGCGCTGCGCGAGCACATCGCCAAGAACGAGTTCCAAACCATCTTGGGCGGCATCCGCTTCCAAGGCAGCGAGAACGCCTCCATCCCCGGCACCGTGAGCCAGTGGCAAGGCAGCGACTTCGAGGTGGTCTGGCCCAAGAACCGCGCCACGGCGCAGCTGAACACATCCAAACCTGCGTGGAAATAACAAAGTGTCTTTGATCTCTTGGGCCGAACTGGTCGCCAGTGGCCTCATTACCGGCGGCATCTATGCGCTGGTGGCCATGGGCCTCAATCTGCAATACGGGCTGATGCGCATCATGAACATCTCGCACGGCGAGTTTTTGATGCTCGGCGCCTTCATCACCTGGTGGGCGCACACGGCCTGGGGCTGGTCGCCCCTGCTGCTGATGCCCGTCGCCTTCATCGCGCTGTTCGTGCTGGGCGTGGCGGTGCATGCGCTGTGCTTCAAGCGCCTGGCGGCGCGCGCGCCGAACGTGGATGTGTTCGAGGCGCGCAGCCTGATGGTGGGTTTCGGCCTGATGTTCCTGGTGCAGAACACCGCCCTCTTGATCTGGGGTGGCGATCTGCGCGGCTACGAATACCTGGCCGACCCGGTGCAGATCGCAGGCATGCGCTTCACCGAGAACAAGCTGGTGCTGTTCGGCGTGGCGCTGGCGCTGTCGGCCGCGCTGATCGCGCTGCTCAAGCTCACGCTGCTGGGCAAGGCCGTGCGGGCGCTGATGCAGTCGCCCACGGGCGCGCAGCTGGTGGGCATCAACACCCGGCGGCTGCACCCGATGATGTTCGGCATCGGCCTGGGCCTCTCGGGCGTGGCCGGTGCCCTGCTGTCGATGACCTACGAGATCTCCCCGTCGATGGGCGAGCCCTATACCGTGACGGCGCTGATCGTGATCACGCTGGGCGGCTTCGGCAGCCTGGCGGGCAGCCTGGCCGGCGGCCTGCTGCTGGGTGTGGTCGAGGCCCTGGGCATGCACTTCAGCAGCCCCTCCCTCAAGATGCTGCTGAGCTATGCGGTGTTCATCGGCGTGCTCATCTGGCGCCCCAACGGCCTCTTTTCCAAAAAATGAAATCTTTCCATTCCAACAAGCCCTGGCTCGCGCTCGCCGTGGGCACGGCCGTGGTCGGCACCCTGCCCTGGCTGGTGTCCGAGTTCGTGGCCTCGGTGCTGCTCAGCTGCCTGATGTACATCGCGCTGGCCACCAGCTGGTCGCTGTTCTGCGGCGCCACGCGCTACCTGTCGCTGGCCACCTCGGCCTTCTTCGGCATCGGGGCGTATGCCAGCGCCACGCTGCTGGAAGTGCTGCCCTGGCCGCTGGTGATCGTGGCCGGCGCGCTGATCGCCGCCATGGTGGCCGTGGTCATGGGGGCCGCCGTGCTGCACCTGCGCGGCACCTACTTCGCCGTGCTGACCTTCGGCATGACGGAGCTGATCCGCCACGCCGTGACCTTTGTGGAAAAGCAGGTCTCGGGTACGGTGGGCCGCGTGCTCACGGTGGTGCCCAGCAACGAGACGGTGTACCTCACGGTGCTGCTGATCGCGGCGGCCGCCATTGCCACGGCCATCGCCATCCAGCGCAGCCGCTTCGGCCTGGCGCTCTCGGGCATCGGTGCCGACGAGCAGCGCGCCCAGACCCTGGGCGTGGACACGCGCCTGGCCAAGATCGCAGGCTTCGGCATCACCGCCGCCTTTGCAGGCGCCGTGGGCGCAGCCATGGCCGTGCGCTGGACCTACATCGAGCCGGCCGCCGTGTTCAGCCCCTTCATCGGCTTTCAGACCGTGCTGATTGCGCTGATTGGCGGTGCCACCAGCATTGGCGGCCCCATCCTGGCGGCCATCGTGTTCAGCCTGCTGGCCGAGACGCTGCGCCTGCAGCTGCCCTACGGCTACATGATGGTGCTGGGCCTGCTGCTGATCTTGTGCGTGATGTACCTGCCCAATGGCCTGGCCACGCTGTGGCAACAGCGCAAGCCCGCTGCGGAGGCGCACCATGGCTGAAGCACTTTTGACCATCGACAGCGTGACCGTGCGCTTTGGCGGCCTCACGGCCGTGGACGGCGTGAGCGCCACGCTGCACACGGGTGAACTCATTGGCATCATCGGCCCCAACGGCGCGGGCAAGACCACGTTCTTCAACGCCATCTCGGGTGTGCAGCCACCCACATCGGGCACGCTGCACTGTGGCGCCGACAACCTCACCGGCAAGGGCCCGCACCACTATGCGGCCCATGGCATCGCGCGCACCTTCCAGACGCCGCGCGTGTTCCCCGACATGACGGTGCGCGACAACGTGCGCTTTGGCATGCAGTTCGCAGGCCGCCACCGCCAAGGGCCTGCAGGCCTGCGCAGCGAGGAGGAAATTCTCGCCATGCTGGGCCTGGCCCACCTGGCCGACCGCCCCGCCGCCGACGTCACGCCCTCGCAGCAGCGCCTGCTGGAGATCGGCATGGCCCTGGGCACGCGCCCGCGCCTCTTGCTGCTCGACGAGGTGGCCGCCGGCCTGACCGAGGCCGAGGTCGATGCCATGGCCCAGCGCATCCGCCGCCTGCGCGATGACTGGGGGCTGACGGTGGTGTGGATCGAGCACGCGGTGACCACGCTGCTCAAGTACGTGGAGCGCGTGCTGGTGCTGCACCAGGGCCGCAAGATCGCCGACGGCACACCCGCCGAGGTGGTGCGCGACCCGCAGGTGATCGAGGCCTATCTGGGCGACGAAATGACACACAACCCAGAGCAAGGAGCCACGGCATGAGCGGCGCACACCTCACCGTGCAGAACCTGACCACGGGCTACCACGGCTTTCAGGTGCTGCAGGACCTGTCGCTCGAAGCCCAGCCCGGCATCACGGTGATCGTCGGCCCCAACGGCGCGGGCAAGACGACGCTGCTCAAGGCCCTGGCCGGCCTGCTGCCGCGCCAGGGCACAGTGCAGCTCGACGGCCAGGCGGTGCCGGCCCTGAATGCGACCGCCTGCGTGCAGCGCGGCCTGGCCCTGGTGGCCGAGGGCCGCCAGCTGTTTCCGCAGATGACGGTGACCGAGAACCTGGAGCTTGGCGGCTGGCTGGTGCCCTCACGCGTGCGCGCCGAGCGGCTGCACCAGGCGTTTGAGGACTTCCCGCGCCTCCAGGAGCGCGCCCAGCAACTGGCGGGAACCATGAGCGGTGGCGAGCAGCAGATGGTGGCCGTGGCCCGCGCCATGATGAGCGGCCCGCGCCTGTTGATGCTGGACGAGCCCTCGCTGGGCCTAGCGCCGCGCATGGTCGATGAGCTGCTCGCCATCGTGCAGCGCATTGCCGCACAGGGCGTCACCGTGCTCATGGTGGAGCAGAACGTGCGCAAGGCGCTGCAGATCGCGCAGCGCGGCTATGTGCTGGAGCGCGGGCGCATCGTGGCCTCGGGTGAAGCCTCTGACTTGCTGAAGTCCGACGTGGTGCGCCAGGCTTACCTGGGCGCGGCCTGAATACCTTCCCCCCTTTTTCATCTGTTCTTTTTCAGGAGCTTTCATCCATGACTGCCATTGCCATGTTGATCAACGGCGAGCGCGTGCAAGCCACCGGTGGCGCCACCTTTGAGCGCCGCAACCCGCTCGACGGCTCGGTCGCCACCACCGCGCCCGCAGCCACCGTGGCCGATGCCGTGGCCGCTGCAGACGCGGCCGCCAAGGCTTTCCCCGCCTGGTCCGCCCTGGGGCCCAACGCGCGCCGCGCGCTGCTGCTCAAGGCGGCCCACGCGCTCGAAGCCCGCACGGCCGACTTCGCTGCCGCCATGGCGACGGAAACCGGTGCCTCCGGCATGTGGGCAGGCTTCAACGTACACCTGGCTGCGGGCCTGCTGCAAGAAGCCGCCGCGCTGACCACGCAAATCGCAGGCGAAGTGATCCCGTCCGACGTGCCTGGCAGCCTGGCCATGGGCGTGCGCCAGGCCGCAGGTGTGGTGCTGGGCATCGCGCCGTGGAACGCACCCGTCATCCTGGGCGTGCGCGCCATCGCCACACCGCTGGCCTGCGGCAACACGGTCATCCTGAAAGGCTCGGAGCTGTGCCCCGCCACCCACGGCCTGATCATTGAAGCCCTGCAGGAGGCAGGCCTGCCCACCGGCGTGGTGAACTTCGTGACCAACGCACCGGCGGATGCAGGTGCCGTGGTCGAAGCCATCGTGGCCCACCCGGCGGTGCGCCGCATCAACTTCACCGGCTCCACCAAGGTGGGCCGCATCATTGCGCAGACCTGCGCCAAGTACCTCAAGCCCGTGGTGTTGGAACTGGGTGGCAAGGCCCCGCTGCTGGTGCTTCAGGATGCCGACATCGACGCCGCCGTGGCGGGCACGGTGTTTGGCGCGTTTGCCAACTCGGGCCAGATCTGCATGTCCACCGAACGCATCATCGTGGACAACGCTGTGGCGGATGAATTCGTGGCCAAGCTGGGCGAACGCGCCAAGGCCCTGCCCCTGGGCGACCCGCGCAAGGGCCCCGTGGTGCTGGGCTCGGTGGTGGACATGGCCACAGTGCAGCGCTGCAACGCCCTCATCGACGACGCACTGGCCAAGGGCGCCAAGCTCGTGTGCGGCGGCAAAAGCGACAGCACGCTGATGCAGGCCACCGTGCTCGACCATGTGACGGCCGAGATGGACATCTACCGCGAGGAATCGTTCGGCCCCGTCAAGCCCGTGGTGCGCGTGAACGGTGTGGAGGAGGCGATCGCCTGCGCCAACGACAACGAGTTCGGCCTGTCCTCCGCCGTGTTCAGCCGCGATGTAGCCAAGGCTTGGAATGTGGCGGCGCGCATCGAATCGGGCATCTGCCATATCAACGGCCCCACCGTGCATGACGAAGGCCAGATGCCGTTCGGGGGTGTGAAAAGTTCGGGCTACGGCCGGTTTGGCGGCATGGCGGGCGTGCGGGAGTTCACCGAACTGCGCTGGATCACGGTGCAGACCACACCCCGCCACTATCCCTTCTGACAATCAAAAAAGATAGCTGCTAACGCTTGCTGGGCAGGCGGTAGTGGCACTTTTTATTCAAAAAATCAAACCGTGATCGCATCCAGCGGCCAGCGTGGCTTCACGTCAAACGCATAGTCGGCATTGGCCTGCTGCTGCCCCGCCTGCAACCGCATGGCTGCAGCCATGGCGATCATGGCGCCGTTGTCGGTGCACAGGTGCAGTTCGGGGTAGTGCACCCGCACCTTGGCGGCCGCGCAGGCCGCGTTGAGCTGCGCACGCAGGTGCCGGTTGGCCCCCACGCCACCGGCGACCACCACACGTTTCAGGCCCGTCTGCTTGAGCGCGGTCAGCGTCTTCTTCACCAGCACATCCACAATCGCTGCCTCGGTGCTGGCGGCCAGATCAGCCTTGCGCGCCTCCAGCTCATCGCCCAGCTTTTTGGCCTGCGTCAGCACCGCTGTCTTGAGGCCCGCAAAAGAAAAATCCAGATCACCACTGTGCAGCAAAGGCCGGGGGAGCTTGAAGGCTGTGGCACTGCCCTGTTCCGCCAACCGCGACAGCGCCGGGCCCCCCGGGTAGCCCAGGCCCATGAGCTTGGCGGATTTGTCGAAGGCCTCACCGGCTGCGTCGTCGATGGTCTCGCCCAGGATCTCGTAGCGGCCCACGCCGTCCACACGCATTAGCTGGGTGTGGCCACCGGAAACGAGCAACGCCACGAAGGGGAACTCGGGGGGATCGGCACTGAGGAAGGGTGAGAGCAGGTGCCCCTCCAGGTGGTGCACGCCCAGCACCGGCTTGTCCAGGGCCGCGCCCAGCGCGCAGGCCACGCCCGCGCCCACCAAGAGCGCACCGGCCAGGCCTGGGCCGCGGGTGTAGGCCACCACGTCCACGTCCGTGAGCGACAGGCCGGATTCCGTCAACACCTGCGTGGCCAGCGGCAGCACGCGGCGGATGTGGTCGCGGCTGGCCAGCTCAGGCACCACGCCACCATAGGCCTGGTGCATTTCGATCTGGCTGTGCAGCGCGTGGGACAGCAGGGTGGGCACGGCATTGCCCGTGGAACGGACCAATGCCACGCCTGTTTCGTCGCACGAAGATTCGATACCGAGGATCAGCAAACTCATGCCTCAAGTGTAGGGGCTCAAAACCAGAACCCCTGCGGCATGTCCGGTGCCAACCCCACGATCGACAGCGGCATGTGCCCCGGCGCCCCCGGGTCCGTGATGATCCCGTCCACCTTGCCGTCCGCATCGAACTGGCCTCCGTCCGTGATCTGGAAGTCCAGCCGCACCCGCCCGCCTTCCAGCACCATCTTGCCGCCATACGGCTCGCTGGCGATGTTGATCCAGGTGCCGGTGCTGTCCTGCTTCCAGTAGCCGTTCACCCCCAGCGCCGGGTCCAGGTACAGGCTGAAGCTTTCGCTGGTCTTGCCCGGGGCCAGCTCCACCGTGAAGCTCACCAGCCCGATGGGGGTTTGCAGCCCTGCGGGGGCGTCCGCTGGCGCGTCCTTCTGGGTCAGGCTGGTGATGCGGGAGTTGTCGTTGCCACTGCCCACCTTGCCGTTTTGGCTGCTGGTCACCAGGGTGCTGAAGGTGGCTGGGCCACTGCCGGGGTTGCTCACGCCTGTAGGGCTGAGCACGAAGCCGACGGAGGCCACGCCCGCCTGTTCGCTGTCCTTGATACCGTCGCCGTTGCCATCTCCCGCCACGGTCGTTCCGCCCGGGCCAGGGATGCCGGGGGCCTGGTCTTCCACGGCGGGGGGGATGCCATCGTTGTCGGGGATGCCGGGGGTGACCGGTGGGGTGACGACTGGGGGTTCGGGATCAGGGATGACAGGCGCGGCCTGCGTGGTGAAGTGGTAGGTGGTCTCATTGGCCACGGCGGCGGCGGGGTTGCCCGCCATGTCCACCAGCGCACCGGCGTCCCAGGTCACGTAGTAGGCCTTACCCTCGGCCAGACTCGCCGTGGGGTCGATCACCAGCTTGCCGCTGCCGTCGATGCTGATGGCGGCGGGCACCAGGGTGTCGGTGGCCACGTCCTTCAGGGTGATCTTGCTCAGATCGTGCTGCGCCGCCGGGTGCAGCGTCTCGGTGAAAGCCAGCACGATGTTGCCGCTGATGGACACGCCCGTGGCGCCGGCTGCCGGGGTGCTGGCTGCTGCGTTGAGGGCGGGCGCGCTGGTGTCGAGCACGTAGGCCTGGCTCAATGCCGGGCCCGCGTTGCCTGCAGTGTCCACAACGCGCACTTGCAGGGTGTTGCTGCCCGTCAGCGTCTGGCCCGCCAGGCTGAAACTGGCGCTGCCCATGCTGGCCGTGGCGACCGTCCAGGTGCTGCCGTTGTCCAGCGAGACCTGCACAAACTCGCCCGCCGCCAAGTTGGCACCGAGCGTGCCGTTGATGGTCTGCACGGGCGCGCTCGTCGTGAAGTCGTTGTTGAGC
This sequence comes from Acidovorax sp., assembly GCA_018780365.1. Classification (GTDB taxonomy): domain Bacteria; phylum Pseudomonadota; class Gammaproteobacteria; order Burkholderiales; family Burkholderiaceae_C; genus Acidovorax. The sequence continues at coordinate 8,905 of JADMJR010000309.1, read as the reverse complement.
GTCCCGGTGTCGTTCAACAAGGCGACGGTGGAAACCGTCGTGGCGGGCGCGGTGGTATCCAGCGTGTAGGTGCGCGAAAAAGTCGTGCTGCCATTGCCCGCCAGGTCCTCCACGCGCACCAGCAGGGTGTTGCTGCTCCACAGCGTCGTGTTCACGCTGTAGCTGGTGCCGGTGGTGGTGGCCCTCGCCCAGCTGGCACCGTTGTTCACCGAGACAATCACCCCGTCGCCTGCCGCCAGGTTGGCGTTGAGCGTGCCGGTGATGGTTTGCGCCGCCACGTTGGTGATGAAGTCGGTGCCACTCGCGCCCGTGTCGGCCGAAAAGGCGGCGCCCGTTGGCGCGGCGGCAGGCGGCGTGGTGTCCAGCACGTAGGCCTGGCTGTGGGCCATGCCCTGGTTGCCCGCCGCATCCTCCACGCGCACCAGCAAGGTATTGCTGCCGGTCAGCGTTTGCCCCGCCAGCGTGAAGGTATCGGTGCCCACGGTGGCCGTGGCGGCCGCCCAGCTGCCGCCGTTGTCCAGCGAGATCCACACTGTCTCGCCCGCCGCCAGGTTGGCGCTGAGCGTGCCGCTGATGGTTTGCGCCGCCGTTCGGGTGATGAAGTCGGCGACGCCCGCGCCCGTGTCGTTCAAGAAGGCGGCGCTGGCCACCGTGGTCGTGGGCGCGGTGGTGTCCATCGCCACGGTGAAGCTGCCCGCGCTGGCGCTGGCCGCCACGGCGGCGGCGCCGTTGTCCTGCACCTGTCCGCCCGCGAGGCCCACCGTCCAGGTGCCGTTGTGGGCGTCGCTCCAGGCGCCGCCGGGGGGCGTGACGGTGTAGGTGGCAGTATTGGTTGCGCCGTTCCAGCTGGCGCCGGTCACGGTGAGCTGGGTGCCGCCCTGGCTGACCGTCACGTCGTTCACATCGATGCTGGCGCCATCCACGGTGCCGTCGCTGTCCGCATAGGTCACGGTGAAGCTGTAGCTGGCCGTGCCCGCCTGGGCCTGGCCCACAGCCGGGGCCGCCACGGCGGTGGCCGTGGGCGCGCTGTTGGTGGCAGGCACGTAGGCAACGTCCAGCAAGCCGCCCAGGTTATAGATCCCGCCCACCAGCGTGGGCGAACCGCCCGACGTGCCGCCACCCCGCGCCTGCCCCCCGATGCCGCTGGCCGCTCCGTTCCCCACCATGGCCGTGAAATTGGCGGCCGTCATCCGCAGCGTGCCCTCATTCCAGATGGCGCCGACGCCCCGGCCCCCGGCCCCACCGTCGCCGCTGTGGTTGCTGCCCAGCCCGCCGCCACCACCACCGCCGCCGCCCGCTCCGATGTTGTAGCTGATGGCCGACGTGCCGATGATGGTCAGGGTGGCGGAAGCGGCGTTGTAGATCCCGCCCACGGCATTACCACCCGCGCCGCCCGCCTCGTTCCAGCCACCGCCACCACCGCCGCCGCCGATGAAAAGCGTGCCGTTGGTGGCACTGCCGCCCCCGCCGCCGACACTGTATGGGGACACGCCCGGGCCCAAGCCGCCCGCACCACCCCCACCGGAGCCGCCGCGCCCACCCATGCTGGCCTCGGCGCCACCGCCGTTGCCGCCCATGCCGCTACCGCCCGGCTGTCCCACCGCAGTCATACCGTTGGAGCTGACCGTGCCCCCGTGGCCGCCCTCCTGGCCGCCCAGTCCACCGCCGCCACCGCCACCGCCGCCGAAGTACGCCCCGGTGGCGCCGCCGCCGCCGCCGCCGCCCGACGCGGCGTTGGCGGTGACGGTGACGTTGTTCAGGGTGAGTGCTCCTGCGTTGAAGATGCCACCCGCCATGGCGGCGGACGCGCCAAGGCTGCCGCCGCCGCCATCGCCCGAGAGCAGGCCCCGGGTAACGACCAGGCCGTCGAGCGTCACGGTGCTGCCAGAGGTGATCTCCACCACACGGGTTTGGTACTGGCCGTCCAGCACCACGTCCGCCACGCCGTCATCGTTCAGGTCGCCGTCGATGGTGATGTTCTGGTTGAGCAGCAGCTCGGCCGTCAGCTGCACCGTCATGCCGCCGCTGAACGTGACGGTGTCGCCGTTCTGCGCCGAAGCCAGCGCCTCCCGCAAGGAGCCTGCGCCCGTGTCGGCGCTGCTGGTGACGGTGACGATGCCCAGGCCATATTGGTACGCCGCTTCACCCTGGGCCGAGAGCACGGGAGCGTGCTCGATGCTGCCCGTGGAAATTTCCAACTCCCAGTCGCCCAGCGCGCCCGTGCGGTTGCCGCTGGCGGCCACGTCCGCCCCCGTAAGCGCGGCCAGGCTGTCCACGAACTGCGCGCCTTCGCCGCCCTGGCCTGTATCGCAGGCGTAGATCAGCAGGTCACCATCGGCCGTCAGGCTCAGGCCCAGTGCAGCCAGTTGGGCTTGCACTTCGGGTCGCTGCAAGGCGGCGTTGTCCAGGAAGGTGCGGCCCAGCCACAGTTGGCCCGCGCTGCCGTGGGCGATGACTTGCACGGAGCCCACGGCACCCGCCTCGCCGCGCTCGCCCAAGGCGGCGGCCATTTGCGCCAGGCCATCCTGGCCGGCCTGCAGGTAGACCACTTCAGCGCCGGGCTTCAGGCCCCGCAGCAGGATGGCAGCGTCTTGTACGCGGCTGTCGATGAAGACGATGTCGGTCATGGCGGTCATCCTTGGGGTGTTTTTGGCCGTTGGCTGTTTTTATATGCCGAATGCTATTAATTCAATAGCATTTTCATCCTTCTCGCCTTTGCGGGAATGACGATAAGGGGGCGGTCATCATCAAAACCAGAACCCCTGCGGCATGTCCGGAGCCAGCCCCACGATCGACAGCGGCATGTGCCCCGGCGCCCCCGGGTCCGTGATGATCCCGTCCACCTTGCCGTCCGCATCGAACTGGCCTCCGTCCGTGATCTGGAAGTCCAGCCGCACCCGCCCGCCTTCCAGCACCATCTTGCCGCCATACGGCTCGCTGGCGATGTTGATCCAGGTGCCGGTGCTGTCCTGCTTCCAGTAGCCGTTCACCCCCAGCGCCGGGTCCAGGTACAGGCTGAAGCTTTCGCTGGTCTTGCCCGGGGCCAGCTCCACCGTGAAGCTCACCAGCCCGATGGGGGTTTGCAGCCCTGCGGGGGCGTCCGCTGGCGCGTCCTTCTGGGTCAGGCTGGTGATGCGGGAGTTGTCGTTGCCACTGCCCACCTTGCCGTTTTGGCTGCTGGCCACCAGGGTGGTGAAGGTGGGTGGGGCACTGCCGGGGTTGCTCACGCCTGTGGGGCTGAGCACAAAGCCGACGGAGCCGACCGAGGGCTGCTCGCTGTCCTTGATGCCGTCTCCGTTGCCATCTCCCGGGGTGGTGTTGCCACCGGGGCCGGGGATGCCGGGCGCCTGGTCTTCCACGGCGGGCGGAATGCCGTCGTTGTCGGGCACTCCCGGGGTGGGGGGTGCGGGAGGGGTAGGCGTCGGGGGAACGGGGTCTGGGTCCACGGGCATGGCCGCGACCACCAAGTCAAAGGTGTCGGTCACGGTGCCGCCGTGGCCGTCGTTGGCAATCACGTCGATGCTGAGGGTGCCGATGTGGGCTGTGGCGGGGGTTCCACTGAAAGTGCGCGTGGCGAGGTCGAAGCTCAGCCACGCGGGCAGGGCCCCACCGCCCGCCAGTTGGGCGCTGTAGGTCAGCGTATCGCCCACATCCATGTCTGCAAAGGTACTGGCCGCAAACTGGAAGTTGAAGGCGACACCTTCGGTCGCACTTCGGTTGGCGATGGCGTTGGCCACCGTGGGCGCATCATTGGTGTTGGCCACCACGATGTCGAAGGTATCAGTCACCGTGCCGCCATGGCCATCATTGGCGGTGACCTGGATGCTCTGCGTGCCGACGTGGGCGTTCAGGGGGGTGCCGCTGAAGGTGCGGGTGGTGGAGTCGAAGCTCAGCCACGCGGGCAGAGACCCACCGCCCGCCAGTTGGGCGCTGTAGGTCAGTGTATCGCCCACATCCATGTCTGCGAAGGTGTTGGCGGCAAACGCAAAGTTGAGGGCTGTGTCTTCGCTGGCGTTCTGGTTGGGGATGCTGTTGGCGACCGTGGGGTTGTCGTTGATATCGCCCACGGTGATGGTGAAGGTGTCGGTGACGCTGCCACCGTTGCCGTCGCTGGCGATCACGTCGATGCTCACCGCACCCACGTGGGCGTTCAGGGGCGTGCCGCTGAAGCTGCGGGTCACCGAATCGAAGCTCAGCCACGCAGGCAGGGCGCCGCCGCCCGCCACCTGGGCGCTGTAGCTGAGGGTGTCGCCCACATCCGCGTCTGCGAAGGTGTTGGCCGCGAACTGGAAGTTGAAGGCTGCGCCCTGGGTGGCGCTGCGGTCAGGGATGGTATTGGCGACCGTGGGGGCATCGTTGGTGTTGGCCACCACGATGTCGAAGGTGTCGGCGATAGTGCCGCCGTTGCCGTCACTGGCCGTCACTTCAATGCTCACCGAGCCCACATCGCCATTGGCAGGGGTACCGCTGAAGGTGCGGGTGCCAGCGTTGAAGCTCAGCCAGGCTGGCAAGGCGCCGCCGCCTGCAAGCTGGGCCGAGTAGGCGACCGTGTCGCCCACATCCACATCCGCAAAGGTGTTGGCTGCGAACTGGAAGTTGAACGCCGCGTCTTCGGTGGCGTTCTGGTTGGCGATCGCATTGTTGAGCGTGGGGTCGTCGTTGGTGTTGGCCACCACGAGGTTGAAGGTGTCCGTGACGGAGCCACCGTTGCCGTCGCTCGCGATCACGTCGATATTCAGGGTGCCCACATCGCCATTGGCAGGGGTGCCGCTGAAGGTACGGGTGGCGGCGTTGAAGCTCAGCCAGGCCGGCAACGCCCCGCCCCCTGCGAGCTGAGCCGTGTAGGTGATCGTGTCGCCCACATCCGCATCTGCAAAGGTGTTGGCCGCGAAGGTGAAGCTGAACGCCGATTCTTCGGTGGCGTTCTGGTTGGGGACCGCGTTGGCCACCGTGGGAGCATCGTTGGTGTTGGCCACCACGATGTCGAAGGTGTCTGCCACCGTGCCACCGTTGCCGTCGCTGGCCGTCACTTCAATGCTCACCGAGCCCACATCGCCATTGGCAGGGGTACCGCTGAAGGTGCGGGTGCCAGCGTTGAAGCTCAGCCAGGCTGGCAAGGCGCCGCCGCCTGCAAGCTGGGCCGAGTAGGCGACCGTGTCGCCCACATCCACATCCGCAAAGGTGTTGGCTGCGAACTGGAAGTTGAACGCCGCGTCTTCGGTGGCGTTCTGGTTGGCGATGGCGTTGGCCACCATGGGGGCATCGTTGGTGTTGGCCACCACGATGTTGAAGGTGTCGGTCACCGTGCCGCCGTTGCCATCGTCGGCGATCACATCGATGCTGACAGAGCCCACATTACCGTTGGCGGGCGTGCCACTGAAGGTGCGCGTGGCGGAGTTGAAGCTCAGCCACGCAGGCAGGGCGCCGCCGCCTGCGAACTGAGCGCTATACGTCAGCGCGTCGCCGACATCCGCGTCCGCGAATGTGTTGGATGCGAACTGGAAGTTGAAAGCCGTATCTTCGGTGGCGTTCTGGTTGGGGATCGCGTTCGCCACTGTGGGTGACGCATTGGCGTTGGACACGGTGACAGCATTGAGCGTGAGGTCGGCTGTATTACCGCCAGTCACAGCAGCATTCCAGTCATCGGCCGCAGCCAGGTTGTAGGTAGTACCGCCGGTGGAGCTGGAGCCATTTTTATTGGCAAGCAGGTTCAGCCCGGCGCGGTCGGTGGCACTCAGCGTCAGCGTGAAGCTTGTTGCACTGGTGATTTCCACATCGGCCGTATCGGTCAGCGTGTAGGTGGCGTTGCCCTCCCCCGTGAGGGTGAGCTTGCTCGCATCGATGTCATTGGTAGCCCCAGCCAACGCAGCGAAGTCCGTGCCCGTGACCACCAGCACCCCTGTGGACGCGTTGTAGGTGGCGCTGGTGACGGTGGGAGGGATCGGCGCGAAATCCAGGTTATCGACTTCGAGTACCAGCTCGGTGCCCGAGAAAGTAAAGCTCGTAATGCCCTGCGCCGCCGGATTGCTGGTCCCATCGAACTGGACTACAGAACCACTGTCTGTGGGTACATACGTCCCAATCGTTTCACCCCGGTTGTTCGTCAACGTGACGTTGGAAGACGTGCCAGGGGCACCGATAGCGAAACCGTTATAGATCATGAAGCTGATGCCCGCGAGGCTGAAGGCGCTGCCGTCAACCGCCGAGATGGTGACGCTGGAAAGCCCCCACTGGCTGTTGTTGCCAGCATCCATGTCAATGATCAACTCGTTGTTGTTGCCTACTGTCGGAGGAATGTTGAGCGTGCTACCCAGCACTATCTTGCTGCTGTAGGTGTGGCTTCCCACCACTACATAGCGAAGCCCGTCCAGATCGAAGGTATTTCCAGCCATCACCTGGTTTGTGGCGTTGTCGTTGTAATTTTCGTCAAGAGGAATGGCCATCGCATGCTCCTAAAACTATGGCAAGAATTGCCCCCAGCGCCTACTTGCCAAGCGGAGGAGCTAACAAATGAATGGTGAACCAGCCCCCGATCCAAACCCCTTCGGTATGGCCTGCGCCATCTCCGGGTTGACCGCTGCGGCCTCGGCACAATCGAACCCGAACGGGGGACCGGGCAAGACCAGCGCGCCATGCAGGTGAAGCCAGGCCCGGAGGATCGGGCTACAAGGTCTCTGGCTGTCGCCAACAGTGTTGGTTGCGAGTCTGCAACCAATTTTTACCAGAAAGTTAAATAATCTCCCCGTGTTTTTTGTAGCAGCGCTCCGTCAAACGAGCAGCCCCAAAAACAAAACCCCCCGCAGGCACCCACCAGCAGGGGGTTGATAGAGGCCCATAGCCCCCAGGGCCTACCAGCGATCCGACCGCATGCGCAGCTCCCAGCTCCCGCTGCGCAGCTCATACACGCCCACGGCGCCGTAGCGCTGCTCGCCCTTCTCGTCCCAGGTCATGGTGCCGATCACGGGCGCGTAGCCGTTGATGCTGTGCATGGCCTTGGTGATGTCCTTGGGGTCGGCCGACTTGGCTTTCTGGATGGCGGCCGAGAGCACGTAGGTGCTGTCGTAGCTGTAGTGGCCGCCATAGGCCGGGGGCTTCTTGTAGGCAGCGATGTACTTCTCAAGGAAGGGCTTGCCGGTGGTGAACTCCTTGGCTTCGAGCACCGGCGAGGTGGCGTAGATGCCCTGCACAATGCCCGCGCCCTTGGTCATGTCGGTGGTCTTGATGGTGTCGCCGCCCAGCAGGCTGATCTTGGTGTGATCGACCTTGCGCAGGGCTTCGAGCAGTGCCAGGGCCTGGAAGTCGTTCAGCGTGGAGACGATCACCTCCACCTTGGCCGCCTTGAGTTCGCCGGCCAGCTCATCAAAGGCCACCGTCTTGTCGTCAAACGACTTGCGCACCACCACCTCTTTTTTCTCGGCCTTGAGCTGCTGGGCGGCGCCGTCGGCCAGGCCCTTGCCATAGGGGGTGCCGTCGTCCAGGGCGGCATAGCGGGTGGCGCCCAGCTGGGTGGCGGCGAACGAGCCGATGGCGCGGGCCTGCAGGGTGTCGTTGCCCACCATGCGAAAGGTGGTGGAAAAACCCAGCTGCGTGAACTTGGGGTTGGTGGAGATGGCGATCTGGGCGATGTCCTTGGCGGCATAGATGGGCGCCGTCTCGATGCTCACGCCCGAGTTCAGGTGCCCGATCACGGCCACCACGCCCGCATCCACCAATTGCTGGGCCACGGCCTTGCCGGTGGTGGCGTCGGCTTTGTCGTCCACCGACACCACCTCCAGCGTCACACGCTTGCCATCCACCGTGTAGCCCGACTTGTTGAGCTCTTCCACCGCCAGCTTGACGCCATTGAGCAGATCCTGCCCCAGGGCACCCAAGGGGCCGCTCAGGGGCTGCGCCACACCAATTTTGATGGTGTCCGGCACCTTGCCACATCCGGTCAGGAGTGCGGCAGTCGCCACTGCGGTCAGGGCCAGGCTGGCCGAGAAGCGGCGCCGGTTGATGTGCTTGTTCATGCAAAAAACTCCATATCTGTGTGTCGAAGTGACCGGAGGTATATGCGACGGCACCCAGGGGCGCTATCGGGTATGCCCTCCCGCACCGCCCTGTATTAGCAACTTTCAGGCCCTGCAAGGCGCACCGCCGCTGGGTGGAACCCGCTCCAGGTCTTGCCTGGTGGCCTCCTGCGGCACCTTTCCTCTGGCCCACGGCCCTGCCCAAGGCCATCAGAAACCGCCGTCACCACCCCAAGGATCTGCATGCACCGCTTCGGCGCACCAAATTCCGGCGTGAAAATTGCTTATGCTCAGGGCTATGAATGAGGCTTTGCGCATCGTGGTGGTTGCCCCGGATCTGGCGGTCGCCGACCCGGACGACGAACACGCCATCCTCCAGGCGGAGCGGTCGCGTGCGCTGCGCATTGGGCTGCTGGAAAACAACTTCAACCTGGTGGCCACGCTGCCCGCCGATGTGTTCCTGAGCGAGCGCATCGCCCAGCTCCAGCCCGACCTCATCATCGTGGACGCCGAAAGCGAGGCCCGCGATGCGCTGGAACATGTGGTGATGGCCACCCGCGACGAGCGCCGCCCCATTGTGATGTTCACCAACGACGAAGACACCTCGCACGTGAAGGATGCGGTGGCGGCGGGCGTGTCGGCCTACATCGTGGCGGGCCTGGCGCCGCAGCGCATCCGCCCGATTCTGGATGTGGCCATGGCGCGCTTTCAGCACGAACAGGCCCTGCGCGCCCAGCTGGCCGATGCCAAGACCGAGCTCAAAGACCGCAAGACCATCGACCGCGCCAAGGGCCTGCTGATGCAGCGCCAGGGCCTGACCGAACAGGCCGCCTACGAAAAGCTGCGCAAGACCGCCATGGACAAGGGCCTCAAGCTCGTGGACGTGGCCCAGCGCA
>JADMJR010000133.1 GCA_018780365.1 Acidovorax sp. | reverse complement strand
CATGCCGACTACACCTACTGGCACAAGTACGGCATCCGCGACCCGCGCGGCGGTGGCCGCTCGTCGGCGCGCCTCACGGCGCCCACGGTGGCTGCAGGCGCCGTGGCCAAGAAGTGGCTGGCCCAGCAGTATGGCGCCCAGTTCCGCGCCTGCATGACCCAGCTGGGCGAGCTGCCCATCCCGTTCGAGAGCTGGGACCATGTGCGCGCCAACCCCTTCTTCGCCCCTGTGGCCGACGTGCAGCAGTACGAGGACTACATGGACGCCTTGCGCAAGGCCGGTGATTCGTGTGGTGCCCGTATCCGCGTGCAGGCCACCGGCGTGCCAGTGGGGCTGGGCGAGCCGCTGTACGACAAACTCGACGCCGACATCGCCCACGCCATGATGGGCCTGAACGCAGTGAAGGGCGTGGAGATTGGCGCCGGTTTTGCCAGCGTGGCCCACCGGGGCACGATGCACGGCGATTCGATGACGCCCCAGGGTTTTCGCACCAACAACGCGGGCGGCGTGCTGGGCGGCATCAGCACCGGGCAGGACCTGGAGGTGAGCATCGCCATCAAGCCCACCAGCTCCATCATCAGCCCGCGCGAATCGATTGATGTGCATGGCAAGAGCACCGAAGTCATCACCAAGGGCCGTCACGACCCCTGCGTGGGCATCCGCGCCGCGCCGATTGCCGAGGCGCTGCTGGCGCTGGTCGTCATGGACCACGCCCTGCGCCACCGCGCGCAATGCGGCGACGTGGTGCCCCCTGTGCCGCCCATCCAGGCCTCGTTTCTGTAATCCCACTCACTTCTCACCGCCGCGAAGGCGGTCACTCCCTATGAGCAACCGCTTGTTCAAGGCCGTTGGCAGCCTGGCGCTCGCCACCGGGGCGCTGTCGCTGGTGGGCTGCAGCAGCACGACGGCACCCGTGCCCGTCGCGGGCGGTGCGCCATCCCACATCGACATCACCCTCATCGGCTTCAACGACCTGCACGGCAACCTGGAGCCGCCCCACATGGCGCACCGGGTGCAAGGGCCTGCAGGCCCCGTGCTGGCGCCCGCCGGGGGCATGGCCTACTTCGCCAGCGCCATGGCAGCCCTCAAGGCCCAGTCGCCGCACCATGCGGTGGTGTCGGCGGGTGACATGGTGGGCGCCTCGCCGCTGGTGTCGTCCCTGTTCCTGGACGAACCCACGATCGAGGCGGTCAACCGCATGCAGATCGACTTCAATGCGGTCGGCAACCATGAATTCGACCGGGGCTGGCGCGAGCTGCTGCGGCTGCAGCACGGCGGCTGTGAGAAATTCACCTCGCGCGAGCCTTGCCGCATCAGCAAGCCTTTCGAGGGCGCCAAATTTGGCCTGCTGGCGGCCAACACGGTGCGCGAGGACGGTCGCACCCTGCTGCCCGCCACGGGGATCAGGCGGTTCACCGAAGGCGGTGTCACCGTCACCATGGGGTTTATCGGCCTCACGCTGCAGGCCACGCCCACCATGGTCAGCCCGTCGGGCGTAGCCGGGCTGCGTTTTGAGGACGAGGCGGCCACGGCCAATGCGTTGATCCCGCAGCTCAAGGCCCAGGGCGCCGATGTGATCGTGGTGGCCATCCATGAAGGCGGCGGCACCACGGCGGGCGTGCAGGAGACCAGCTGCGCAGGCCTGTCGGGCGACATCGTGCCCATCCTGGAGCGCCTGGACCCGGCCGTGGACGTGGTGGTCTCGGGCCACACGCACCAGGCCTATGTGTGCGACTACAGCCGCGTGAACCCGTCCAAGCCCTTCTTGCTGACCAGCGCGGGCCAGTACGGCACGCTGCTCACCGACATCCAGCTGCGCGTGGACACGCAGACCCGCCGCGTAGTCCGCAAGACGGCGCGCAATGTGGTGGTGCAGGGCGAAGCCTTCACCGGTGCCCAGGGCCTGGTGCCCGTCACCACCGCCGTGCCTGCCTTCCCGGCAGACCCGGGTGTGCAAAAGATCATCGACACCTACCGTGCGGCCGCCGTGCCCCTGGCCCAGCGACCAGTGGGGCAGGCGAAGGGGGCCATGCGGCGCCAGCCCAATGCGGCGCTGGAGAGCGCACTGGGCAACCTGGTGGCCGATGCCCAGCTGCTGGCCACACGGGCGCCGGAAGACGGGGGTGCGCAACTGTCCTTCATGAATCCCGGCGGCCTGCGCGCCGACCTGGTGCCGGATGAGCAAGGGCTGGTGCGGTATGGCCAGCTGTATGCAGTGCAGCCCTTTGGCAACCAGCTGGTGGTGAAGACCTTCACGGGCGCGCAGATCCGTGCGGTGCTGGAGCAGCAGTTCGCCAGCGGCGGCAACACGGTGCAGCGGCCCCGGGTGCTGTCGGTGTCCAGCGGCTTCAGCTACCGCTACGACCTGACCCAGCCCGCCGGGGCGCGCATCGGCCAGATGGTGCTGAACGGAACGCCATTGGCCGACGCGCAACCGGTGCGCGTGGTAATGAGCAGCTTTCTGGACAGCGGCGGCGACAACTTCACGGTGCTGACCCAGGGACGGGACCGGCAAGTGGGCGCGCTGGACCTGGACGCGCTGGAGGCCTACTTCCGCCAGCAAAGCCCAGTGTCGCCCCCCGCCACCGATCGCATCACGCGCGTGGTCCGCTGAGGCGGGGCCGCACGGCGACGGTGATCTGGGCTCAGCGGCGCCGGCGCAGCGCGCTCAGCCATGTGAGGGGATTGAAGCCTGTGACCAGCCCGGTCGCCACCAGCACCAGCGCACCGCCCCAGAGCATGCCCGGCCCCAGGGCCTCGCCCAGGAACACATGGCCCCAGGCCACGCCAAACAGCGGGATCATGAAGGCCGAACTCATGGCGGCCACGGGCGAGACATGTTTGAGCACCCGCAGGTTGAGCCAATACGCCAGGCCCGAGGTCACGATGCCCATCACCGCCACGGCGGCCAGTGCGCCGGGCGTGAAGCGCGCCTCAGGCAGGCTCCAGGCCGCGCCCGGCAGCAGCAGCAGCAGGGCGGCGGCATGGATGCCTGCGGCAATCGACAGCGGGGACATGCGCTGGGTGGCGCGTTTCATCCAGGTGGTCGAGATGCCATAGCAGGCCGATGCCGTCACGCAGGCCGCCGCCGCCAGCAGCAGGGCGGGCGTGGGCTGCACCGGGCCCAGCTGCACGATGAGCGCCACGCCCGCAAAGCCGCACAGGCAGCCCAGCCACTTGCGCGCGCTCAGCGTGTCCTCCTTCATCCAGGCGGCGGCGATCACGCCAAAAGGCACGGCCATGGTGTTGAGCAGCGAGCTGTAGCCCGCTGGCAGGTGCAAGGCCGCCCAGGCGTACAGCAAAAAGGGCAGGGCGACGGTGAGCGTGCCCAGCCCGAACAGCTCGCGCCAGTGGCGCCAGGGCCAGGACTCGTTGGCGACGCGCATGATGCCGATCAGCGTGAGTGTGGCCAGCCCGATGCGCAGAGCCGCCATCACGTTGGGGCCCAGCACGGGGCTGGCAATGCGGATGAAGAGGAACGAGGCGCCCCACAGGGCAGACAGCAGCACCAGCTGCAGGAAGTGGCGGGTTTTCACCGCAGCGATTGTCGGGCACGGGCGCAGGGTGTGCCGCATGTGCGGGTGAAAAATTTAGAGCAAAAAATGCCGTTTGCGCGCGTTCAGTATGCCTTTGAAGCTATTGTTTCAGGAGCGCTATGCCCTGTAGCCTTGGTGACAGCGCGCCTGGCGGAACCTGCTGGACAACAGTGGTGCTTTTGGTTGCTATGCTATTGATAGCTGTCAAGACATGGTGGGCGCGCGGTGGGCACCAAAAAAGCTTGAAATCCATGCCCGGTAGACCGGGTGGAGGTGGCTCCGTCGCCTGGCCTGGCGGTGACTTGCTTACTTGCGCACTTCATCGACCATGGCGCGGAAGTCGTCGATGTCTTCGAAGCTGCGGTAGACGCTGGCAAAGCGGATGTAGGCCACCTTGTCGAGCTTCTTGAGTTCGCGCATGACAAGTTCGCCAATGCGGCCGGACAGCACTTCGCGCTGGCCCAGGTTGAGCAGCTTTTCTTCGATGCGCTCGATAGCGCTGTCGATCTGCTCCGTGCTCACCGGGCGCTTGCGCAGCGCCAGGTTGAACGAGGCCAGCAGCTTGCCGCGCTCGTACTCGATGCGGCGGCCGTCCTTCTTGACGATGGCCGGGAAGTTCACTTCCGGCCGTTCGTAGGTGGTAAAGCGCTTGTCGCACGCGCCGCACTGGCGGCGGCGGCGGATGA
>JADMJR010000280.1 GCA_018780365.1 Acidovorax sp. | reverse complement strand
GTCATTCACCTTCTCTGGATGGGCATCACCGTGGTGCCCTACGCGCTGGCCATCATGCTGGGCACGCTGCTGGGGGTGCGGGGTGTGCCGCTGTACCGCATTGCGCGGGCGTGGCTGTCGCTGTGCATCAGCGGCGCCCGCGTGATCCTGGGCATCCGCACCGAGATCACAGGCATGGAGAACCTGCCCCAGGGCGAGAACGAAGGTGCGGTGCTGCTGGTCAAGCACCAGTCCACCTTCGAGACGTTTTTGATGCCGACGATCATGCCGCACCCGCTGGCCTACGTGTTCAAGAAGGAGCTGCTGTATGTGCCCTTCTTCGGCTGGGCCATCGGCCGGCTGGACATGATCCACATCGACCGCAGCCAGCGCACCCAGGCCTTCAACAAGGTCGTGCAGCAGGGCAAAGACCTGCTGGCCAAGGGCATCTGGATCATCATGTTCCCCGAGGGCACGCGCATCGAGCGGGGGCAAAAGGGCAACTACAAGACCGGCGGCACCCGCCTGGCCATCGACACCGGCGCTCCCGTGGTGCCGATTGCCGTGACCTCGGCCAAGGTCTGGCCACGCAAGGCCTTCGTCAAGCGCCCGGGTGTGGTGGAAGTGTCGATTGGCAAGCCCATCCCCAGTGCCGGCCGCGAACCCGACGAACTGATGCGCGAAGTGGAGGCCTGGATCGAGGCCGAGATGCGCCGACTGGACCCGGGGGCGTATCCGGCCGCTGCCGCCAACGCAGCCGCCCAGAGCGGGAAGTAACCCCACCGTGATGCAGCGGCTTGTGCAGCTGGCGCTGGACCTGTTCGACCCCCCGGCCGCTGCGGCGCCTGCACCGGTGGCCCCGGCTGCAGGGGGGCCAAGTACCAAGCAAAAAACGCCCCCTGCGCCCGATGGGCAAGCGCTGATAGCTCCTAAAATAATAGCAACTCGACCTGCAGCCCTGGCGGTTCCACTGCCCTCGCTGCTGTCCCCCGCCGAGTTCCGCCACCCCCAGGCCAGTCGCGAGCTGCTGCTGGGCGATGCCGTGGTGGCCTATGCACTGCAGCGCGCGCGGCGCCGAACCATTGGGTTCACCGTGGGGGCCGACGGCCTGTCGGTGCGGGCGCCGAGCTGGGTCACGCCGGGCTCTGTGGATGCCGCGCTGCGTGAGAAGTCCGACTGGATCCTGCGCAAGCTCGGCGAGGCGCGCGAGCGCCAGCAGCGTTTGGAGGGTGGCCGCATTGTCTGGGCCGACGGCGCTGTGCTGCCCTACCTGGGGGCGCCGCTCACGGTGGTGCTGGACCCCAGCCACGGCTTTGTGGGCAAGGGCGGGGCGCTGGTGGTGAGTGCAGGCCCGGGTGATGCCGCCAGTGGTGGCGCCACCGCAACGCCCAGCCTGCACATCGGCCTGCCGCGCAATGCCAGCCCCGCGCAGATCCGTGATGCCGTGCAGGCCTGGCTGATGCGCGATGCGCGCCGCCACTTCACGGCCCGGCTGGACCACTTTGCCCCGCTGCTGGGCGTGCGCTGGGCCAGCCTGCGCCTGTCGAGCGCGCAGACCCGCTGGGGCAGCGCCAAGGCCGACGGCTCCATCCGCCTGAACTGGCGCCTGCTGCACTACCGCCCGGCCGTCATCGACTACGTGGTGGCGCACGAACTGGCCCACCTGCGCGTGATGGACCACAGTCCGCGCTTCTGGGACACCGTGGCCACCGTGGTGCCCGACTATGCGCAGCTGCGCAGCCGCTTGCGGGATGAGCCCGCGCCTTTGTGGTGAATCCCCCTGAGTCGCCTGCGGCGCCTTCCCCCTAGGGGGACGACGCCCTCGCTGCGGGGCGGCCCTTGCTCGGCGTCCCTCGCACTGGCCGCGCTTGATTCAAACGTTTTGCCCAATGCCCTGAAAGGATCGACACCATGACAACCACGCTCCCCCCTGTTTCCCCCGCCGAAGGCTATGCCGGTGATGTGACACCCCAGCAGGCCTGGCAGTGGGTGCAAAACGGCCAGGCCGTGCTGGTGGACGTGCGCAGCGATGCCGAGCGCGAGTGGGTGGGCCGGGTGCCTGGCGCCGCCGCCGTGGCTTGGAAGCAGTGGCCCGGCATGGCGATGAATGCGGAGTTCGATGCGCAGATGCGCGCCGCCGTGCCTGCCGGAACGCCCGCCGTGCTGCTGTGCCGCAGCGGCGTGCGCTCCATCGCCGCCGCGCGCCGCGCCACCGAGCTGGGCATCACGGCGTACAACATCCTCGAAGGTTTTGAGGGCGATGCCGATGCGTTGGGCCAGCGCGGCAAGAAGGGCGGTTGGCGCCTTCATGGCCTGCCGTGGAAGCAGGGTTGATGCTCTCAAAAAAATAGCTGCTAGCGATTGTCCATAAAGCGATAGCAGCTGATTTGTCTAAAATTTAACGTGCCCGAGGTTCCGTTCGTCGGAGCGTTGGCTCTCCCACGGCCCAGACCCGTGGAACCGACTTTGCCGGGCCACCGGGTGCGTCCCCCTTGGGGGCTGAGGGTCGCGGCTCCGAGCCTGCCTGCGCAGGCTTGGTCGTACCCGAAGAGCCGCCGACTCTGGCGGCGGTGCCGAGGCGCCGCAGGCGACTCAGGGGGGTTACTTAGCCTGCGGAATGCGCAGCTTCTGGCCAGGGTAGATCTTGTCGGGGTGGCTCAGCATGGGCTTGTTGGCCTCGAAGATCACGGGGTACTTGTTGGCATCGCCATAGAACTTCTTGGCAATCGCGCTGAGCGTGTCGCCGCGCACCACGTCGTGGTACTGGGCCTCGGGCTCGGGGTGGGTCACCTCCATCAGGTTCTCGACGCTGGTCACGCTGGCCACATTGCCGCAGCACAGGGTGACCTTTTCCTTGGCGGACTGCGTGGGTGCCGTGCCCTTCACGGTGACCTTGCCTTCGGGGCCTGCAAAGGCCACCTGCAGGTTGCTGGCGCCGAGGTTCTGGGCCGCGATGTAGGTCTCGATGGCCTTGGATGCCTTGGCGTTGAGTTCATCCTGTGTGGGGGCTGCTGCCGTGGCTGCCTGCGCTTCTTTGCCGCCAAACAGCTTTTCGCCGGCTTCCTTGATGAAACTGAAAAGACCCATGTCGTACCTCCTAATGTTGCAGAAACAGGAAGAACCACTGTAGCGGCAATGAGCGGCGAGTGCGTGTCGGACAGTGGCGCGACACGATTTTTCACAATGTTGCGTGAGCGATGGCAGCGTCTGCCGTGAAAGGCACCCGTGTGGGCTGTCTCGGCGGGTGCAGGGCGATGGGCAAAACTCGGGATAATCCGCCGCATGACTTTTCTGGCCATCGACGTCGGTAACACCCGTCTCAAGTGGGCGTTGTACGACGCTCCCCGCCCCGGGGCTGCGCCCATTGCGCATGGCGCCGAGTTTCTGGACCACATCGACCGCCTGGCCGAAGGCAGCTGGGCGCCGCTGCCCCACCCGGAGCGCATGCTGGGCTGCGTCGTGGCGGGGGACGCCGTCAAGCGCCGTGTGCAGGAGCAGATGGAGCTCTGGGACGTGGCACCTTCATGGGTGGTGTCTTCGGCGCAGGAGGCGGGGCTGGCCAATGGCTACGACCACCCCTCGCGCCTGGGCTCGGACCGCTGGGTGGCCATGATCGGTGCGCGCCACCATGTGCTGGCCCAGGGCCCCGCGCGCCCGCTGATCGTGGTGATGGTGGGCACGGCCGTCACGGTGGAGTGCATCGACACCGAGGGCCGTTTCATGGGCGGGCTTATCCTGCCCGGCCACGGCATCATGCTGCGCGCGCTGGAGACCGGCACCGCCGGCCTGCATGTGCCCACGGGCGAGGTGCGTCCTTTCCCCACCAACACCAGCGACGCGCTGACCAGTGGTGGCACCTACGCCATTGCGGGCGCGGTGGAGCGCATGTACCAGCACCTGCTGCAGCACTGTGGCCAGGAGCCCGCCTGCATCATGACCGGCGGCGCGGGCTGGAAGATGGCGCCCAGCATGACGCGCCCGTTCGAGCTGGTGGACAACCTGATTTTTGACGGCCTGCTGGAGATTGCCGCGCGCCGCTTTGGGGGTTGAGAGTTTGAACAGGCTGCTGCTTAGCAGTGTTTCATGTTCATTGGCTTTCTCTGACCAGTAAAACTGGCGCGACCCAAGCCAGCGGCCGCCGCGCAAGGGCCGCCTCGCCGCGCTGGCGGTGTCCCACTTCCCGAATCACGCAGTGATTCGAGAGAAAGGGGCTGAGGGCCGCGGCTCCAAGCCTGCCTGCGCAGGCTTGGACGGCCCCGA
>JADMJR010000212.1 GCA_018780365.1 Acidovorax sp. | reverse complement strand
CTGCATCAGCACGGACAGCATGTTCTTGCTGCGCACCAGGCCGCCGTAGAACAGGGCCAGGCCGGGCAGGACCATCAGGATCACGAGGATGGTGGAGGTCATCATCCAGGCGGTGTCGCCCTTGTTGGGGACGGGTGCGGGTGCCTCGGCGGCAGCGGCCGGAGCAGCTGCGGTTGCGGCGGCGGGGGCAGCGGCAGCAGCAGGCGCAGCGGCGTCAGCGGCCGGAGCAGCCGCAGCGGGCGCGGCCACAGCCGGCTCGGTGGCGGCGGGCGCCTGGGCCAGGGACAGATTGCCCATGGTCAGCAGACCCAGCCCCAGAATGAAGGAAGCAAGCAGTTTTTTCATGGCGTTTCTCTTCTTGGATGTAGTACGGCCGCGCCCTTACAGCGCTTCCTTGCCGGTTTCGCCAGTGCGGATGCGCACCACCTGCTCCAGGTGGGTCACGAAGATCTTGCCGTCGCCGATCTTGCCGGTGCGGGCGGCGCTTTCGATGGACTCGATCACGCGGTCCACGAGGTCGTCCGCAATGGCGGCTTCGATCTTGACCTTGGGAAGAAAGTCCACCACATACTCTGCACCGCGGTACAGCTCGGTGTGGCCCTTCTGGCGGCCAAAGCCCTTGACCTCGGTTACCGTGATGCCTTGCACGCCGATGTCGGAGAGCGCTTCACGCACCTCGTCGAGCTTGAAGGGCTTGATGATGGCTGTCACCATTTTCATTTTTGGTTCCTCCGAAATGAGCGCCACTGGCGCCCATTGAGACTTACAGGGTTTTGGTGAGCGTGACGATCACGCGCGACTTGTTGACGTGGCCGAAGAAGGCCTTCTTGTTGGCGCCCACCACGGCAGCGCCCAGCGACAGGCCACCGCCGAAGTCATACGCGCCGCCCAATTGATAGTCCATGTAGTTGGGCACGCCCAGGTCCTTGATGTCGCTGGCAAACCGCGTGAAGCCCACCGAGGCCTTCACGGTGACGCTGGGCGCCACTTCCTGGGCGAAGGCGAAGTTCAGGTAACCGGTGTTGCGGCCCTTCAGGCCCGAGCCGGACTTGGCACCGGCAAAGCCGAAGTAGTCCTTGGAGAGGGTGTGCGAATACTTGGCGGTGAAGGGGCCCATGGTGGCCGCGCCATACAGCTCGGTGGTGTTGCCGTTGCTGTTGCCGGGGTAGATGTAGGTCAGGGCACCCACGTCCAGGTCGGCACCGCCGGCCTTGAACTTGTAGCCGCCATACAGGTCGGATTCGAGCGAGTTGTTGGTCAGCCAGTCCACGCTGGAGTTCCAGTTGCCCACGTACCAGCCAGAGTCGCCAAAGGCGTAGTCGAAGCCGCCTTGCAGGGCGGGCTTGACGGCCTTGGCCTTGGTGGCGTCCTGGTCCTGGCCACGGAACTTGTAGTTGGTGGTCAGGCTGACGTTGCCGGTGAGCTGGGCGCTGGCCAGCAGGGGAAGGGTTGCAACAAGGGCAACGCCCAGGGACTTGATGATGGCGCGGGTCATGTTTCCTCCGGTTGGACAAAGTAGGGACAAGCGCTTTAAGCACGGACCGTGCCACTCTGCGGTGCAAGGCGCCGTGCAGCGTTGCGTTGCGTTACAACAATCCCCAGTACAGTGGCGGTGGGTGCGCCGGGCATGTTGCACCCAACTGGTGCAAAAAGCCACCGGCTTCCGCCAAATCACCACAAAACGCACCCATCTGGGGAGAAACCGCTTCATGAGTCTTGCTTTGGTGCAAAGCCGCGCCCTTCTGGGGCTGCAAGCCCCTTCCGTCACCGTGGAGGTGCATCTGGCCAACGGATTGCCCAGCTTCACGCTGGTGGGGCTGGCCGAGGTGGAGGTGAAGGAGGCCCGCGAGCGGGTGCGCTCGGCGCTGCAGAACGCGGGGCTGGAGTTCCCCACCAACAAACGCATCACCGTCAACCTCGCCCCGGCCGATCTGCCCAAAGATTCCGGCCGGTTCGACCTGCCCATTGCGCTGGGCATCCTTGCCGCCAGCGGCCAGGTGGATGCCAGCCGCCTGGCGGGCTACGAATTTGCGGGCGAACTGTCGCTGTCGGGCGAGCTGCGCCCGGTGCGCGGTGCACTCGCCACCAGCCTGGCGCTGCAGACGCAGCAGATCGACGCCCAGCTCGTGCTGCCGCCGGGCAGCGCCGAAGAGGCCGCCCTGGTGCCTGCCGCCCAGGTGGTGCGCGCGCGCCATTTGCTGGATGTGGTGCGCGCCTTTCTGCCCCCGGGCAGCACGGCGGGCGGCGACGCCGATGTGGCCAACGATGGCTGGACCCGCCTGCAGCCCACGCCCATGGCCGCCAGCGCCACCGGCCCCGACATGGCCGACGTGAAAGGCCAGGCCGCGTCCAAGCGCGCGCTGGAGATCGCTGCGGCCGGCGGACACAGCGTGCTCATGGCGGGCCCGCCGGGTTCGGGCAAGTCGATGCTGGCGCTGCGCTTTGCCGGCCTGCTGCCCGCGATGACCGTGCAAGAGGCCCTGGAGAGCGCCGCCATTGCCAGCCTGGCAGGGCGCTTTAGCCCCGAGGCCTGGGGCCAAAGGCCGACAGGAACCCCGCACCACACGGCGAGCGCCGTGGCGATGGTGGGCGGCGGCTCCCCACCCCGGCCTGGCGAGATCTCCCTGGCCCACCAAGGCGTGCTTTTTTTGGACGAGCTCCCCGAGTTCCCACGGGCCGCGTTGGAGGCCTTGCGCGAACCGCTCGAAACCGGCCACATCACCATCGCCCGCGCCGCACAGCGGGCTGATTTTCCCGCCCGGTTCCAGATGATTGCGGCCATGAACCCCTGCCCCTGCGGCTTTCTGGGCTCCACCCAGCGTGCCTGCCGCTGCACACCCGACCAGGTGAACCGCTACCAGGCCAAGCTCAGCGGCCCGCTGCTCGACCGCATTGACCTGCATGTGGAAGTGCCCGCCCTGCCCGCCGACCAGCTGGTGCAGGCGCCTGCGGGCGAGGCCACCGCCACCATCCGCGCCCGGGTGGAGCAGGCCCGCGCGGTCGCCCTGGCCCGGCAAGGCAAAACCAACCAGGCACTGCAGGGGCAGGAGATTGACACCCACCTGCAGCTCGACGATGCGGCCGCCAGGTTTCTCAACACGGCCGCCGCCCGCCTGGGCTGGTCGGCCCGCAGCACACACCGCGCGCTGAAGGTAGCGCGCACCATTGCCGACCTGGCGGGTGCGCCCACCACGCAGGCAAGCCATGTGGCCGAGGCCGTGCAGTACCGGCGCGTGCTGCGCAACCCGGCCTGACCGGCAACACGCACCAGCCCCACCGGCATGCCGTATGAAATTGATAGCAAACAGCGCTTGATACAAGCGCGCCAGCACCTGATTTTTATCAAAACCTGCGCAAGAAACCCAGCGCCACCACCACCACCGCAGCCCGGATGCGAGCCGGCCCCAGCACAATCCCCCCATGTCCAGCGCCCGCCCCCGCAAGAAAACAACGCCTTCCGCCACCCCCGCAGACGCCGCAGCCCCCACCAATGAGCCGGTGGACACCGGCCTGCTGCGCACGCTGGTGGGCTACAACGCGCGCCGCGCCTCGTTGTCCATCATTGCGCTGTTCATGGAGCGCATGGCGGTCTATCACTTGAAGGTGGTGGATTTTTCGGTGCTGTCGCTGGTGGCGCACAACCCGGGCGTCACCTCGCGCCAGCTGTGTGCCACGCTCAACGTGCTGCCGCCCAACATGGTGGGCCTGATTGCCGCGCTGGAGCGGCGCGGCCTGATCGAGCGCCGCCCCCACCCGAGCGATGGACGCGCCATGGGCGTGCACCTCACGCCCGCCGGGGTGGAATTGACCGCACAGGCCGAGCAGACCGCCGCGCAGCTTGAAGAAGACGCCACGGCCCGCCTCACGGCGGCCGAGCGCAAGACGCTGATCCGCCTCTTGCAGAAGGTGTATGACTGATCAGGCGGTGGCTGTGGCGGGCTTCGGCTTGTCCAGCCCCAAGAGCCGCACCGCATTGCCCTTCAGGATGCCGGGCATCACCTCGGGCTTGAAGCCCGCTTCCTGGAAATCCTTCATCCAGCGCTCGGGTGTGATCAGCGGGTAGTCGCTGCCGAACAGGATGCGGTCTTTGAGCAAGGTGTTGGCGTACTGCACCAGCTGCTTGGGGAAGTATTTGGGGCTCCAGCCCGACAGGTCGATCCACACATTGGGCTTGTGCGTGGCCACGGAGAGGGCCTCGTCCTGCCACGGAAAGCTCGGGTGCGCCATGACGATCTGCATGTCGGGGA
>JADMJR010000095.1 GCA_018780365.1 Acidovorax sp. | reverse complement strand
GCCTGCAGCTGTTCGACCCGCTCACGGGCCGCGTCAAGCAGAAGATCCCGCGTTTCACCGTGTATCCCAG
Organism: Acidovorax sp.; assembly: GCA_018780365.1. GTDB lineage: Bacteria > Pseudomonadota > Gammaproteobacteria > Burkholderiales > Burkholderiaceae_C > Acidovorax. The sequence continues at coordinate 4,178 of JADMJR010000095.1, read as the reverse complement.
CAGCCACTACGTGACGCCGCGCGACAAGGTGCTGGCCGCCGTGGAGACCATCAAGATCGAACTGGCCGACCGCCTCAAGCAGTTGCTGGCCGACGGCAAGCTGGTGGAAGCGCAGCGGCTGGAGCAGCGCACGCGGTTTGACCTGGAGATGCTCAGCGAAGTAGGGCACTGCAAGGGCATCGAGAACTACACGCGCCACCTGTCGGGTGCCGCGCCGGGCGACCCGCCAAGCACGCTGACCGACTACATGCCCAAGAACGCGCTGATGTTCCTGGATGAAAGCCACCAGATGATCGGCCAGCTCAATGCCATGTACAGCGGCGACCGTTCGCGCAAGACCACGCTGGTGGAGTATGGCTTTCGCCTGCCATCGGCGCTGGACAACCGGCCGCTCAAGTTCGAGGAGTTCGAACAGCGCATGCGGCAGGTGATCTTTGTCACCGCCACGCCCGCGGACTACGAGCGCACTCACTCCGGCCAGATCGTGGACCAGGTGGTGCGCCCCACCGGACTGGTGGACCCTGAGGTGGAAGTGCGGCCCGCAACGCATCAAGTGGATGATGTGCTTCAAGAAATACGCATTCGTGTCGAAAAGCATGAGCGCGTACTCATTACCACCCTGACGAAGCGCATGGCGGAGCAGCTGACCGACTACCTGACGGATAACGGTGTGAAGGTGCGCTACCTGCACAGCGATGTGGACACGGTGGAGCGTGTGGAGATCATTCGCGACCTGCGCCTGGGTGCTTTTGATGTGCTGGTGGGTATCAACCTGCTGCGGGAGGGGCTGGACATCCCTGAGGTGTCCCTGGTGGCGATCCTGGATGCCGACAAGGAAGGCTTTCTGCGGGCCGAGCGCAGCCTGATCCAGACCATTGGCCGCGCTGCGCGCAATCTCAATGGCCGGGCCATCCTTTATGCAGACCGCATCACGGAGTCCATGAAAAAAGCCATGGGCGAGACGGAACGTCGGCGCATCAAGCAGATCGCACACAACGAGGCCCACGGAATCACGCCGCGCAGCATTGTCAAGCGGGTAAGAGACCTGATTGACGGGGTTTACAGCGAAAAGGCCGGTAAGGACGCAGAACGGCTGGAGCAGGAAGCCCTGCAGCGCGCCAAGGTGGAGGACATGTCAGAAAAAGATGTGGCGCGCGAGATCAAGCGGCTCGAAAAACTCATGCTGGAACACGCTCGCAACTTGGAATTCGAGCAGGCGGCAAGGGTACGGGACCAGCTCACGCGGCTCAAGGACCAGGCATTTGGTGCGCACGGCAATGATTCGGTGGCCTTGTAATGGGCGAGTGAACAATTGGAAATAACTATCGAGTCGATTTAAAACTAGTTGGTTTTTTAACCCGACAGAATCGATAGGGATTTGTGTTATACTCCTACAAAATACTCAAGAAAACAGCCCAGCGATGAAGGGCTCCGTGCAGGCGACTGTTCGGAGTAAGGGGCGGAGACGGTGCCTTGCTGGCCATCAGCCAGCGAAGGCGGTTTCTACAACGAACAAGCCTTAGCACAAGGAGCTTGCGATGCGTCTCACAACCAAAGGCCGTTTTGCGGTCACCGCCATGATTGACCTGGCCCTGCGCCAGAACAATGGGCCCGTTACCCTTGCGGCCATCAGCCAGCGTCAGCAGATTTCGCTGTCGTACCTGGAGCAGCTTTTCGGCAAGCTTCGCCGCCATGAGCTGGTGGAATCTACCCGTGGTCCTGGTGGTGGTTACACGCTTGCTCGCAAGGCCGGTGACATCACAGTGGCTGACATCATTGTCTCGGTGGACGAGCCCATTGACGCCACGCAGTGCGGCGGCAAGGAAAACTGCCTGGGCGAAGCCGGCCGTTGCATGACGCATGAGCTGTGGGCATCGCTCAACCAGCGCATGGTGGAGTTCCTGGATTCCGTCACCCTGCAAAAGCTCGTGGACGAGCAGATCGCCAAAGGCGTGCAGATCGAAGACAAGCCCGTCGTGCGCCGCGCCATCTCGACGACGCCGGTGGTCAAGCCCATCCGCGTGAATGCTCCGAACTCCGTGTTCGCATTGGGCAACGTTTTCGCCAAATCCTGACAGCCCAAGGGCTTGTGTCGGCCCTGGGGTCGGCACCGCCCTGAACAGTTTTCAAGCCTCGTTTTGTTTCTTACTGAGTTTGCCAGCCAGCAACCATCACTGAGCCAGCCATGGACATGACCCCGCACTTCCCCATCTATCTTGACTATGGTGCTACCACCCCCGTGGATCCCCGTGTGGTGGATGCCATGATTCCCTGGTTGCGCGAACATTTCGGCAACCCGGCATCGCGCAGCCACGCCTGGGGCTGGGAGGCTGAAGAAGCGGTCGAGAAAGCGCGCGTGCAGGTGGCCGACCTGATCGGAGCCGACCCCCGCGAGATTGTCTGGACCAGCGGTGCGACCGAGTCCATCAATCTGGCGCTCAAGGGGGCTGCGCAGTTCTACAAGGGCAAGGGCAAGCATCTCATCACGCTCAAGACCGAGCACAAGGCGGTGCTGGACACCATGCGCGAGCTGGAGCGCCAGGGTTTTGAGGCCACTTACCTGGATGTGCAGGAAGACGGGCTGGTCAACATGGATGCGCTCAAGGCCGCCATTCGCCCGGACACCGTGCTGATCAGCATCCTGTTCGTGAACAACGAAATCGGCGTCATCCAGGACATTCCTGCCATCGGCGCGCTGTGCCGTGAAAAGGGCATCCTGCTGCATGTGGATGCCGCACAGGCCACGGGCCGGGTTGCCATCGACATGGCCACCTTGCCCGTCGATCTGATGAGCATGACGGCCCACAAGACCTATGGCCCCAAGGGCATCGGTGCCCTGTATGTGCGCCGCAAGCCGCGCGTTCGGCTGGAAGCACAGATGCACGGTGGTGGCCACGAGCGTGGCATGCGTTCGGGCACCTTGCCCACGCACCAGATCGTGGGCATGGGCGAAGCCTTTCGCATCGCCAAGGAAGAAATGGCCGAGAGCAATGCCAAAGCCCAGGCCCTGCAGCAACGCCTGCTGGACGGCCTGAAAGACATCGAGCAGGTCTACATCAATGGCAGCATGGAGCGCCGCGTGCCGCAGAACCTGAACATGAGCTTCAATTTCGTCGAAGGCGAATCGCTCATCATGGGGATCAAGGGTTTGGCGGTGTCGTCGGGTTCAGCCTGCACCTCGGCCAGCCTGGAGCCCAGCTATGTGCTGCGCGCCCTGGGTCGCAGCGACGAGTTGGCCCATAGCAGCCTGCGCATGACCATCGGCCGTTTCACAACCGAGGAAGAGATCGACTACGCCATCTCCACCATCCGTGAGAACGTGGCCCGCCTGCGTGAACTCAGCCCGCTGTGGGAGATGTACCAGGACGGCATCGACATCAGCACCATCCAGTGGTCAGCGCACTGAATCCCTGAAGATTTTGAAAGAATTGAAGAGGTACACATCATGGCTTACTCAGAAAAAGTGGTTGACCATTACGAAAACCCCCGCAACGTGGGTTCGTTCGACAAGGGTGACGATTCGGTGGGCACCGGTATGGTCGGCGCGCCTGCCTGCGGCGATGTGATGAAACTGCAGATCAAGGTGAACCCTGAAACCGGCGTGATCGAAGATGCGCGTTTCAAGACCTATGGCTGCGGCTCGGCCATCGCCTCGTCGTCGCTCGTCACCGAGTGGGTCAAGGGCAAGACGCTGGATCAGGCGGCGGCCCTGAAGAACAGCGAGATCGCCGAAGAGCTGGCTCTGCCGCCCGTCAAGATCCACTGCTCCATCCTGGCCGAAGACGCCATCAAGGCTGCCGTGCTCGACTACAAGACCAAGCACGCAGCCCCTGCAACAGCCGCTGCCTGAGCAACCGAGAGAGATATGGCCATCACGCTGACAGAAGCCGCTGCCCGGCACGTCAACCGCTACTTGTCCCGCCGAGGCAAGGGCCTGGGCGTGCGCCTGGGGGTCAAGACGACCGGATGCTCGGGGCTTGCCTACAAGCTCGAGTATGTGGACGACAGCGAGCCCGAGGACATCGTGTTTGAAAACCACGGCGTCAAGGTGCTGATCGATCCCAAGAGCCTGGCCTACATCGACGGCACCGAGCTGGACTTTGTGCGCGAGGGCCTCAATGAGGGCTTCAAGTTCAACAACCCCAACGAGCGTGACCGCTGCGGTTGTGGGGAGAGCT
>JADMJR010000075.1 GCA_018780365.1 Acidovorax sp. | reverse complement strand
ATTTTACCGTTTTTCGGCGACAAAGCCCAAAAGTTGTGCGACGAGGTTGTCCTGCGTCAGCAGGCGCGCACGGGCAGCCTGAATGCACGCCGTCCACTCGGCCAGGGTGTCGTCGCTGGGCCATTGCAGCGGCGCGGTGTCCAGCCCGTTCCAGGTGGCGTGGAATTGCCGAAGGGACGCGGGGGCCTGCAGCCAGTCCAGAAACGCCCAGAGCTTGTCGTGGTGGGCGTTGTCGTGCTGCGGATAGATCTGCCAGACCAGCGCCTGTCCGGCCCACAGCGCGCGTACCAGCGAGTCTTCGCCACGCACGGCGTTGAAGTCGCAGGCCCACAACATCTCGTCAAACGCGGTCTGGGGGCGGTGGGGTACGTATGAAATAGATAGCTGCCCGCGCTGGTCAGATAAGCGCAGGCGGCCAATTTGGCTCATGGTTTGGGTGCCGCCCTCCGCCAGCGCTGCCTGCACGGCGGCCGTGGGGCGGCCCGGTGTCACCAGCAACTGCGTGGGTTGTGCCTGGCAGTGCCGCAACAGCTCAGGCAGGGCGGCGGGTTCGTAGCAGAACAGCGAAACCCAGCGTTGCTCTGGGCCTCCGTCGCCCAGCCCGAACGCCGACGCGTGCTTTGCGCGCCAGGCGCCGTGGTCAAACGCCGCACGCCATGCCATCAGGGCGGGCTCGCGCAGCAGCCCACCCGTCCCGGGGGTGAAGCCGGGGTAGAAGAACCAGCGTGTCCAGCCTGCGCCAGGGCCGGACGAGAGCAGCGAGGACAGCTTGTGATGGCGCTCCACGTAGCTTTCGGCCGACAGGTATTCCAGGTTGATCCAGACAGGTTTTTGGCTTTTTTGGCCTCTGGCGCCTGATACGTATGCGCTATGCGCTATGAATTCAGGAGTGATGTCGCAACCAAAGGCCTCCACCATCACATCGGGCGCGGGCTCGTCGGGGCCGGGTGGTGGCGAACCCCAGGCGCGCAGCTCCACACCCGGGCAGCCTGTAGGCGCCATCCACTGCAGGGCCGAGGCATCATCCACCCACAGACGCACGCGGTGACCCCGTGCGGCCAGCTGCGCCACCAGGCGCCAGCACACGCCGATGTCGCCAAAGTTGTCGATCACGCGGCAGAACACATCCCACTGCAGGGGCGGCAGAGGATGGCTCATAGGGAGGGCGTCGGTGGCTGCGAGCGCAGGTGCTCCACCAGCAGCCGGGCAACGCTGGAGAGCGATTCTTCGGACCGCACACACAGCGCCAGCCGCCGATGCGCCCAGGGCTCGTTCAGCGTGACGGTGCGGATGGCCAGCGTGCCCTGGTACAGCGCGGCGCTGCCACGGGGCATCACCCCCACGCCCAGGCCGGCGTTGACCATGAGGCACAGCGCGTCGTAGCTGGTGACCTGCATGCGCAGGCGCAGCGGCAGGCCCGCCTCGGACGCCGCGCGGGTCAGCTGGTTGTTGATGGCGCTGCCCGGGTGTACACCCACAAAGTCGAAGGGCAGGGCGTCTGCCAGCCGCACAGACTTGCGCCGCGCCAGCGCATGGCCGGTGGGCACCACCAGCACCAGCTCGTCGGTGCGGTAGGGCAGCAGCGTCACGCGTTCGCCGTAGCTGCCCTCATTGAGGATGCCCACGTCGGCCGCGTTCTCGGCCACCGAGTGGGCAATGGCGCTGCTGATCTGCTCCTGCAGCCGCACATCCACCTGCGGATGTTGTGCCAAAAAGCTCTGCAGCTCGGCCGGCAGAAACTGCGTGATGGCCGAAATGTTGGCCACCACCCGCACATGGCCGCGCACGCCGGTGCCATATTCGCGCATCTGCGTGGCGATGCCGTCCAGGTCGTTGAGCACGCCACGCGCCAGGTTCAGCAACGCAAAGGCGGCGGCGGTGGGCTCTGTGCCTTTGTTGCTGCGGGTGAACAGCGCCACCTGCAGCGCGTCTTCCAGGTCGGCCAGGCGGCGGCTTACGGCCGAGGCGGCCAGGTGCTCGCGCGCAGCGGCGGCGGCGATGGTGTTTTCTTCCATCACGGCCACAAACAGGCGCAGGGAGACGGGGTCGAGTTTCATGGGGTGCTGATGGTAGCAAGCTCCCCGCGTGCCATGCCGGTTTGCGATGGCGGCTTGTTGCTTGAGCGTTTTGCAGGTGGGTGGACTATGTGCACCATTCGCGCTGGCAAGCCAAGGGTTCACAAGGTTCTTCGTCCAACCAATACCGTTCGGGTTGATGACTCAAAGCCACTTGGCATCAGATCCCACAGGAGACAACTATTTCCATGGATTCCATCCCTTCCCCTGCCGCATTGCAGGGTGTGCGTGTCATCGAAATGGGCCAGCTCATTGCCGGGCCGTTCTGCGGCAAGACGCTGGGCGAGTTTGGCGCCGACGTGATCAAGATCGAGGCCCCAGAGACCGGTGACCCATTGCGCAACTGGCGCCTCATCAAGGAAGGCACCTCCGTCTGGTGGCAGGTGCAGTCGCGCAACAAACGTTCGGTGGCGTTGGACCTGCGCCAGAAAGAGGGCCAGGACATTGCCCGCCAGCTGATTGCTGAAGCCGATGTGCTGGTCGAGAACTTTCGCCCCGGCACGCTCGAAGGCTGGGGCATGTCGCCCGATGAGCTGCACGCGCTCAACCCGGGCCTCGTGATCCTGCGCATCTCGGGCTACGGCCAGACCGGGCCCTATCGCGACCTGCCGGGTTTTGGCGTGATCGGCGAGGCCATGGGCGGCCTGCGCCACCTGACGGCCGAACCGGGCCGTGTGCCGGTGCGCGTGGGCGTGTCGATTGGCGACACGCTGGCGGCGCTGCACGGCACCATCGGCGTGCTCACGGCGCTGTACCACCGCAAGGTCAACGGCGGCCAGGGCCAGGTGATTGACGTGGCGCTGCACGAGGCGGTGTTCAACGTGATGGAAAGCCTGATTCCCGAATACAGCGCCTTTGGCGCCGTGCGCGAGGCCGCCGGCAGTGCGCTGCCGGGCATTGCACCCAGCAATGCCTACCCCTGCCAGGACGGCTGGGTGCTGGTGGCGGGCAATGGCGACAGCATCTTCAAGCGGCTGATGACGGCGATAGGCCGCCAGGACCTGGCCGACGCCCCAGACCTGGGCAGCAATACCGGCCGCGTGGCGCGGGTGGGCGAAATCGACGCCGCCATTGGTGCCTGGACGGCCGCGCGCTCGGTGTTGCAGGTGATGGAGACCCTGGGCGCCGCCCGCGTGCCTGCGGGCAAGGTCTACACCGCCAAAGACATTGCCGAAGACCCGCACTACCGCGCCCGCGACATGCTGCTGACGCAAGAGACGCGCGATGGCTACAGCGTGGAAGTGCCCGGCATCGTGCCCAAGCTCTCGGGCACGCCGGGCAGCATCCGCAGCAGTGCGCCGCACCTGGGCGACGACACGGATGCGGTGCTGACCGAGGCAGGCCTCACGGCCGAACAGATCGCGCTGCTGCGCAGCAAGGGGGTGATTCAATGAGTGCATCCAACACCGTATGGCAGGGCGCAGGCCACCGTATCCACATGCAGGAGGTGGGCCTGCGCGATGGCCTGCAGATGGAGAAGGCCTTTGTGCCCACGGCCGACAAGATCGCGCTGTGCAATGCGCTCTCGGCAGCGGGCCTGTCCAAGATCGAGGTGACTTCGTTCACCTCGCCCACCGCCATCCCCGCGCTGAAAGATGCCGAGATCGTGATGCGCGAGATCACGCGCCGCCCCGGCACGGTCTACACCGCGCTGGTGCCCAACCTGCGTGGCGCCGAGCGCGCCATCGAGTCGCGCACGGACGAGCTGAACCTCGTCATGTCGGTGAGTGCCACGCACAACCTGGCCAACCTGCGCATGACGCAGGAACAGTCGTTTGCGGCGCTTGCGCAGGTGGTGTCCCTGGCGCAGGGCGCCAACGTGGCGGTGAATGTGTCGCTGTCCTGCGTGTTCGGCTGCCCCATGGACGGCGATGTGGCCCAGGCCGACGTGTTCGGCTGGGTGCAGCGCTTTGTGGACTTGGGCGTGGGCGGCATCACGCTGTGCGACACCACGGGCATGGCCTACCCCACGCAGGTGCACCAGCTCACGGCGGCCGCCCGCGCGCGCTGGCCGGGCGTGGAGTTCACGCTGCACTTTCACAACACGCGCGGCATGGGGCTGGCCAACGTGCTGGCAGCCATCGGCGCGGGCGCGGACCGGTTCGATGCCTCGCTGGGCGGCCTGGGTGGCTGTCCCTATGCACCGGGCGCCAGCGGCAATGTGTGCAGCGAAGAGATCGTGCATGCGCTGGCGCTGA
>JADMJR010000015.1 GCA_018780365.1 Acidovorax sp. | reverse complement strand
TGGGCCAGATGACGCTGGAGGACCTGCAGCGCTGGGCCGTGGACTTTCCGGCGCCCGCCGTGGCGACCGCCGTGCCGCCCCTGCTGGCGGGCCACACGGTGGCCGTGGGGCGCGACGCCGCGTTCTGCTTCACCTACGCTGCCAATGTGCAATGCCTCGAGAAGATGGGTGCACGCGTGGTGTTCTTCTCGCCCCTGCACGACGCGGCGCTGCCCGACTGCGATGCCGTGTGGCTGCCCGGTGGCTACCCCGAGCTGCACACCGCGCAGATCGCAGCCAACACCGGCATGCAAGCCAGCCTGCGCGCCCATGGGGCCGCAGGAAAACCCCTGTGGGCCGAGTGCGGCGGCATGATGGCGTTGTTTGAATCCATCACCCTGGCCGACGGCAGCGCGGCCCCGCTGTGGGGTTTGCTGCCTGGCCGCGTGGCCATGCAAAAACGCCTGGCGGCACTCGGGCCGCAGCAACTGGCGGTGGCGGGGCATACCCTGCGCGGCCACACCTTCCACTATTCGACCAGTGACAGCAGCGCGCCTGTGGTGGCCCGCACGGCCCGCCCGAACGAGGTGCAGGCGCCAGATGCGGGCGAGGCGCTGTACCAGCAGGGCAGCCTCCACGCCAGCTATTTCCATGCGTGGTTCCCGTCCAGCCCTGAGGCGGTGGCGCATCTGCTGGGAGGCGTTTCGGCATGACCCCCACTCCGCACCCCATCACCACTGAACTCATTCTCGGTGGCCAGAAAAGCGGCAAGTCGCGCCGCGCGGAGCTGCTGGCGCGCGACTGGCTGGCGCAATCCAGCGACCACCGCGCGGTATTGATTGCCACGGGGCAAGCCTGGGATGACGAGATGCGCGAACGCATCGCCCGCCACCAGCGTGACCGCGCCGAACGTGTGCCGGGTCTGCAGACCGTGGAAGAGCCACGCGATGTGGCCGCTGCCCTGGTGCGGCTCAGTACACCGCAGACCCTGCTCGTCGTGGATTGCCTCACGCTGTGGCTCACCCACTGGAGCATGCCCCTGGGGGTGGAAACCATGAATTTTGAACAAAAACAGGCCCTGGCGCGCGACTGGCAAGCGCAAGCAGCTATGTTTTTGGCAGCGGTTCGGAAATCCCCTGGCCCCGTTGTTCTGGTGGGCAACGAAATTGGCCTGGGGGTCATCCCGATGGGGCGCGAGGTACGCGCTTTTGTGGATGCGCTGGGCACGCTGAACCAGCAGGTGGCCCAGGTGTGCCCGCGCGTGACGCTGATGGCCGCCGGGCTGCCATTGACCTTGAAATGAAACTATGAAACCAACCCCCGTGCGCCGCATCCTGTGGGTCATCGCCATCCTGTTGTTGCTGGGCCTGCTCATGGCCGGCCTCGCGCGTGCGCAGCCGGTGCATATCAAGGACGACCGGGGCCGCGAGGTCTCGCTGCCCCGGCCGCCGCAGCGCATCGTGAGCCTGCTGCCATCGCTGACCGAAAGCGTGTGCGAGCTGGAGCAATGCCACCGGCTGGTGGGGGTGGACCGCTATTCCAACTGGCCCGAGGCCGTGATCGGCAAGCTGCCCAAGGTGGGCGGTGGTATCGACCCGAGCATCGAGGCCATCGTGGCGCTCAAGCCGGACCTGGTGCTCATGTCCGTCAGCTCGCGCGCCAGCGACCGGCTGGAGGCGCTGGGCCTCACCGTGGTGCAACTGGAGCCCAAGACCCATGCCGATGTGCGCCGCGTGCTGGGCACCGTGAGCGACCTGCTGGGCGTGCCCCGCGCGCAGGGCTCTGACCGCCTCTGGCGGGTGATCGATGCGGGCGTGCTGGCGGCGGCCCAGTCTCTGCCGCCCAAAGCCAAAAATGCGCGCGTGTACTTCGAGGTGAGCCGGGGGCCTTACGCGGCGGGCGAGGCGTCGTTCATCGGCGAATCGCTCACCCGGCTGGGCGTGCGCAACGTGGTGCCGGCGTCGCTCGGGCCGTTTCCGCGCCTGAACCCCGAGTACGTGGTGCGCGCGAATCCCGACATCATCATGATCGGCAACCGCAGCATGCAGGCCATGGTGCCGTACCCCGGCTGGGCCAGCATGCGGGCGATCCGTGACAACCAGCTGTGCGTGTTCGGCCCAGGGGATTCCGACGTGGTGGTGCGCCCCGGCCCCCGCATGGCCGAGGCGGCCCGCATCATGGCGCGCTGCCTGGTGGAGAAAGCCTCGTGACCTACGCTGCCATGGACTTGCCCACCGGTTCCGCCAGCCGCCGCGCAGCATGGTGCGCCGCCTGGCTGCTGCTGGCCAGCGTGGTGCTGGCCCTGTGTGGCGCCAGCGTGGGCAGCACGGGCTTTGACAGCGTGCTGCGCATGCACGGTGACCCTGTGGCCTGGCAGATCGTGTGGGACATCCGCCTGCCGCGCACGCTGGGTGCGTGGCTGGCGGGTGCGCTGCTGGGCCTGTCAGGCGCGGTGGCGCAGGGGCTGTTCCGCAACCCGCTGGCCGACCCCTACCTGCTGGGCAGCGCCTCGGGCGCCGCGCTGGGCGGGGCGGTGGCGATGGCGATGTTCGGCGTGTCGCCGGTGGCAGCGCAGTGGCTGGCGCGCATCGGCATCACGGGCATGGCTTTCTTGGGCGCGGCGGGGGCGGTGGTGCTCACGCTGCTGTTGGCCAAAGGCGTGCAGCACACGCTGCGCCTGCTGCTGGCGGGCGTGATTGTGGGCGTGGTGCTGGGCGCGCTGCGCGACCTGGTGGAGCTGGCCTCGCCCGACATCCTGCAGGCCATGCAGGCCTTCATTCTGGGCAGCACGGCCTTTGTGGGCTGGATGGCCTGTGTGCTCATGGCCGTGGCCTGGGGGCTGTGTTCGGTGGTCGCCTGGATGCTGGCGCGTGCGCTCGATGGCCTCACGCTGGGTGAGGCCACGGCCGCCAGCCTGGGCCTGCCGCTGATGCCCATGCGCGCCGGGCTGGTGGCTGCGATGGCGCTGGCCACGGGCGCTGCCGTGGCGCAAACGGGGCTCATCGCCTTCGTGGGGCTGGCCGCGCCACACCTGGTGCGCTCCATCGTGCGCGTGACGCACGAGCGGCACATCGTGCTCTCCAGTCTGATGGGCGCCGTGCTGCTGCTGGCGGCCGACATCCTGGCGCGCTGGCTGCTGGCGCCGCAGGAGCTGCCCGTGGGCGTGCTCACGGCGGCGCTGGGCGGCACCTACCTGCTGTGGCTCATGCACCGGCGCACGGCGCAAGGTGGTTCGCTATGAAGCGACTTGCGCAAACAAGGTCAGGCAAGTTGCCTGCCTGGGTGACCAAGCTGTCCCTGCATCCCGATTGCGTGAGTTAACTATGAAATTGATAGCTATCAGCGCTTGCCAGATAGGCGCAAGCATCGGAAATCGCTTGATACTGCAGGGCATCGACCTGCAATTGCCCGCCGGGCGCTGGACCAGCATCGTCGGCCCCAACGGCGCGGGCAAGTCCACCCTGCTCAAGGTGCTGGCCGGCCTGTTGCCGCGCGCTGCGGTGCAGGGCGAAGTGTTGCTGCTGGACCGCCCGCTGGCGCAAATCCCGGCGCGCGAACGTGCCCGCCAGCTCGCCTGGCTGGGCCAGAACGAAGGTTCGGCCGACGACCTGACCAGCTACGACGTGGCTATGCTGGGCCGCCTGCCGCACCAGGCCTGGCTGGCCCCGCCCGGCGCGCCCGACCACGCGGCCGTCGAGCAGGCGCTGCGCACCACGCAGGCCTGGGACTGGCGCCACCGCCCGCTGTCGCAGCTGTCGGGCGGCGAGCGCCAGCGCGTTCTGCTGGCCCGGGCTCTCGCGGTGCAGGCGCAGGTGCTCCTGATGGACGAGCCCCTGGCCAACCTCGACCCGCCCCACCAGACCGACTGGCTGCACACCATGCGCGCGCTGGTCGATGCGGGCGGCACGGTGGTCAGCGTGCTGCACGAGGTGTCGCTGGCGCTGCAGGCCGACGACATGGTGGTGATGGCACAGGGCCGCGTGCTGCACCAGGGTGCCTGCGATGCGCCCGATACCCACGCCGCGCTGGAAAGCGTGTTTGACCACCGCATCCACGTGCGGCATCTGGATGGCATGTGGATGGCGCTGCCATCGCTGCGGCGCAAGAGCAACGATGAGTCGGCGTGAACCACTTGAACCGTTCACGCTGAACCTGTCGAAGTGCCGCGCAAGGCTTCGACAGGCTCAGCCCGAACGGGCGGGTCAAGTTTAAAGATGCCATTTCAATAACAAGTTCAGGGAGTGAAAGCATGAATATCGAATCGGGTTTTTCGCAGGTCGCGCAGTCGTTGCTGTGGCCGGTGCTGCTGCTGGTGGGGCTGGCGTTTGTCTACGCGCTGTGGGCGGGCGGCGCCACGCTCATGGAGGCCTGGCAACGCTGGCGCCAGCCGCAGTACCGCTCGCTGCGCGCGGCGCCGGGGCTGTCAATGGAAGAACTGGAGCTGCAACTGGTGCGCCAGGTGGAGCCCGTGCGCCTGCTCAGCCGCCTGTCGCCCATGCTGGGGCTGATCGCCACGATGATTCCACTCGGCCCCGCGCTGCAGAGCGTGGCGGCGGGCAACGGCCAGCAGGCGCTGGCCGTTTTCAGCGGCGCCTTTGCGGGCGTGGTGCTGGCGCTGGCCGCCGCGTCGGTGGGCCTGGTGGTGTATTCGGTGCGCCGCCGCTGGCTGCTGGCCGAGCTGCTGGCGGTGCGCAAGGAGCGCGGGGTGGCCGCATGAGCTTGCGTCACCTCAATGTGCTGGCCGAGGACGACGACGACCCGATGCTGTCGGCCGTGAACCTGGTGGACGTGTTCCTGGTGCTCGTGGTGGCGCTGCTCACGGCCGTGGCCGTGCAGACCCAGACCAGTGCTCATGAGAGCGTCACCATCATCCGCAACCCCGGCCAGCCTGACATGGAGGTGGTGGTGCGCGAGCAGGGCAAGGAAGTGCGCTTCAAGGGCGCTGGCAGCGCAGCGCAAGGGCAGGGCGTGCGTGCGGGCGTGGCCTACAAGCTCGAAGACGGCAACATCGTCTACATCCCCGAAACCGGTGTGGCGCCTGCAGACGCGGGTGCGGCCGACCCCGCCAAGCCATGAAGGCGCTGACTCTGCGTTTGGCACTGTGGTGCCTGCTGCTGGCTGCGCCGCTGGTGCAGGCCGCGCAGTCTGCGCCCGTGTTGCTCTGGCTCACCTCCGACATCACCACCGCCCCGCGCACAGCCATGGTGCAACGCCTGGCTGGCGAGGCGGGCCTGGGCTTTGTGCACATCGACTACCCGTTGGGTGGCCCAGCGGTGCTGGACGCGGCCCAGGCCCAGAAGCTGGAGCGCGCGCTGGCAGGCGCTGCGCTGGTGTGGGTGGATGCGCCGCATGCCAGCGTGGAGGCGCGCTTGCGCCGCATGGCGGGGCCGCAGCTCGATGCCCGTGCGGTGCGCACTCCCGGCCGCGTGGTCTGGGTGCCTGCGGGCACGCCCGCCGCCGACCTGGCCGCGCTCGATGCGTCCGGCCGCATGGTGGCCTACCTGCAGGCGGGTGGCCCGCGCAATCTGAAGAGCGCCATCGCCCTGGCGCGTGCCACCGTGGCGGGTGCTGCCATGCCCGCCTTGCCCGCGCCCGACATCCTGCCCACCCGTGGCATCTACCACCCCGACGCGCCCCGCCTGCTGCCCAACGCCGCGGCGCTGGAGGCTTGGCGCCAGGGCGAGCCCGCGCTGCGCAGCCTGCCCGCCGTGGCCGTGTTGGTGCACCGCCACCACTTCATCGACGGCAGCACGGAGTGGCTCGACGCCTGGCTGCACACCTTCCGCCAGCAAGGCCTGTTCGCCTATGCGGCCTTTGGCCAGCAGGTCACGGCGCAGACGCTGGCCGAGGTGCTGGAATTTCCCGCTGAAGGAGGCACCGGCCCCGGCCGGCTGCATGCCTCCGCCCTGGTGCTGCACCAACTGGTGCCTCAGGCCGCCGCGCTGCAGCCGCTGCTGGCGCGCTGGGGCGTGCCGCTGCTGGGCACGCAGCCCTACCGTGCGGGCGATGCCGCCGCGTGGGAGGCCAGCGACACGGGCCTGTCGCTGTCCGATGTGCCGTTCTACCTGGCGCAGCCCGAAGCGGCAGGTGCCATCGACCCCATCCTGGTGGCAGCCCACGGCGCCGAGGGCCGGGACTTTCGTCTCATAGAGCGCCAGGCCCAGGCCGTGGCGGCCAAGGCACGGCGCTTGATCGCACTGCAGACCAAACCGGCAGCAGACAAGCGCCTGGTGGCCATGGTCTACAACTACCCGCCGGGTGGCACCAACTTCGGCGCCTCATTCCTCAACGTGCCGCGCAGCCTGGAGCAGGTCTCTGGCGGCCTGGCCCAGGCGGGCTACCGCACGCAGCAGGTGCCCGAGCAGGGCTGGATCGATGGGCTCAAGCCGCTGCTGGCCGCCTACTACCCCGGCGCCGATGTGCGCGCGCTGCTGCAAAACGGCCAGGCCGCCGCGCTGCCGCTGGCGCGCTACGAGCAGCACCTGGCCACGCTGCCAAAGGCCGTGCGCGAGCGCATGAACGCGCACTGGGGCGCGCCCGAAAAGAGCCGCTACGTGGTCGAGTGGCAGGGCGAAAAAGTGTTCGCCATCCCGCGCCTGCAGGTGGGCAAGCTCTCGGTATTGCCCCAGCCCCCGCGCGAGGAAACACTGCGCCTGGGCCAGAACCCGTTCATGCACAAGTCCAAGGCGCCGCTGTCGCACCACTACCTGGCCGTGTACCTGTGGGCGCAGCTGGAGGCCGATGCCCTCATCCACTTCGGCACCCACGGCACGCAGGAATGGGCCGGTGGCAAGGCGCGTGCGCTCGATGTGCACGACGACGCGCTGCTGCCGCTCGGTGACCTGCCCGTGGTCTATCCCTACATCGTGGACAACCTGGGCGAGGCCCTCACGGCCAAGCGCCGGGGCCGCGCCGTGCTGGTGAGCCACCGCACGCCGGTGTTTGCCCCGGCGGGCTTCGAGGCGCGCATGGCCCACATGCACGAGGTGATGCACGAATGGGAAACCGTGGACGAAGGCCCCACGCGCCGCGCGCTCGAAAAGCAGCTGGTGGCGCAGTTCGTGGAGCACCAGCTGCACCGCGACCTGGGCTGGAGCGCCGCGCGCATCGCGGCCGATTTCAGCGGCTTTCTTGAAATCCTGCACCCCTACCTGGACCAGCTCGCGCAAAGCTCGCAGCCCAAGGGCCTGGCCGTGTTCGGCCGCGTGCCCGCGCCCGAGCAGCGGCGCGAGACCATCCTGCAGGCGCTGCGCAAGCCGCTGATCGAGGCGCTGGGCGAAGACATCGACGAAGCCTTTCTCATCAAACACGATGCGGTGCTGGCAGCGCGCCCCGCGCGCTGGCTGGAAGTGGCGCTGACCGACGCGCAGGCTGCCAGCGTGTTGGACCTGCGCCCCGTGCTGCCAGCGCAGGCGGCAACGCCGGGTGCAGCGGGTGCCTCCGACGTGGTGCGCGCCGAAGACCATGTGCCCAACCGCGCCGCGCGCAAGCCCATCGACACGCCCGCGCTGCTGCAACTGGCCCAGCGCGCGCAGGAGCTGGAGCGCCTCTTGGCCACCGAGGGCGAGATGCCCGGCCTGCTCGCGGGGCTGGAGGGCCGGTTTCTCACCGCCGCGTACGGTGGCGACCCCATCCGCAACCCCGAGAGCCTGCCCACGGGCCGCAACCTCACGGGGCTGGACCCGAGCCGCCTGCCCACGCGCCAGGCCTATGCGGTGGCGCAGACGCTGTTCAACGACTGGTTCAAGGACTACCAGGCGCGCCACGGCGGCCGGGCGCCAGAGCGTATGGCGCTGTCGCTGTGGGCGGGCGAAACGCTGCGCCACCAGGGCATCATGGAAGCGCAGGCGCTCGTGGCGCTGGGCATGCGCCCGGTGTGGGACGACGCGGGCCGCCCGGCGCGGGTCGAGACCATTCCCGCCGATGAGCTGAAACGCCCGCGCGTCGATGTGCTCATGAGCATCACCGGCTCGTACCGCGACCAGTTTCCCGCGCTGATGGCGCTGCTCGACCGCGCGGTGGCCCAGGCCGCCACGGCCGAGCCTGGCAATGTGATTGCGCGCAATACCGAGCAGATCGGCCAGGAGCTGCGCAAGCAAGGTGTGCCCCGCGCACAGGCCGAGCAACTGGCACGCGTGCGCTCGTTTGGCAATGCGGTGGGCGACTACGGCACCGGCCTGTCCGACGCGGTGCAAAGCGACGGCCTGCAAACCAACGATGCGCGCCTGGGTCAGATGTTCCTCGAGCGGATGAGCCAGCCCTATCTGGAGGGCGAGCCGGTGACGGGGGTTGCGGGCGGCACGGCGGCGAAGGCGCTGGGAGCGCACCTGCGCCGCACCGACGCAGCCATCCTGTCGCGCAGCTCGAACCTGTACGCCATGGTCAGCTCGGACGACCCGTTCCAGTACCTGGGTGGCCTGTCGGCCGCAGCCCGTGTGGCCGGCCGGCCGCAGGGGCTGGAGCTGCATGTGGCCCAGCTGCAGGATGTGAGCGAGCCCACCACCGAAACTGCACAGCGCGCCATTGCGCTGGAGATGCAGTCGCGCTACCTGCACCCGGGCTGGCTCCAGGCGCAGAAGGCCGAGGGCTATTCGGGCACGCTGCAGGTGCTCAAGGCCGTGCAGTTCGCCTGGGGCTGGCAGGCCGTGGCGCCCGACACTGTGCGCAGCGACCATTGGCAAAGCTTCTACGACGTGCTGGTGCGCGACAAGCACCAGCTGGGCCTGCCCGAGTGGCTCAAAGAGCATCCGCAGGCCTATGCCCAGTCGCTGGAGCGCCTGGTGCAGGCGCAGCGCCAGGGCTATTGGCAGGCCGATGCTGACACGCAAAAACAACTGGCGCAGATGTACCAGGAGCTGACGCGTGCCGCGCCGCTGGCGGCCGAGCTTCCCAGCGTGCGCCGCTGGGTGGAGCAGGCCGCGCAGGGCACCGCCCCTGCGTCTACCGGCATGGTCGTGGCCACGCCACAGTTGACAGCGGCCCCGGCGCCGCAGCCCGCACCGCCTGCTGCCGATCTGCCTGCACCGCCCGCCCAGGCCGAGGCACCTTCTGCCGCACCCACCGTGCCCGCGATGGGCGTGTTGCTGGAGCGCCAGCCCGAGCGCGAAGCCCCCGACACCGCCCAGGAGCCCAGCCCCGTGGAGCGCATGGCCGGCATCGTGGCCCTGCTGGTGATGGCCCTGGTGGTGTTGGCGGGCGCTGCGTGGCAGGCCCGCCGTCCGTCTTCACTGTCCGCTGCGCCCGGCCTGGCCCGCGCTTGAATCGCCCCTTCTGGAAAGCACCCCCACCATGCAGATCGAAACTCCCCCCACCGAGAAGCGCTACGAAAAAGCCGAGGGCGAACGCCGGGGCATCGTCATCGTCAACACCGGCGACGGCAAGGGCAAAAGCACGGCGGCCTTTGGGCTGGCGCTGCGTGCCCACGGTCGGGGCAAGGCCGTCAAGATTTACCAGTTCATGAAGGTGCCCACGGCGCGTTTTGGCGAGCACCGCATGTTCGAGCAGCTCGGCCTGCCCATCGAGGGCCTGGGCGATGGCTTCAGCTGGAAGAGCAAGGACCTGGAGCACTCGGCCCAGCTGGCGCGCGACGGCTGGGAGAAGGCGCGCGCCGCCATCCTGTCGGGCGAACATTTTCTGGTGGTGCTCGACGAGATCACCTACCCGCTGATCTACGGCTGGCTTCCGCTGGAGGGCGTGCTGCAGACGCTGCGCGACCGGCCCAAGGAGGTGCATGTGTGCCTCACCGGCCGCCGCTGCCCGCCCGAAATCATCGAGCTGGCCGACACGGTGACCGAGATGCAGATGGTCAAGCACGCATTCAAGGCCGGCATTCCCGCGCAGCGCGGCATCGAGGACTGAGGTCCCCGCCACCTTCGGCGGCCCTGGTGGGCCGCCGTTCCGTTTTCGTTTTTCTTCGTTCTTTTCATGCGCAAACACCTCACCCCCCTGTCGCTGGCCGTGCTCGCCTGCACCACGCAGACCGCCATGGCCCAGGCCACCGCCGAGTTGCCGGCCGTCCACGTCACGGACACACAGTCCGCCCCCGGCAGCACGCTCTCGCTCGATGCGCCCAGCGCCACGGGTTCGCGCCTGGGCCTCACCGCGCGGGAGACACCGGCCAGCGTGAGCAGCCTGGGCACGGCCGACATTGCCGAGCGCAGCCTGACCCGCGCCCAGGACGTGGCGGTGCGCATGCCTGGCGTGACCGAGGCGCCGGCCCCCGGCAACGGTGGCACCAGCTTGGTGGCACGCGGCTTTGCGGGCCACAACTCGGTGGCGCAGATGGTCGATGACACGCGCCTCATCGTCGCCTCGGGCACCATCACCTATCCGTTCTCGACCTGGCCCATGGAGTCGGTCGAGGTGCTGCGCGGCCCGGCCTCGGTGCTCTATGGCGACGGCGCCATCGGCGCGGCCGTGAACTACGTGACCAAGCGTCCGATCTTCGATGCCCCGCAGCGCGAGGCGTTTTTGAGCGTGGGCTCCTTCGGCACGGTGCAGGGCGGCGTGGGCCTGCGCGGCCCCATCAACGACGTGCTGGCCTACTCGGTCTACCTCGATGCGGAAAAGAGCGACGGCTACCGCGCGCTGATGGACACGCAGCGCCACAACTACGCCCTGGCCCTGGCCGTGCGCGCCAGCCGCGATCTGAACATCACCCTGTCGCTCGACGGCGGTGTGAACGACGACGCGCGCTACTTTGGCACGCCGTTGCGCAATGGGGTGCTCGACGACCGCCTGCGCCGCACCAACTTCAACGTGGCCGATTCGGTGGTGAAGTACGACGACCGCATCCTGCGCGCCAAGGTGGACTACCAGGCCGCAGCGGGCGTGCACCTGCGCAACGAGACCTACCACCTGACCACCGACCGCCACTGGCGCAATGCCGAGGCCTATGCCTTCAACGCCACCGGCACGGCCGTGAACCGCAGCGATTACCTGGAGATCCTGCACGACCAGGCGCAGACCGGCAACCGCTTTGACGCCACGTTCGACGGCCACCTGGGTGGCTTGAAGAACCGCTTCATCGTGGGCCTGGACTGGTACCGCTCAGAGCTGGTGCACACCAACAACTCGCCCTATGGCGGCGCGAGCACGGTGGACCCCTTCAACTTCGCGCCGGGCAACTTCATCAGCCCGGTGCCCACCCTGCCGGGCCGGCGCTCCAGGCTGCAGACCACGGCCCTGTTCGCGGAGAACGCCCTCGACCTCACGCCGGAGTGGAAGCTGGTGGCAGGCCTGCGCAGCGACCGCATGGAGCTGGACAACACCGACCTGCGCACTGGCGTGAACCTGGTCAAGCAATATTCACCCGTCACCGGCCGTCTGGGCGCCGTGTGGTCGCCCAGCGATGCGCTCTCGCTCTACGGCCAGTTCGGCACCGGCACCGATCCGCTCAGCGGTGCGCTGTCGTTGCCCGGCGGCGGCAACACGCTGGACTTGACCAAGGGCCGCCAGGTGGAAGTGGGCGCCAAGGGCACCGTGCCTGCTGTGCGCGGCGAGTGGACGGTGGCGCTGTACAAAATCGAAAAGCGCAACCTGCTCTCGCGCGATGCGAGCAACCCCAACCTCACGCAGCAGGTGGGCCAACAGTCTTCCACTGGCATCGAGCTGGCCTTTGCGGCCGAGCCCGTGCGCGGCTGGACCGTCGATGCCAACGCTGCCTTCCTGCGGGCGCGCTACGACGATTTCAAGGAACTGGTCTCGGGCAGCCTGGTCTCGCGCGCGGGCAACACGCCCACCGGTGTGCCCGAACGCACCGCCAGCATCTGGACCGCGTACCGTTTCCTGCCCCAATGGCAGGCTGGCTTTGGCGCGCGCTATGTGGGAGAGCGCCAGGGCAACACCGCCAACACCGCTCAGCTGCCGTCGTATGTGGTGCTGGATGCTTCGCTGGCCTACGACTATTCGCGCCACCTCAAGCTCGGCCTGGCGGTGAAGAACTTGGCCGACCGCGACTACGCACTGGCTGGCACGGCCAACGCGCGCTGGCTGCTGGGCGCGCCGCGCACCGTGCAGCTGACCGCGCGCGCCACGTTCTGATCTTGGTAAATCGAACGAGGAACGGCGCATGGTGAAGAAGCTCGTCATCTTTGTGCACAAGTGGCTGGGCGTGGTGCTGGCGCTGTTCTTCCTCATGTGGTTTGTGAGCGGGGTAGTGCTGTACTTCGTGCCATTCCCCAGCCTGACGCAGGCCGAGCGGCTGGCGGCTTTGCCGCCGCTGCAGCTGCAGCTGACTGCCGATTGTTGTCTGGCCGCACCCGATGCCGCCCAGCGCGCGGGTTTGCGCCCGACCAGTGGCGGCGAGGCGCGGCTGGGCATGCTGGCCGATGCGCCTGTGTGGCGCATGCTGGCGGCGTCAGAGGCGGGCGCGGCCCCGCGCTGGCACACGGTGGATGCCCGCACCGGGGCCGTGGTGCCACCACTCAGCGATGCGCAGGCCGCCACCGTGGCCGAGGCCTTCAGCGGGCGCCGTGCCATGGGCACCGAATGGGTGGAGCGGGATCAGTGGACGGTGCCCCAGGGCCTGGATGTGCACCGCCCCCTGGTCAAGGTGCTGCTCGACGGCGACGACGGGCTGGAGCTGTATGTGTCGCCCGGCGCGGCCGAGGTGGTGCGCGACACGCGACGTGCCGAACGCTTCTGGAACTGGCTGGGCGCCGTGCCGCACTGGATCTACCCCACGGTGCTGCGGCAGTTCCCCAAGGCCTGGCACCACGTGGTGGTGTGGCTCTCGATCCCCGGTGTGCTGTTGGCCGCCACGGGCATTGCGCTGGGTATCTGGCAGCTGTTCCTGAACCGGCGGCGCTGGATTCCCTATCAGAAGTTCTGGATGCGCTGGCACCACATCCTGGGCCTGGTGGCGGCGGTGTTCACGCTCACCTGGATGTTCTCGGGCCTGATGTCGATGAACCCCTTTGGCGTGTTTACCGGCCGCGCGGTCGACCCACAGGCGCGCACGCAATGGGCGGGGGAAGCTCCGCGCATGGAGCGCGGCCCGGCCGAGGCCGTGGCGCTGGCGGCGGCCGATGGCATCGTGCCGCTGGAGTTGGACACCTTGCGCATGGCCGGCCAGGCCTGGTACCGGGTGCGGGGCCAGGGGGAGGGCGTGGTGCAACGCCTGGTGCGCGCTGACGGGCCCGAGGCCACCGTGGCGCAGGCCGTGCCCGATGCGACGGTGCTGGCTGCGCTGCAGGGCCTGCGTCCGGGCATGCCAGCGCCGAGCATTGAACAAGTCACCCAGTACCACGGCCTGTACTATGCGCGCCACCATGACGCATCCACTTCCTTCCACCGTCCGCTGCCTGTCTGGCGTGCCTACTGGGCGGAGGACGAGGTGACGGTGTACGCCGACGCTGCCTCCGCCCGCATCGTGCTGCGCGCCGACGCCACCACGCCCTGGCAGCGCGTGCTCTACAACGGCCTGCACAGCCTGGACTTCGCGCCGCTGCTGGCGCGCCCGGCACTGCGTACCGGGCTGATCGTGGGGCTGTCGCTGCTGGGGGTGGCGCTGTGCATCACCTCCTGTGTGGTGGCCTGGCGTGTGCTGGCGCCGCGTCGGCGGCGGGCGGCACGGCCAGTGCCCGCCGAGCGGACAGTGGGAGGCGCATGGACAGCCTGAGCGCCTTGCTTGCTCCCGGCATGGGCGGGGCCCTGTTCCAGGT
Organism: Acidovorax sp.; assembly: GCA_018780365.1. GTDB lineage: Bacteria > Pseudomonadota > Gammaproteobacteria > Burkholderiales > Burkholderiaceae_C > Acidovorax. The sequence goes on along the minus strand of JADMJR010000015.1, from coordinate 8,151 downwards.
GCTTTTGTGGTGCCCGCTGCTGGCCCTGGCGGTGGACTGGTGGCTGGGCGAGCCGCCCGTGGCCTGGCACCCCGTGGTGTGGATGGGCAAGGCGCTGCAGTGGTGGGGCGACCGGTTGGCGCCCTTGGTGCCTGTGGCCCAGGATTTCAAGCTTTTTTGGCGCTCAGCGCTTGTCTGGTGTGCCTTGGCAGCTATTGTTTTGATAGTTTCAGGGCTGGCGCAGCATCTGGCGCTGATGCTGCACGGTTTCCTGGCGGCGGCGTTGCTGGCATTGCTGCTCAAGCCCTTGCTGGCCTGGCGCATGCTGCACGACGAGGTGCTGGCGGTGGAGGTAGCTCTGGGTCAGTCGCTGCCCGCAGGCCGCGCGCAGCTCGCACGCCTGGTGAGCCGCGATGTAAGCAGCCTGAGCGCCGTGCAGGTGCGCGAGTCTGCCATCGAGTCGCTGGCCGAGAACCTCAACGACTCGGTGGTGGCGCCACTGTTCTGGTTTGCGCTGCTGGGCTTGCCGGGGGCGGCGCTGTACCGCCTGGCCAACACGGCCGACGCCATGTGGGGCTACCCCGGCATGCGCGGCGGACGCTATTGGCAGTGGGCGGGCAAATGGGCGGCGCGGGCGGACGATGTGCTGTCGTGGCTGCCTGCGCGCATCACGGCCCTGCTGTTGGTGCTGGGCGCCCAAGGTTTGCCGCTGCGCACCTTGGCGCGCCAGGCGCGCAAGACGCCTTCGCCCAACAGCGGCTGGCCCATGGCCGCCATGGCCCTGGTGCTGGATGTGCGGCTGGCCAAGCCGGGTGTGTACACCCTGCACAGCAAGGGGCGCAGGGCGGGGCCGCTCGATACGCGGCGGGCGGCGCGCGCCGGCACCCGGGTGGTGCTGGCCCTGGTGCCGGTGGTGGCGGCCCTCCAGTTGCTGGTGGCCATGGTTTTCTCTGTATGGATGTCCACATGACGCACCTTGAAACCCAGCCCGTGTGGGTGCCCCAGCACGGCGGCCCGGATACCGGGGGCGTTCCGCTGTTTGATTTTTCGACCAACAGCAATGCCTGTGGCCCCTGTGCAGAAGCACGCGAGGCGGTGCAATCGGCCGATGCCACGCGCTACCCCGACCCGGCTTATACCGCCCTGCGCGAGGGCCTGGGCGCATTCCACGGCGTGGCGCCGGGCCGCATCGTGCTGGCGGCCAGCGCCAGCGAGTTCATGCACCGCTTTACGGCGCTGGCCGCGCAGCAGGGTGCGGTGCAGGTGGCCCTGCCGACGCACAGTTATGGCGACTATGCCCAGGCCGCCCAGGTGCGCGGGTTGGGTGTTGTGCGTGGCAATGGCGCGGCGGCGGGCCTGCAGTGGGCGTGCGAGCCCTCCAGCCCGCTGGGCCTGGCCGACCCGGCGGTGCGCGCCTGGCAGCACGACGGCGCGGAGCGTGGTGGTGATGTGGCCAACGTGCTGCGTGTGCTTGACTGCGCCTATGCCCCCCTGCGACTCGACCCTGAAGGGGCGTGGACTGGTGTGCCGCCTGCACAGTTGCCAGCAACCTGCTGGCAGCTGTGGACCCCCAACAAGGCCCTGGGGCTGACCGGTGTGCGTGCGGCCTACGCCATTGCGCCCGCTGGCAGTGAGGAGCTGGTGCGCGCACTGGCCGCCCTGGCGCCTTCGTGGCCGGTGGGTGCGCACGGCGTGGCCTTGTTGCAGGCCTGGGTGTTGCCGGTGGTGCAGCAGTGGCTGGTGTACAGCCTCTCCACCCTGCGCGACTGGAAGTCGCGCCAGCAGGCGCTGTGCCTGGACCTGGGCTGGGCGGTGCATGCGGGCAGCCTGGCCAACTACTTTTGCGCGCAGCCTGTTGGCACGTCGTTGCCGGACGACTTGGTGGCGCTGCGCACGGCGGGCATCAAGCTGCGCGACGCCACCTCGTTCGGGTTGCCGGGCAGCGTGCGCCTGGGCGTGCTGGCGCCCACTGCGCAGGATGCGTTGCGGCAGGCCTGGAGAACCATCGAAAGCAGCCGTACCATCGCCAACAGAAATTCAACCGGTTCAGGGGATGCCTTGTGAGAACCATTACCGTCAACCGCTACGTCACGCCGCTGCGTGAAGGCGGCTCCATGCCCGCCATCGTCGAGGGCGACGACCTGGGCACCTATGTGCTCAAGTTCCGGGGCGCAGGGCAGGGCGTGCGCGCGTTGCTGGCCGAAATCATTGCGGGCGGCATCGCCCGCGCGCTGGGCCTGCCCGTGCCCGAGATCGTGCTGGCCCAGCTCGACACCGCCCTGGCGCAGACCGAGCCCGACCCCGAGATCCAGGACCTGGTCCGCGCCAGTGGTGGCCTGAACGCGGGGCTGGACTACCTCTCGGGCGCGCTCAATTTTGACCCGGCAGTGGATGGGGTGTCCGATGATTTTGCCTCGCGCCTCGTGTGGTTCGATGCCCTGGTGGGCAATGTGGACCGCACCGCGCGCAACACCAATCTGCTCATGTGGCACCGCCAGCCCTGGCTCATTGACCACGGCGCTGCGCTGACTTTTCACCATGCCTGGAACGGCGTGGTGGCCCAGCCTGCCAAACCCTTCGCTCCGATTGCCGACCATGTGCTGCTGGCCCAGGCCACGGTCTTGATGGGCGTGGATGCCGAGCTGGCGGCGCGCCTTACACCCGGGGTGGTCACGGGCATCCTGGCCGATGTGCCTGATGAGTTTCTGGCGTTGGCCGGGGCCGAGCATGCCGAAGGCCCGCTGTCGACGCCCGCAAGCCACCGCCAGGCCTATGTGGACTACTTCTGCGCGCGCCTGGACGGGCGCGCAACGTGGGTGAATGCATTGAAGGAGGCTGTCGATGCACGCGCCTGAGGTGTACGACTACGCCATCGTGCGTGTGGTGCCGCGCGTGGAGCGCGAGGAGTTCATCAACGCGGGCGTGATCCTGTCGTGCCAGCGCACCGGGTTTCTGCAGGCATCGATTGCGCTCGATGAAGCGCGCCTGCTGGCCATGGACCCGCAGGCCGATATCGACACCGTGCGCCGCCATCTGGCGGCCATTGTGGCCATCTGCGCGGGTGATGAAGGCTGTGGCCCGATTGCGCGCCTGCCTTACCGCCAGCGCTTCCACTGGCTCACCGCCCGGCGCAGCGCCATCATCCAGACATCCCCCGTGCACACCGGCCGCTGCACTGATGCAGCGGCAGCGCTTGAACACATCATGGACCGCATGGTCCGCCCACTGCCTTGACTGAATACTCTGCTTCCAAACTGGCCCGCTGCGTGATGGTGCTGGGCACCACCAGCGGAGCTGGCAAAAGCTGGCTCACCACGGCGCTGTGCCGTTACTACAGCAACCTGGGCCTCAAGGTCGCGCCGTTCAAGGCGCAGAACATGAGCAACAACGCGCGTGTGGTGTCGGGCCCGGACGGCGGCCTGGGAGAAATCGGCAGCGCCCAGTATTTCCAGGCGCTTGCGGCCCGCGCCGAGCCCGAGGTACGCATGAACCCGCTGCTGCTCAAGCCCGAGGCCGACACCCACAGCCAGGTCGTGCTGATGGGCCAGGTGAGCGCAGAGTTGACCGCCATGCCCTGGCGCGGCCGCAGCGAAAAGGTGTGGCCACAGATCGCTACTGCACTCGATGCGCTGCGCGCCGAGAACGACGTGGTCGTGATTGAAGGCGCGGGCTCGCCCGCAGAGATCAATCTGCATGCGAGTGACATCGTCAACATGCGCGTGGCCCGCCATGCCAACGCGCGCTGCCTGCTGGTGACCGACATCGACCGGGGCGGCGCGTTTGCCCATCTGTACGGCACCTGGGCGCTGCTGCCTGAGGACGAGCGGGCGCTGATCCACGGCTTTGTGCTCAACAAGTTCCGTGGCGATGCCAGCCTGCTCGCCCCCGCGCCGCAGATGCTGCAGGACCTGACCGGCGTGCCCACGGTGGCCACCATCCCCATGCAATGGCGCCACGGCTTGCCCGAAGAAGATGGTGTGTTTGATGACCGCAGCACCGCTGCAGGTGCCGTGCACACCACGGTGGCCGTGGTGGCCTACCCGCGCATCAGCAATCTCGATGAATTCCAGCCGCTCAAGAACGTGCCCGGCGTGCGCCTGCTGTGGGTGCGCAGCCCGGCCGACCTGGGCGGGTTGAAGCCCACCGACTGGGTGGTGCTGCCCGGCTCCAAGGCCACCGCCGCCGACCTGGCCTGGCTGCGCACGCAGGGTTTGGATCAGGCCATTGCCCATCACGCGGGCCAGGGTGGCACTGTGCTGGGCGTGTGTGGCGGCCTGCAGATGCTGGGCGAGGCGCTGATCGACACGGCGGGCATTGATGGCAATGCGCCGGGCCTGGGCCTGCTGCCGCTGGTCACCACCTTCGAGGTCGCTAAGACCGTGCAACGCACGCAGGCGCAGTTTGGCGCGGTGTTGGGCGCCTGGGCTGCGCTGGCAGGTGTGCCCGTCATGGGCTATGAAATCCACCACGGCCAGACAGCCCAGCACCCCGCCATGGCCGCCAAGGGCGATGTGGCGCGTGAGGTGATCCCCGGCATCGCCTGGCAAAACCCGGCGGGCAATGTGCTGGGCGTGTATCTGCATGGCCTGCTCGAAGACCCCGCCGCGTTGCAGGCCCTGTTTGGCCGGGTGGGCGCGGCCCCTGTTCCCACGCTCGACGCGGTGTTCGACGGCCTGGCACATATGGCAGAGGCCAGCTTTGCCCCAGGCGCACTGCGGACGCTGATCGCGCCCGATGCCTTCGCTGCCTGAGTGCCTGCTCCTGCTGCTCGCTTCAACTCGTATTTTTCTGCTTCTTTTCCTCACACCATGCAATCCCTCGCCGCATTCACTGTTCCCGCCATCGCCGATATTTCCGACGCCGCACTGACCGCCCGCTTGCAGCACCTGCTGGACAACAAGACCAAACCACTCGGCTCGCTGGGGCGGCTGGAAGCGCTGGCACTGCGCATCGGCCAGGTGCTGGGCACCGAGGCCCCTGCGCTGCTGCAGCCGCAGATGCTGGTGTGCGCAGGCGACCATGGCCTGGCGGCCAAGGGGGTTTCGGCGTTCCCCAGCGATGTGACCTGGCAGATGGTAGAAAACTTTCTGGCCGGTGGCGCCGCAGTGAGCGTGCTGGCGCGCCAAAACGGCCTCCAGCTCACGGTGGTGGACTGCGGCGTGGCGCGCCCTATTGCGCAGCGCGAGGCAGCCCCCGGTGCACCGCGCCTGCTGGTGCACAAGGTGGCACCCGGCACGGCCGATGCATCGGTGGGCCCGGCCATGGCGGCGGAGCAATGCGCCCAGGCCCTTGCCAATGGCATGGAGGTGGTGCGCAGCCTGCCGGGCAATGCATTGCTGCTGGGCGAAATGGGCATCGGCAACACCTCGGTGGCAACGCTGCTGCTGGCGCGGCTGGCAGGGTTGCCGCTGGCCGAGGTGACGGGCGCCGGCACCGGCCTGGACGCCGCAGGCATCGAACGCAAACGCGCCGTGCTGCAACAGGCGCTGGATGCCAATGCCGATGCCACCACACCGCTGGCCGCACTGGCCGCGTTGGGTGGCTACGAGGTGGCGACGCTGGTGGGCGCGGTGCTGCAGGCAGCGGCCGAGCGCCGCGTGATTGTGGTGGACGGCTTCATCACCAGCGCCGCCGTGCTGGTGGCCAGCCGGTTGCAGCCCGCCGTGTTGCAGCGCTGCGTGTTTGCCCACCGCTCGGGCGAGCGGGGCCACACCCTGATGCTGGCGCAGATGCAGGCCGAGCCGCTGCTGGACCTGGGCCTGCGGCTGGGTGAGGGCTCGGGGGCTGCATTGGCATGGCCGCTGCTGCAATCGGCCTGCGCGGTGCTGGCGGAAATGGCGAGCTTTGAATCGGCCGGAGTGGCCACCCAGTCGGCCTGATACGGATTTGCGGTCAGTCGCTCACTGCCGTTCGGGCTGAGCCTGTCGAAGCCTCGCGTGGCGCTTCGACAGACTCAGAGGCCACCACGGTCCGGTTGCGCCCCTCGTGCTTGGCGCGGTACAGCGCCGCGTCGGCGCGTGAGAGCATGGCGTCCAGCGTTTCCTGCGATCCGGTCCAGCTGGTCAGCCCGATGCTGACCTGGCAATCCAGTGCATGGCCGGTGGCCAGCGTGGCGTGGATGCGCTGGGCCACAACCATGGCGGCATCGGCATCGCTGCCGGGCAACAGCACCAGAAACTCCTCGCCCCCGTAGCGACCCAGCCGGTCGGCGCGGCGCAGCACCTGGCGGGTGCGGTCGGCAAAATGCACCAGCACCGCATCGCCATGCTGGTGGCCCCGGGTGTCGTTCACGGCCTTGAAGTTGTCCAGGTCCACCATCATGATCGACGGGCCGTGGCCGTAGCGTTGGGCGCGCTCCAGCTCGTCCTCGCAGCGCTCCAGCAGCGCGCGGCGGTTGAGCGTGTTGGTCAGGGAGTCGTGCGTGGCCAGGTGTTCCAGCTCAGTGCGCAGGCGGTCGGTGGCCATCAGCACCGCGCCGATGGAGAGCATGAGCACCATCAACACATAGGCGCCGATGTACAGGGTCTGGAACAGCGAAGGCTCCATCAGGTCGGAGCCGCCTTTGCCGATCAAGATGGAAATCAGCCGCACGGCCAGTATCAGTGTGTGCACGGCCAGCACCACCTGCACCAGCCGCACGGGAAAGCTGCGCTCGCCGTGGCGCAGCATGAAGCGCAGCTGCGCCGCGTAGATGCAACCCATCAGCACCGTGAAGAAGCCCACCCGCAGCCCGTAGCTGGGAACCCAGTAGGTGAGCACCACAAACACGGTGGTGCTGCCCGCCATCACCCAGCCCCAGAAGCGCCAGTCAAACGATTGGCCCAGGAAGTGGCGTGTACCCATGTAATAGAGAAGGCTGCCCAGCACGAGCAGCTGGTTGGCAAGCACCAGGCTCAGCCAGGCTGGAATGAAGTCCCGTGCACCGAATAGCACCGTGGACGCCAGCCAGAGCAGCGGGGCGACAGCCCAGGCACCCACGCCCCGGATCGAGGGCGGGTAGTGGCGCCGCATGAACAGCAGAACGATGGCCATGATGGCGGACATGAAGCCCGCCATGGCGATCATGGAACGTGGGTCGAGGTTCGTCATCCGTCGTGGGTGGGTGGGGTGGCGCGCCTGCGTAAGCAATTGTTTCTTTTGCCCAGGATCAGTATAGCCATGCGTTGTGGGCACCCGGTCTGCGGGGCGGATGCCCGCTGCCAAGCGCCTGTGCACCCTGAAGGCCCCGGGTGTGGGCCGGTGATGGTGCATGGGGTGCGCCCCGCTGGGGCGGCTGTGCACGGCGTTGGTGCATTTTGTATGCAATGTATTTAAAACATTGTGTACAAAGTTGGCATGGGCTTTGCGTACACCTTGGCCCATGCACGCCACCCCTTCTGCACAGGTCTCCGCCGCCATCGAACTTGTTGCGCTCACCAAACGCTATGCCAGTGGCAAACCCGCCGTGGATGCCATCAACCTGCGCATCGCCAGCGGCAGCTATTGCTGCCTGCTCGGCCCCTCGGGATGCGGCAAAAGCACCACGCTGCGCATGATCGCCGGGCACGAGTCGGTGACCAGTGGCGACATCCTGCTGGAGAACCGCAACATCACCGACCTGCCCGCCGCCGCGCGCGGCACGGCCATGATGTTTCAGAGCTTTGCGCTGTTCCCGCACCTGTCGGCGCTGGACAACGTGGCCTTCAGTCTGAAGATGAAGGGCGTGGCCAAGGCCGAGCGCCAGGCGCGTGCGCGCGACCTGCTAGAGCGTGTGGCCCTGGGCCACCTGGCTGAGCGCAAGCCGGCTGAACTCTCCGGCGGGCAGCAGCAGCGTGTGGCGCTGGCGCGGGCCCTCATCACCCAGCCGCGCGTGCTGCTGCTCGATGAGCCGCTATCCGCCCTCGACCCTTTTCTGCGCATCCAGATGCGCGCCGAGCTGCGCCGCTGGCAAAAAGAGCTGGGCCTGACTTTTATCCATGTGACCCACAGCCAGGAAGAGGCGATGGCCCTGGCCGACACCATGGTGGTAATGAACCACGGCGTGATCGAGCAGGTGGGCAGCCCGCACGAGGTCTACAACCGCCCCGCCAGCGAATTCGTGGCGCGCTTCATGGGCGGGCACAACGTGATTGAGACATCCGAAGGCAAGGTGGGCGTGCGCACCGACCACCTGCAGATCGCCCCCGCCCACGC